>NZ_JBANEM010000011.1:0-211333 GCF_040187805.1 Comamonas sp. wu1-DMT
CTTCTTGGGTGCAGCCTTTGCAGGAGCAGCGGCCTTGGCAGCGGTAGCAGCCTTCTTGGGGGCAGCCTTTGCAGGAGCAGCAGCCTTGGCAGCGGTAGCAGCCTTCTTGGGTGCAGCCTTTGCAGGAGCAGCGGCCTTGGGGGCTGCGGTCTTGGTTGCAGCTGCCTTCTTCACAGCTTCAGCCTTGGGCGCGGCCGCCTTCTTGGCAGGTGTCTTTTTCTCGGTTGTGGCCTTGGCGGCCGTCTTCTTCGCAGTTGCCATCATTTTCTCCTTCGTTGATTTGCATAAGACGTCCGGTTCCTTGCGGTGCCGGACGATTCAAAGCGATGTGGAGTTACGCATCGCTAGGAACACAAATTTGCTTCACGCCAAAAATCTCAGTTTTTTGTAGCAATGAAGTGAAGCAAGTCATGACTCGCATTGTGCCTGCTTAGAAGCAATTAATCCCAAGAAAGTGCGCCTCCGGTCTGATACTCGATCACTCGTGTCTCAAAGAAGTTACGTTCTTTCTTCAAATCGATCATTTCGCTCATCCAGGGGAAGGGATTTTCTTCACCGGGGAACAGTTCCTCCAGACCGATCTGCGTGGCGCGACGGTTGGCGATGTAGCGCAGATAGCCCTTGAACATGGATGCATTCATGCCCAGCACGCCGCGTGGCATGGTGTCTTCGGCGTAGCGATATTCGAGCTCCACGGCCTTCTGGAACAGCTCCGTGATTTCCTGCTTGAACTCGGCCGTCCACAGATGGGGATTCTCGAGCTTGAGCTGGTTGATCAGATCGATGCCGAAGTTGCAGTGCATGGACTCGTCGCGCAGGATGTACTGGTACTGCTCGGCGGCGCCCGTCATCTTGTTCTGGCGGCCCAGGGCCAGGATCTGCGTGAAGCCCACGTAGAAGAACAGACCTTCCATCAGGCAGGCAAAAACGATCAGCGACTTCAGCAGAGTCTGGTCGGTCTCGGGCGTGCCGGTGTGGAAGTTGGGGTCCATGATCGCTTCGATGAAGGGGATCAGGAACTCGTCCTTGTCGCGGATGGATTGGACTTCGTTGTAGGCGTTGAAGATTTCCGATTCATCCAGGCCCAGCGATTCCACGATGTACTGGTAGGCATGGGTGTGGATGGCTTCCTCGAAAGCCTGGCGCAGCAGGAACTGGCGGCACTCGGGCGCAGTGATGTGGCGGTAGGTGCCCAGCACGATGTTGTTGGCAGCCAGCGAGTCGGCCGTCACAAAGAAGCCCAGATTGCGCTTGACGATGCGGCGCTCGTCTTCGGTCAGGCCGTTGGGGTCCTTCCACAGAGCGATGTCGCGCGTCATGTTCACTTCCTGCGGCATCCAGTGGTTGGCGCAGGTGGCCAGATACTTTTCCCAGGCCCACTTGTATTTGAAGGGGACCAGCTGGTTCACGTCGGTCTTGGCGTTGATGATGCGCTTGTCGGCGGCATTCACACGCTTGTGGGTGCTGGTGGACGCGCCGGCTTCTGCGCTGGTGGCGGAAGAGGCAAAGGTGTCGTCGTCAAAGCTCAGCATATTTATTCCTTGAGGGGGAAAAGGCTGGGTGCAATGCAATCGACATCCAGCTTTTCAGTCATTTATTGATGGAGTGGCGCCACTCAAATACTGGCGCACTCTAAAGCGAGAGACACCGAGGAAGCGCCGCCGCGCACCGAGGGTGTCGTCCCCCTCCGGCGCTCAGCGCCAGAGAGGGGGAAGGCGCGGGGCCGCCTAGGCCAAGCGCCTCAGGGGGAGCCAGTCAATTACTGGCAGGCCTCGCAGCCTGGGTCGTCGATCGCGCAGAACTTGATGTCCGTGGCGGGTGCCTGGGCACGGGCAGCGGCGGCAGCGGCTTCCAGTGCGCTCACCGCAGGCTTGGCCGCAGGGGCCGCCGAAGCAGCAGGAGCACCGGAGGACACGGCGTTTAGCACACGGCTTTGCACGGTGGACTTCTCGATATTGGTCGCGCTGGTGGTGCGCAGGTAGTAGGTGGTCTTCAGACCGCGCAGCCAGGCCAGCATGTAGGTGTCGTGCAGCTTCTTGCCCGATGCACCGGCCATGTAGATGTTCAGGCTCTGGGCCTGGTCGATCCACTTCTGGCGGCGCGAGGCGGCTTCCACTAGCCATTCGGGCGAGACTTCGAACGCGGTGGCGTAGAGGTTCTTGATCTCTTGCGGCACGCGGTCGATGGCGCGCAGCGAGCCGTCGAAATGCTTGAGGTCCATGACCATCACGTCGTCCCACAGGCCCAGGCGCTTGAGGTCGCGCACCAGGTACTGGTTGATGACGGTGAATTCGCCAGACAGATTGGACTTCACGGACAGGTTGCCGAACGAAGGCTCGATCGAGGCATCCACACCCACGATGTTGGAGATGGTGGCTGTGGGCGCAATGGCCACGCAGTTGGAGTTGCGCATGCCGTCCTGGGCGATCTTGGCGCGCAGTGCATCCCAGTCCAGCTTGGCGGAGCGATCCACTTCCACATAGCCGCCGCGGGCCTTTTCCAGCAGCTTCAGGGTGTCGGGGGGCAGGATGCCCTGATCCCACAGCGAGCCCTTGAAGGTGGAGTAGGTGCCGCGTTCCTTGGACAGCTCGGTCGACGCCCAGTAAGCGTAGTAGCAGATGGCTTCCATGGCCTCGTCGGCGAACTCGACGGCGCCCTGGCTGGCGTAGGCGGTGCGCATTTCATACAGCGCGTCCTGGAAACCCATCAGGCCCATGCCCACGGGGCGGTGGCGCAGATTGGAGTCCTTGGCCTTTTGCACGGCGTAGTAGTTGATGTCGATCACGTTGTCCAGCATGCGCATGGCCGTGTTCACGGTCTTGCGCAGCTTGTCGTGGTCGATCTTGCCGTCCTTGATGTGCTGGACCAGGTTCACGGAACCCAGGTTGCAGACCGCAGTTTCGGTGTCGCTGGTGTTGAGCGTGATCTCGGTGCACAGATTGGACGAGTGCACCACACCCACGTGCTGCTGGGGCGAGCGGATGTTGCAGGGGTCCTTGAAGGTGATCCAGGGATGGCCGGTCTCGAACAGCATCGAGAGCATCTTGCGCCACAGATCCACGGCAGGCACGCGCTTGAACAGCTTGAGCTCGCCGCTGTCGGTCTTGGCTTCATAGGCGGTGTAGGCCTTCTCGAAGGCTTCGCCGTACAGATCGTGCAGATCGGGAGCGTCGGCGGGCGAGAACAGGGTCCACTGGCCTTTTTCCATCACGCGCTTCATGAACAGGTCGGGAATCCAGTTCGCCGTGTTCATGTCGTGGGTGCGGCGGCGGTCGTCGCCGGTGTTCTTGCGCAGCTCCAGGAACTCTTCGATGTCCAGGTGCCAGGATTCCAGATAGGTGCAGACCGCGCCCTTGCGCTTGCCGCCCTGGTTCACGGCCACGGCCGTGTCGTTGACCACCTTGAGGAAGGGAACCACGCCTTGCGATTCGCCGTTGGTGCCCTTGATGCGCGAGCCCAGGGCACGCACACGGGTCCAGTCATTGCCCAGGCCGCCGGCAAACTTGGACAGCAGGGCGTTTTCCTTGATGGATTCGTAGATGCCGTCCAGGTCGTCGGGCACGGTGGTCAGGTAGCAGGACGACAGCTGCGAGCGCAGCGTGCCGCTGTTGAACAGCGTCGGGGTGGACGACATGAAGTCGAAGGACGACAGCAGCTCGTAGAACTCGATGGCACGGGCGTTGCGGTCGGGCTCATTCAGCGCCAGGCCCATGGCCACGCGCATGAAGAAGGACTGGGGCAGCTCGATGCGGGTCTTGCGCACGTGCAGGAAGTAGCGGTCGTACAGGGTCTGCAGACCCAGGTAGTCGAACTGCTCGTCGCGCTCGGCCTTCAGAGCCTTGGCCAGACGGGGCAGGTCGTAGTTCAGCAGCTCGGGGTTGAGCAGCTCGTTGTCCACGCCCTTTTGCACAAAGCCAGGGAAGTAGTCTGCATAGGCAGCCTGCATTTCTGCGGGCTGCACGTCGCGGCCCATGACTTCGCGCACGATGGTGTGCAGCAGCAGGCGGGCGGTGACGTAGGTGTAGTCGGGGTCTTTTTCGATCAGCGTACGGGCGGCCAGGATGGACGCCTTGTAGACCTCGGCCAGAGGCACGCCGTCGTACAGATTGCGCAGGGTCTCGGCCACGATGGGCGCGGACTGGATGTCGGCATTCAGATTGCGGCAGGAAGCGACGATCAGAGCCTCCAGGCGCTCCTGGTCCAGGGGCACGCGCTGGCCGTTGTCGGTCACATGCAGCACGGGCTTGGCGGCGGCAGCGGCGGCCACTTCGGCGGCCTTCTTCTGCTCGGCACGTTCCTGGTTGCGGCGCTCGCGGTACAGCACATAGGCACGGGCCACGTCCTGGTGACCGGCGCGCATCAGGCCCAGCTCGACCTGGTCCTGCACATCTTCGATATGGAAGGTGCCGCCATCGGGGCGCGAGCGCACCAGTGCGCGCACCACGCCTTCGGTCAGTTCGTTGACGGTGTCGCGCACGCTGGCAGATGCCGCGCCCTGTGCGCCGCGCACAGCCAGGAAAGCCTTGGTCAGGGCCACGGCAATCTTCTGGGGCGCGAAAGCCACCACATCGCCGCTGCGGCGGATGATCTGATAGCTGTCATTGGGGGAGGAAGAATTGGCTGCACCGGCAGGTGCGGCAGAAGGCAGTGAGTTCAACGCTTCTTGCATAAGTTCCTCTGAGTCAGTATGTGGATAGGCAGACAAAGGCCTGCACTGTGGGCAGGCCATCAAAAACACGATTCGGCGCCTCGGTTTACACATGGTTTGCACAGGGTGTGCACAACTTGTAAACACTAGATATGGGGTCTGAGGCTCTTCAAAACACTACCGGTAGTGTATCGCGCTTAAATCCGAGCGACCTGATGAAACTACTGAATCTGGCATTTCGAGCGCCGCTTGACAGCCGCAAAAATGACTTCATCCCGCATGAATAAAGGCCTGCGGCGCGGTTGCGCGCGGCGGCAGATCGGGCCGGAAATATGTAAAAAATTTGCGTGTTTGATGCAGGCGACAGTTGTTGCACGCGCGCCATTGACATGCCGTTTCGAGCCCCGCAACGATGGATGCTTGGGATTCTCAAAATGAGGAGCGCATGGCGCTTGCTGGTACAGGATTTCAGCTGCGAATATGTATGAAATCGAGTACTGAAAGGCGGTAGGTGCTATGAAGATTTCAGGCCGCGCCTGAGGCTGCAGCACTGGGAGGGAATTCCCAGCTTCGGGTGCTGTCTGCGCTGGCCAGCTGCTGCTGCAGCCGCTGCCAGTCGAAACCGGGTCCGGGGTCCTGCTTGCGTCCGGGTGCGATGTGCTCGTGCCCGGCAATGTAGCGCACCGGATAGTGCGCCGCGATGGCCATGCAAAGCTGCTGCAGGGCCTGGTACTGCGGAGCTTCAAAGCTCAGTCCTTCCAGGCCTTCGAGTTCGATGCCGATGGAGTCGTCGTTGCAGCGCTCGCGCCCGCGCCACTGGCTCACGCCGGCATGCCATGCGCGGTCGTCGCAACTGACGAACTGCCAGATCTCGCCCTGGCGCGTGATAAAGAAATGCGACGAGACTTCGAGGCCGCGAATGCCTTGGTAATAGGGGTGGGCGTCCCAGTCCAGCTGATTGGTGAACAGTTGCTGCACCGCGCCTGTACCGTACTGGCCCGGAGGCAGGCTGATGGAGTGGATGACGACGAGATCGATCTGCGCATCCGCGGGGCGAGGGCCGAAATTGGGAGATCTCAGCTGACGCGCCGCACCATACCAGCCGGCCTGCCAGGGCTGGGCCAGGGAGGAGGAAAGAGGCGTGGAATCAGACATTATCGCTCTGGTGTTTGCTGCCTTCGGCCGGCAGGTCTATGCCCAGACGGTCGATGCGGTAGCGAATCTGGCGCAGGCTGATGCCCAGTCTGGCCGCCGTGGCTGTGCGGTTGAAGCCGTTGTCCTGCAGGGCTCTGACCAGGATGCTGCGCTCCTGCTCATCAAGCCAGCCTTGCAGATCCTCCGGCAGCGTGGCCGGACTGCCTGCGTGCTGAGCTTGCGGCGGCGGTGCGCTCGATGCCCAAGCGCCCGAGGGAGCCGCTGCCGCCACACCAGCGCACTCGGTCGGCACGCCGGATTCGGGCAGACGCAGCGGGCCTTCCTCGCCCAGTGCAATGGCGCGGTGCAGCACGTTCTCCAGCTCGCGCACATTGCCAGGCAGCGGGAGCCGGGCTATCTGGCTCAGGCTGATGTCGTCCAGCTCCGGCGTAGCCAGTCCGGACTCGCGGGCCAGCTTTTGCAGCAAAGCCTGGCATAGCTGGCCCAGGTCTTCACGGCGCTCGCGCAGCGCGGGTAGCTCGATTTCGATGACATTGAGGCGGTAGAACAGGTCCTGGCGGAAATTGCCTGCCTGCACTTCCGCTACCAGGTCGCGGTGGGTGGCGCTGACGATGCGCACATCGACGGCTTCTTCCTGGGTGCTGCCCAGCGGACGAATCTTGCGCTCCTGAATGGCGCGCAGCAGCTTGGCCTGCATGGCCAGGGGCAGGTCGCCGATTTCATCGAGAAACAAGGTGCCGCCCTGCGCGGCCTGGAAGTAGCCGGGCCTGTCCTGCGTGGCACCGGTGTAGGAGCCCTTGCGGGCACCGAAGAACTCGGCTTCGAGCAGGCTTTCCGGAATGGCGCCGCAGTTGACTGCGACCATGGGCCCGCCGGCCCGCTGGCTGCAGCCGTGCAGGGCGCGTGCCACCAGTTCCTTGCCCGTGCCGGATTCACCGTGGATCAGCACGGGAGCCATGCCTTTGGCGACCTTGGCAATGCGCTGCTTGACCAGTTGCATGGCCTGAGATTTGCCAACCAGAGCCTCCAGGGCGCCAGCTGGCGTTCCCGCACCAGTGCCACTGGCGGCCGAGCTGTCGCTGGCCTGCGGGTTGCCGGGCTTGGGCACTGCGCCAATGCCTTGCACGGCCGAAGCCACGACCTGACGGAACTGGCGCAGGTCCACGGGCTTGGTCAGATAGTCGAACGCGCCCGCGCGCAGGGCCTCGACGGCGTTTTCGGCAGAGCCGTAGGCCGTCATGACGATGCAGCGCTCGCTGCGCGACTGATCGCGCAGCTGCAGCAGCAGCTCCATGCCGATCCCGTCGGGCAGGCGCATATCGGTAATCAAGACATCGAAATTGCGGCCTTGCAACTGAGTCATGCCTTCCTGGACCGAGCCCGCGGTTTCCACGCGGTAGCCTTCCCGCAACAAGGTCAGCTCGTAGAGCGTGCGCAGATCCGGTTCATCATCGACCACGAGAATGCTGGCCGCTGCGGATGAGTGAGGCGATGATGTCACTGGGCTTACACCATGATCGAGTCAAACAGGGAGTGGCTCGCGAGGGATGAAGGGCCGCTGCGCAGAGTCACGATAAAGGCATTGCCGTTCACCTCGCCTTGCGGTGTGCTGCGAGCCAGGCGTTGATAGCTGATGGAGGCATCGTAGCGCTGGCACAGCTCGCGGCATATATAGAGTCCGAGGCCGCTGGAGCGGCTTTGAGAGGAGAAGAACGGCTCGAACAGATGGCGCTCGACGCTGGACTCCAGCGGCGCTCCATCACTCCAGACCATGAACCAGCAGGTGTCGTCCTGCGGTGCGAGACCCTGGATCTGACCGTTCAAGGGCCCGTGGCCGCTGATCAACTGCAGGCCCGCCTCATTGCCGGCATGGCTGCGGTGGCGCTGGGCATTGTCCAGCAAGTTGATCAGCACGCGGCGCAGATGCTCTTCATCGAACAGGATATGGCGGGCCGTTGCATTGAGCCGCAGCAGAAGCTGGCGCGGCGGAGCGGCCTGTGTGCGCCATTCATGGCTGATCTGGGCCAGCAGGGTGTCCAGCGGCAGCGACTGGCCCTGATGGGTTTCTGCGCCCTGCTGCACGCGCGCCAGGTTGAGGATTTCTTCGGCGATGCGGGCCAGTCGGTCGGCGTTCTGCCCCACGATCCGGCATAGCTGTTGAGGGCCGGGCTGGCTCGCCAGGTCTTCAGCCAGCAGCGCATTGGCCTGGGTGATGGCGGCCAGCGGGTTGCGTATTTCGTGGGCCACGGCAGCCGACATACGGCCCATGGAAGCCAGCTTTTCGGTGCGCAGCTGCGCTTCCATTTCGCGCAGGTCGTGAAGAAACATGACGCAAAGCGAATGGCTGGCTTGCGCCTGCGGACCCTCGTCCAGATAGGGCGCCGAAACTTCGGTGATGCGTGTGCGCACATGCATGCCCGTGGCGCCGTGTCGTTCATGAGCCTGCAGGTGAATCGTGGCGGACAGCGGGCGGGCATGGGCAAAGCTGGCTTGTGTTGAATGCGCCAGCGGCTCCCACCAGCTGTGGGCCTGCAGGGAAAAAGGCTGGGGGTGATCTATGGGCAGGCCCAGCAGCTGCAAGGCAGCTGGGTTGGCCTGCAGAACCAGCAAGCTCGAGTCGACCACCAGCACGCCGTCGGAGAAGTGGTTGATCACCAGACTGTTGACCTGCTCCTGGGTCTGGGTGCGCAAGCGGTTGAACAGGGCCTGGGAACGCTCGCGCCGGACACGCTTGGCCAGCTCGTGCGTGAGATAGGCCACGCAGAAATAGCCGGCGCAGGAAAACGCCGTCTGGTAGTAAGACTGGGCGCCGTCGTTGAGCCCGCCATGGTATTGCCAGAAGGTGTAGGCCAGCGTCAGCAGTGTGATGCTGGCCGTGGTGCCAAAGGCCAGCATCAGTCCGCCCAGCGCCGAGGAGATCAGGACGGGAATGGCCAGCAGCGCGGTGTAGTTGAGCGAGCCGACCTGAAAGATCTGCAGCAGAAAGATCGCCGCAATGTCGACGCCGATCACGGGCAGCCACTGCAGGGCTGCGCGAGGCGCCGGCAAATGACGTCCGGCAGCCAGGCGCAGCACGACGGTCAGCGTCAGATAGGTGAAGCAGATCAGCCAGGCCAGGGGAGAGCTGATGTTCTGCAGCTGCAGATTCAGCGTCTGCAGCAGCACCAGGGCCAGCGCCAGAAGCACGCGGCCGCTGAGGAAGGCCTGCCACAGGCGTACGAACGGGGCATTGAGACTGGCGTCCGCGCGCCGGCTGATGGCTTCATCGAGCGGGATGGCGGTGTGCTGCCAGGGCGAGGCGGAGTTCACCATGCGGTCAGTGGCGGGCAGTGTCTTGCTGGGCCAGGCGGCGGTGTTCTGCGCTGCAGAAGATCTTGCCCGAGGCGTCGCTCACGGCATCTGCTTGCGGCAGGTGAAGGCCGCAGTGAGCGCAAGCTACCATGGTCTGTGCCTGCTTGGGGGTGCTGGCAGGCCTGGTCTGCTCGGCCACTTCAGCGCGGCGTTTGCTGCGCCAGATTCCGACAGCCACCACCACGACCAGCAGGACCAGCAAATACTTCATGCTGCGCGCTCCAGCAGGACTTCAATCACAAACCGCGAGCCGGCATAGGCCAGCAGCAAAAAGATGGCGCCGATATAAAGAACACGTACGGCGCTCTGGCCGCGCCAGCCGAATCGCTTGCGGCCGAACAGCAGCACGGCAAATGCCAGCCAGGACAGCAGGGAGAAAATGGATTTGTGATTCCACACCCATGCCTTGCCGTAGAGCTGCTCGCCAAACAGCCAGCCTGCGGCCAGTGTGGCGGTCAGCAGCACAAAGCCTGCTCCGACAAAGCGGAAGGTCAGCCGCTCCAGCGTCAGCAGCGGCAGTCCGCTGTCATGGTCGCCGCCCTGGCGCATCTGCCGCTCGGCATGGCTCATCAGCGCGCCATGAACGACGGCTGCGGCAAACAGGCCGTAGGAAGCAATACCCAGAGCCAGATGCAGCGGCAGCCAGGGCGAGGCGTTGACATGCAGCGGTGTGCCGGGGAATACCACGGCCAGAAGCACGGCCACGCTGCCCAGCATGGACAGCGGCCAGCGCGAGCGCAACTGCGGATAGAGCTGCTGCTCCACCACATAGACGGTCAGCACTAGCCAGGCAGTGATCGAGAGTGCAGGAGCAAAGCCGAAGTGCGGCAGCTCGCCAAGCAGACCCCAGCCCAGCAGCAGGGCATGCAGTGCCCAGGCCAGGCGCAGGCAGCGACGGGCACCGGCTTCTTGCAGGTGCTGGGTGGCAAGTGCAGGAATGGCGTAGGCAATGGCTGCGGCCATGGCCAGGATCCAGCCAATGGGGCCAGCTGCGGTGAGCGGTTGGGAGAGCATGCTTTCTATGATAGTGCCGCTGGCCCGCACTCATCTTTTGCAGGCCGCTGCCGTCCGTCAATTTTGCGCATAAAGCGCTGTCTGAACCCGGTCATGAGCGCGGGTTTGAGCGTTTGCAGGGCAGATCGTCGACTTTCGAGCCCGTTCTTCAAGGATTTTCTCCTGCCGGGCGATGTCTCCAGTCTTCCCGCCCAGCCGGCCAGTCCTGCGCCACGAGCCAGGACTTGCAGGAGAGCTCGATTCAGGT
This sequence comes from Comamonas sp. wu1-DMT, assembly GCF_040187805.1. NCBI lineage: Bacteria > Pseudomonadati > Pseudomonadota > Betaproteobacteria > Burkholderiales > Comamonadaceae > Comamonas > Comamonas sp. wu1-DMT. The sequence goes on from NZ_JBANEM010000011.1 coordinate 10,416, forward strand.
CCATTCAGGACCGGCCTGCTCTCTTTTTCGAGGGAGCTGTGGGGCAGAGCGCAGCGACCTTGCACGCCTGAGGCAGATCACGGACAAGTCTGCGGGGCATCGTCAATCAAGGGCAGCGGGTAAAATGCCTGTTCATGCAGCTTCGCCTCGCCTGAGCTGGGTCCGCAAGCTGCCCGGAGAGTCGTGCTGCGCACTCGCGCACGACTTCCGTCCATCCATAACTTTCGAATGCTTTTTGCTTATGGCCTCCGCACTCACCGATAAACTCTCGCGCCTTGTCAAAGAGATGCGCGGCCAGGCCCGCATCACCGAGTCCAATGTGCAGGACATGCTGCGCGAAGTGCGCATGGCCTTGCTGGAGGCCGACGTGGCCCTGCCCGTGGTGCGCGACTTCATTGCCCGCGTCAAGGAAAAGGCGCTGGGCCAGGAAGTCATCAGCTCGCTGCAGCCCGGCCAGGTGCTGGTGTCCATCGTCAACAAGGAGTTGGCGGCGACCATGGGCGAAGGCGTGGCCGACATCAACCTCAATGCCCAGCCTCCCGCCGTCATTCTGATGGCGGGTCTGCAAGGCGCCGGCAAGACCACCACCACGGCCAAGCTGGCCAAGCATCTGATCGAAAAGCGCAAGAAAAAGGTGCTCACGGTTTCGGGAGACGTGTATCGCCCCGCAGCCATCGAGCAGCTCAAGACCGTGACGGCCCAGGCTGGCGCCGAGTGGTTTCCCTCCACGCCCGACCAGAAGCCTCACGATATCGCCGTGGCCGCGATCGACTACGCCAAAAAGCATTTCTTCGATGTGCTGCTGGTGGATACGGCCGGCCGTCTGGCCATCGACGAGCTGCTGATGGCCGAAATCAAGGATTTGCACGCCACGCTCAAGCCCGTCGAAACCCTGTTCGTGGTCGATGCCATGCAGGGCCAGGATGCGGTCAACACGGCCAAGGCCTTCAAGGAAGCGCTGCCGCTGACCGGTATCGTGCTGACCAAGCTCGATGGCGATTCGCGCGGCGGTGCTGCGCTGTCGGTGCGCCAGATCACGGGCGCGCCCATCAAGTTCGCCGGTGTCTCGGAAAAGATCGACGGCCTGGAAGTCTTCGATGCCGACCGCCACGCACAGCGCGTGCTGGGCATGGGCGACATCGTGGCCCTGGTCGAGCAGGTCACCAAGGGCGTGGACATGGAAGCCGCGCAGAAGATGGCCGAGAAGCTCAAGAGCGGCGACGGCTTCGACCTCAACGACTTTCTGGCCCAGCTGCAGCAGATGAAGCAGATGGGCGGTCTCTCGACCCTGATGGACAAGCTGCCCGCCGAGCTGGCCGGCAAGGCCGGTCAGGTCGACATGGATAAGGCCGAGCGCGAGATCAAGCGCAAGGAAGGCATCATCTGCTCCATGACCTTCAAGGAGCGCAAGAACCCCGCCCTGATCAAGGCCACGCGCAAAAAGCGTATTGCCGACGGCGCCGGCGTGCAGGTGCAGGAAGTCAACCGCCTGCTCAAGGAGTTCGAGCAGATGCAGACCATGATGAAGAAGTTCAAGGGCGGCGGTCTGATGAAGATGATGAAGAAGATGGGCGGCATGAAGGCCATGAAGGGCATGATGGGCGGCGGCGGCATGCCCAAGCTGCCGTTCTGATATTTGATCCCCCTGAGCCGCTGCGCGGCTTCCCCTGGCCGGGCGCCCCCAAGGGGGACGACAGCCTCGCTGCGCGGCGGCTCTTGCTCGCTGTCCCTGAGTTGGGGTGTGCTTGGTTTGAGATCAGCGATCTATATAAAGTGAGCTGCTTGCGCTTGTTGTTCATGGGTTTGGATGAGAAATGCATCTGAATCAAAGGAATGGCAAGCGGGAGCAGCTCACTTTTTTGTAAAGAAGCGCAGTAATTGTGGGTAGAAGGTGGCTGTATGGGTGGCTTTCTGAGAACATGCCTTTCCATGAAGCTACAAGACAGGACTTTCGTGGAGGCGGGTCAGCGGCAACCTCTGCCTCAATGTCTGGAGCGCCGCAGCGCGCTGATGCTGGCGGGTTCGCTGCTTGCGGTGCTGGCAGGGTGTTCAACCACCAAAGACAAGCCCCGGCCTGCTGCGCAAGGTGGATCTTCCGTGCGCCCGGCCAATGCCCTGAGTCTGGATGCAGAGCTGCGCGAGTCGCTGCTGGCGCGCACCATGCTGGTGGTCAACACGCCATACACCTATGGCGGCAACTCGCCTGAAGGCGGTTTTGACTGCAGCGGCCTGATTCAGTGGGCCGTGGGGGGCATCACGGAAATGCGCCTGCCCCGCACCACATCGCAATGGGCGCAGGCCAGCAACCCGGTGGACGGACGCGATCTGATGCGCGGCGACTTTGTGTTCTTCAACACTCTGGGCGGGCGCTATTCCCATATGGGAATTTTTGTGGGCAACGGACAGTTTGTGCACGCGCCGTCCAGCGGCGGAACGGTGCAGCGGGTACGCATGGACAATGTGTACTTCGCCAAGCGATTCACGGAAGCCCGAAGCATCTTTGCCTGAACGCCTGCGCCGCGGATGTAAAAAGGGACTGCCTGGCAGTCCCTCGGTTTTTGCGGGGGTCCCGCACTTATGCCGCAGGCTCGGAGGCGGGCTTTGCCTCATCGCCGGTCAGCGGCAGATTCCAGCTCATCGCATGCCAGGGGTGCTGCTCCTGCGTCACCCATTGCGCCACTTCCTCGGTCGTGAAAGCCTTGCCCAGCACATCGCTGCGGCCTTGTGCCAGCCATTGAGCGCGGCCCTGGGCATAGGCCTGGCCGAAAGCAAGCCAGCTGTCGAAGCATTGCTGGGCGCGCTGGGCGTTGAGCTGAAGGATATCCCAATGCAGGGCTTCGTCCGTCCATTCCAGCAGCCTGGCGCTGCGCACAAAAAAGGTCACGCGCGCGCAGGCAAACGCCATTGCGGCGCGCACGTCGTCGCTGCGCTGCAGGCGCTGCAGATCCAGCATGAACCAGCGCTGGCGCAGTGCGTCGGGCAGCTGCTGGCGCACCTGTTCGTCGCTGAGGTCGGTGCGCAGGCCAAGATGGTGCAGGATCATGGGGCGCAGCTGTCTGGCCAGCGCATCGTCAGCGCCATGCAGATCGCTGGCAAAGCCGCCTTGCATGGCGTGGTAGGCCATGGGGTGGGCCAGGGCCAGGGCCCAGTTGCGCTCCTGGCTGCCCGCCTGGTAGCTGATGATGTCGCCGCGTTGCTTGGCCTCCTTGAGGCGCTTGAAGCCGCCGCGCAGCACCCAGTAGATCAGGGCCACGATGAGCAGAAAGATCGTCCATCCGCTCATGTGCGAACTCCTGGGCGACCGGGACGCTTTCTGGCCATCAGCAAGCTCTGTTTCAGTGCCGCGGATTTAGGCATGCGTTCAATGACTTCGCTGTCCAGCGAGTCCTTGCGTGCCGCCACCATCCACTGCATCAGTGGTGACTGCAGATTGAGCCGGGGCAGCAGGGCGGGGTGCTGCTGCATCAGCCACAGTTGTTCGTCGTCGGTCTGCAGCTCCTGCACCGAGCACCAGGGCGCCAGCCCCGGATGGGACTTCAGCAGCTCGGGCGGGCGGCGCACAATGCCCATGGACAGAGCGTCCTCGGGTACCTCGTCGTTGAGCGGCAGATGGTTGAGCAGAGTCACCACATCGGGCATATAGCGCGCAATCGGCGGTCGGTTCTGCTTGCCCTTGATCTGCTCGATCTGAAGCTTGCCGTCCTTTTGCACATAGGCATTGACGGTGATGCGGGGCTGTGCAGTGCCCGTGCGGTAGCTGAACAGCCGCATGCGCCCCGACTCGAGACCCTCGGCGTAATGTTCTCCATAGCCGCCGCTGAAGGACTTGCGGTTGGCAAACTGGCCCACGCAGTGGCCCATCATCTGGCTTTCATAGGCCATTTCCTGGCGCATCTGCGCACTTGTGCCGTCAAACTCCACAAAGGTACCGTGCTGGCCACGCAGCAGCCCGTGCACGGCGCTCTGGCTGTGTTCAACCCGGCCGCTGTTCTGTTTTTTCTCGAAAGCCAGATGCTCCAGCGTCCAGCGCGCCAGCGCCTGTGGGCAGTTCACGCGCTGCAGCTTGCCTTCGAGAGAGGTGCCCTTGCGGGTGGAGAGAAATTCCACCAGCCGTGTCTCCAGCGCCAGCAGGGCGGCGCTGTCGGGCTGCACCCACCAGAGCTCGGGCAGCTCGAAGCCGGCCTGCCTGCGCTCCAGCCGCTCCAGCGCCCAGGCAGGCGGCTGCTGGCGGCCGGCCAGCTCCTGCAACTGCCGGACGTCGGCAATGCGCAGCACGGCAGGCTCGTCGGCCTGCAGATTGCCCACCACATGGCGGTAGAAGTGGTTGCCCAGCCAGACAGCGACATCGGCTGCGTCGCCGCGCTCTGCGCTGCGCTCCTTGATGCGCTGCTTGATGGCCGGCGCGTTGACGACATCGCGCGCCTTGTAGGCACTGGCGGCAGCGGCTTTTTCGACGACCTGATTCACCAGAATTTCCACCATGGTTTGCGACCCGATGCCGCAGCGCCGGCCTGGGCGTCGCGCTCGGCCAGCTTGCGCTCGGCACGCTCTATGCCGGACTGCGACATGCGCCGCTCGTCCTCGTCGTCGTCCTTGTCCAGATAGCTGTTGGCCTGCTTGTGCAGTGCCACGGATTCCTCCAGCAGCTCGGGGTAGGCTTCCAGCGCACAGGCCAGGCGGCGCAGCGGATAGCAGTCCTGCAGCGCGATGACTTCTTGCTGATGCGCGCGCAGACGCGGTAGCACCAGCTCGGGGCGTGTGCTGGAGAAAAAGTCCAGCATGGACATCAGGGACGCCAGGTAGTTGCGGCGCACGTCGCGCTGCTCGTCTTCATCCAGGTCGTGGAACCATTGGTCCAGACGCTCCATCCAGATGCTGATCTCGTCATCGCGGTTGAGCTTGTAGAGCGACAGGGCGACGGTGGAGAAGTAACGCGTGGGTTCGTGGCGGCTGTAGCCATGCTCCTGGGCGAAATGCCACAGGCGCTCGGCCTCGACCACGGTCTGCGCGTCGTCATCCTTGCCCACGGCACACCACAGCAGGCCGTTGTGATGCTCGGCAAACGGGCTGCTGCCCAGTCCCTTGTGGTGCAGCTCGGCGGCCTCGTCGTAGCGGTCCATGAAGCGGTACTTGATGGCCAGGTTGTTGCAGAGCATGGAGTACACATGCAGGTCGCCATCCTTGAAGCGGCCCTGGCCAGTCGCCCAGAAATGCTCGAAGCGGGCGAGACCCTCCTCGTAGTAGCGCACGACCAGAGGCTCGCGCACCTCCTGCGCAGGCACTTTCTTCTTGCCACCCATCAGCGGTGCCAGATCGTCTGCATCGTCAAGGACCACGCCGGCGGCGTAGCACCAGTGCGCGCCATGGCCCTGGGGAAAAGGCCGAGCCAGCGCTTCTTCCAGCGGCAGCGCGGCAAAGCGGGCAGCCCAGAGCGCGGGCAGCTTGTCGCTGTCGGCCATCTCGGGGTGCTGGCCCACGCCAATTTCCAGCAGCGGCAGAGCCTGCTCCATCTGGCGCTTGCGTGCCAGACGCAGGCCGTCGAGCAGAGCCAGCACAGGATGCGCCGGCTGGGCTGCGCGCACCATGTTCAGATAGAAATCAGCCGGATGCAGCGGCCTCTCTTCTTGCGCGAGCAGCTGGCGCATGTCCTCGTCGGTCTGGCCAATGGCCAGAACCAGGGCCCAGGTGATGGCGTTTTCCGGGTCGTTGCTGAACTGCTTCTTGGCGAGCTCGAAGGCGGCCACGGCCGAGACGGGACGAGCGTGGAGCACGCTCTGAAGCGCCAGATCGGCGGCTTGCTTCAGGCGCCCGGTCTGCTCCAGCCAGCCCAGCCAGGAGGCGGTGAAGGGATCGCCCGAGTCATCCGTCAGTCCGAAGTGTCCCTGAGGGGCCAGCTGCAGAGCTGCCTCCAGCTGACCGGCCTGAGCGCAGGCCTGGGCCTGCAGCCGCACGATCTTGACCTGGCGATGCGCCTTGACGGCTTGCGATGGTGGCGGGTTCTCCAGACGGGCGAGCTGTTGCTCACAGGCCATGAGCAGGGCTGGCAGGCTTTGCGGGGCCAGCGGCAGCACATGGTCGGCCAGCGTCATCCAGCGGTCAAAGTCCACCTGCTGATCGGGCGCGGCATCGCGCAATATATTGATGGCGTTCTGCACGAGGCTGGCTGACTCGCTGGTGTGGCCGCCTTTGTGGGCCATTTCCGCCTTGCGAACGCAGAGGATGGCATCAAGATAGGCCGCATCTTCGGCCAGGTCGGGGTTGCGACGCTCCTGGGCGCGTTGCAGCTCAAGGCCCGTGGCCGCAGCTTCCCATGCCTGGAGCTGAGAGGCCATCCAGTGCCAGCCATGCCAGTAGTTGTCGCTGTCCACATCCTCGGGCAGCCCGGCAATGGCCTGTGCCGTCGAACCCAGCAAGGCTTGCGCGGAGGGCTGGTCAAAGCCCATGCGGCTCTGGATGTCGCTGAGGCTCAGGCGCAGCGCGGCTTCTGCGGGGCTCAGTTCGTCGGCAGCGGCCAGGGCAGTGCCGCGATGCTGCTGCAGCAGCTTGTTGGCCGCTTCGGGCTGATCGAGGTAGAGCCAGAAGTCGTGAACGCGCTCGAGCTCCTGCACGGTGGCAGGGGCAAAGTTCTGCTGCCCCATCAATTCCACCGCAGCGGCGATGCGGTCCTGACGGCTGATGTTGCCGGGCTTGTCGTCGTTGTAGTCGTTCAGTAGCTCATGGGCTTGATCCAGCAGGGCGTAGATGGCATCGCCCTGCAGTGCGGCAGTTTGGTTCATGGTGTCCAGAGTTCAATCCGAGGCAGCTTGGCCCCAATAGGCCACCATCCTAGCGGCGGATTGAAGAGGTGTGTGCCATCCGGCAAGGCATCACCATTTGTTACAGAATTTATAACCAGTCATGAAAAAAGCCTGCCTTGGCATTGCCGGCAGGCTTTGTGTGGATGAGGCCGGGGACTGTCGGGTTGTCAATCCTTGACCAGGACTTCGCCGCGCAAGGTGTAAGCCTTGGCTTCGGTAATCTTCACATCCACCATCTGTCCGATCAAACGCTCGTTGCCGGGGAAGTTGACCACGCGGTTGCAATAGGTGCGGCCCATCAGCTCGCTGCCGTCGCGCTTGCTCACGCCTTCGACCAGCAGGCGTTGCACCGTGCCGACACGCTCTTCGCTGATCTCCTTGATGTTGGTGTTGATCACGGCTTGCAGCTCCTGCAGGCGGCGCAGCTTGACTTCGTGCGGCGTGTCGTCGTGCAGATTGGCAGCAGGCGTGCCGGGGCGGGGGCTGAAGATGAAGCTGAACGAGTTGTCGAAGCGCACATCGTGGATGAGCTTCATCATCTTCTGGAAGTCCTCCTCGGTCTCGCCGGGGAAGCCCACGATGAAGTCGCTGCTCATGGCCAGATCGGGGCGGATGGCACGCAGCTTGCGGATGGTGCTCTTGTATTCCATGGCCGTGTAGCCGCGCTTCATGGCCATGAGGATCTTGTCGCTGCCATGTTGCACGGGCAGATGCAGATGGCTGACCAGTTGCGGAATCTTGGCGTAGGCCTCGATCAGGCGCGGCGTGAACTCGTTGGGATGGCTGGTGGTGTAGCGGATGCGTTCGATGCCGGGAATCTCGGCCACATATTCCAGCAGCAGCGCGAAGTCGGCCATCTCGCTGCTGTCGCCCATCTTGCCCAGGTAGGCGTTGACGTTCTGGCCCAGCAGCGTGATTTCCTTCACGCCCTGCTCGGCCAGGCCCGCGACTTCCACCAGCACGTCCTCGAAGGGGCGGCTGACTTCTTCGCCGCGCGTATAGGGCACGACGCAGTAGCTGCAATATTTGGAGCAGCCTTCCATGATGGAGACAAAGGCCGAAGCGCCTTCCACGCGCGCCGGCGGCAGGTGGTCGAACTTCTCGATTTCGGGGAAGGAGATATCGACCTGGGGCTTGGCCTTGGCCGCACGCTGATTGAGCAGCTCGGGCAGGCGGTGCAGGGTCTGGGGGCCGAAGACCACATCGACAAACGGAGCGCGCTTGATGATCTCTGCACCTTCCTGGCTGGCCACGCAGCCGCCCACGCCGATCAGCACGCCTTTTTCCTTGAGATGGCGGATGCGGCCCAGATCGCTGAATACTTTTTCCTGGGCCTTCTCGCGCACCGAGCAGGTGTTGAACAGGATCAGGTCGGCCTCGTCGACGTTCTGTGTGGGCTCGTAACCCTGGGCCGCGCCCAGCACATCGGCCATCTTGTCCGAGTCGTACTCGTTCATCTGGCAGCCAAAGGTTTTGATAAAGACTTTCTTGCTCATGGGGCGCTCTTGTCAGGTGGGCTTGCAGAGTCTGCAAGCACAAAGTGATAGCGGCTGGCGCTTGCCATCACTCGATTTGGATATGGAAACAGTTCGAAAAGCTTGCTGAAAAAGCGCAAGCAGCTCGTCAATCAATAGCGGCCGGCGCGGGCCGGACTCAGCTGCCGAACACGCGCTGCAGCAGGGTGCGCGGCTGGATCGGCTTGTATTTCTCGATTTCGGCCGGGGTCAGAATCCAGGCCGTGTGCAGACCCTGGGTCTGCGGCTCGATCACATAGCCCACCAGCAGCTTCTGGCCTGCATAGTTGCTGGCAAAGACCAGGCTGCGTTCGCGGCTGAACAGGCGAAAGCCTGGCGTGGTGCGAATGGTCGTGCCGTTGATGGCCACTTCGGGGAAGTTGGTGACCGTCAGTTCGCCGAACTGCGCCGTGGGCGGAAAGTTGCGCGTGTCGTCCGAGGGCAGGCCCTGGGCCAGGGCCGGCAGGCTGGCGCTGGCGGCAGCAGCCAGCAAGGCGCAGCCCCAAAGGCGGCGGCTGAAGCGGGTGGTGGTGCAGCGGTTCATGGTGTATATCCAGGGGCTGATCGTGGGGCGGTCAGAGCTGGAGTCATGGCCGCAATGCCGTGATTCTAGAGGCTGGCGCTTGGCAGCAGGGCTTGCTCAGGCTTTGCCGCCCGCAGCATAGAGCACGGCCTTGGGCGGGCGGCACAGCCCCCAGAAGCGCAGGCCCGTCAGCTCGGCCATGCGCACGCCCATGACGGTGGGCGCGGAAATCGTGGCCAGCGCCGCGATGCCGACCTTGGCGCATTTGCGCACCAGTTCATGGCTGCCGCGGCTGGACAGCAGCACAAAGCCGGGTTCGTCGAGGCGGCCTGTGCGGGCCAGCCGGCCGACCAGCTTGTCCAGCGCATTGTGGCGGCCCACGTCTTCGAGCACATCCGTGATGTCGCCGGCCAGCGTGGCCCAGCCTGCGGCATGGATGGCGCCGGCCTCGGCATTGAGAATCTGGTGTGGCGGCAGGGCGTCAATCGCCTTGAGCACGGTGGCTGCGTCGACCTGCTCCAGCCAGTCCTGGGGCGGCAGGGCATCAAACGACAGATCCAGCGCCGCAAAGCTCTCGACTCCGCAGACGCCGCAACCCGTGCGGCCCGTCATGCTGCGGCGTTTGTCCTTGAGCCGGGCAAAGCAGCGCGAGGCGATGTCGAGCTGCACTTCCATGCCGTCCATGCCTTCGGGCAGGCCGGCCGCAGCGGCAGACACGGGGCGGGCTTCGATGCCGTAGCAGTCAGCGGCACTGTCGATGATGCCCTCGGTCAGCGCAAAGCCCAGCGCAAAGTCCTCCACATCGGTGGGCGAGCCCATCATCACCGCATGCGAGATGCCGTTGAAGACCAGTGCGATCGGCACCTCGGCCGCCAGCACGCGCTCCTGCCGCTCCTGCTGCCCGGCGTGGAAGAAGCTCACGGCATGGGTGTGCAGCGGTGCTATCGGCTGGGCAGGGATGGGGCAGGCGGACTCGGTCATGGGCTGATGATAGTCAGCAGGCGCATCCCTTGCCGGCAAGGGGCGGATGCGCTGCGCTCAGTCCAGCAGCGCCATTCCCTTGATCTGTGCATACACCGGCATGCCGGCCTGCAACTGCAAGGCCTTGGCCGAGTGCTGGGTGATTCTGGCCAGCAGCCGGGTGCCGCCCGCCTGCAGCGAAACCATGACCTGCCCCGGCCCATCCTCGCGCAGGCCCAGCACCTGCACCGGCAGGATGTTGAGAATGCTGCTGCCCTCGGGTCTGAGCAGACTCAGGCTGACATCGCGCGCCTGCACGCGCAGCGGCACCGGGCTGCCCAATTCGCGCGGACGGGCCATGACGAGTTGGAGCCGGCCTCCGTCGAAGATCAGCGTGCTCAGATGGTCGGCCGCGTCATGGGCCTGCACCGCGGCGTGGACCACGCTGGAGGCCACGTCGCCATGGGCCAGCGGCAGATCGAGGCTGGAGAGCAGCTCGGTGACCGAGCCCTGCGCCAGCACCTTGCCCGCGCCGAGCAACACCATATGCTGGGCCAGGCGCGCAACCTCGTCCATGGAGTGGCTGACATAGATCACTGGAATTCGCAGATGCCGCTGCAACTGCTCCAGATAGGGCAGAACCTCGGCCTTGCGCTGGGCGTCGAGCGCGGCCAGAGGCTCGTCCATGAGCAGCACTTCGGGGCTGGTGGCCAGCGCTCTTGCAATCGCCACACGCTGGCGTTCGCCGCCCGAAAGCGTGGCGGGCATGCGATCCATCAGATGGGCAATCCCCAGCAGCTCCACGGCCCGCTCCTTGGAGACCTTGCGGCGCTCCTGCGGCGTGCGCTTGAGACCGTAATCGATATTGCGCTGCACCGACAGATGCGGAAACAGGCTGGCCTCCTGGAACACATAACCGAGTGCGCGCTGGTGCGTTGGCAGCCATTGCCGGCTGGCGTCGTCCTGCCATACGGTCTGGTTGACGGTGACGCGACCTTGCGCCCGCTCCAGCCCGGCGAGGCTGCGCAGACAGCTGGTCTTGCCGCAGCCCGAAGGCCCGAACAGGGCCGTGACCCCCTGGCCGGGCAGTTGCAGATCCACATCGAGTTCAAAGTCCGGCCGGCTCAGCTTGAGCTGTGCGGTGATGAAATTGTTGGCTGTCATGCGCGGCGCTCCGCTTTGGGTTGCAGCCAGTTCAAAGCCAGCAGAACGATGAAGGAGAACACCACCATGCCGGCCGCCAGCATATGGGCGTGGCCGTACTCCATGGCTTCCACATGATCGTAAATCTGTACCGAGACCACGCGCGTGACGCTGGGGATGTTGCCGCCCAGCATCAGCACCACGCCGAATTCGCCCACGGTGTGGGCAAAGGTCAGCACGGCGGCGGTGATGAAGCCGGGGCGCGCCAGCGGCAGGGCCACGGTCAGAAAGCGGTCCAGCGGACTGGCGCCCAGGCTGGCCGCAGCCTCCATGGGGCGCGAGCCCAGCGCCTCGAAGGCGCGTTGCAGCGGCTGCACGGTAAACGGCATCGAGTAGATCAGCGAGCCCACCACCAGACCGGCAAAGGTGAACGGCAGATTTCCCAGGCCCATGGCCTGCGTGAGCTTGCCTATGGGGCCATTGGGGCCCATGGTGACCAGCAGATAAAAGCCGATGACGGTGGGTGGCAGCACCAGCGGCAGTGCCACCACGGCACCGATCGGGCCGCGCCAGCGCGAACGGGTATGGGCCAGCCACCAGGCCAGCGGCGTGCACAGCAGCATGAGCAGCACGGTAGTCACGCCCGCGAGCTTGAGCGTGAGCCAGATGGCTGCGTAGTCTTCGGCATTCAGTTGCATGGAATCAAAAACAGGACTTGCGCAAACAAGCATGCACAACGGACATTTCTATCGGCAAAGCACCATGTCCGATCCGAATTTGCGCAAGTCGTAAAAAAAGACCCTTGGAGTGCCCAGCTTAGCCGAGCAGCGCCAAGGGTAGAGCGGATTGGTTTGAGCTCCAGGAATTGCCGGTCAAGCGTCAGAAGCTATAACCATAGGAGCGGATGATGTCGTGCGCCTTGGGGCTGCGCAGGTACTTCATCAAAGCCGCGGCAGCTTCGTTGTCCTTGGCGCTATTGAGCACAATGGCGTCCTGGCGGATGGGTTCGTGCATGTTGCCGGGCACCTGCCAGGCCGAACCCTCGCGGATCTTGCCGTTCTCCATGACCTGGGACAGCGCCACAAAACCCAGCTGCGCATTGCCGGTGGCAGCGAACTGGTAGGTCTGGGCGATGTTCTCGCCCATCACCACCTTGGGCTGCACCTGTGCGCTCAGGCCGAGCTTGTTCAGCACTTCCATGGCAGCTGTTCCGTAAGGGGCCAGCTTGGGGTTGGCGATCGCGATATGCTTGTAGTCGCCGCTCTTGAGCACATCGCCCTTGTCGTCCACATAGCCGGCCTTGGGGCTCCACAGCACCAGCGTGCCGATGGCGTATGTAAAGCGCGAATCGGTCACGCCCTTGCCTTCCTTGGCCAATTTTTCGGGTGTGGTGTCGTCGGCGGCCAGCAGAATGCCGAAGGGCGCGCCGTTGTTGATCTGGGCATAGAACTTGCCGGTGGCGCCAAACGACAGCTCGGCCTTGTGGCCTGTATCCTTCTCGAACTCGGCCGCAATCTTCTTCATGGGAGCGGTGAAGTTGGCTGCCACGGCGACCGCCACTTCAGCGGCCTGCGCCTGCGCAGACCACAGGCCCAGCACGACTGTGCCGATCACGGCTGCAGAGCGAGCCAGTTGAAAGGAAAAACCGGTGGAGCGGGCAGTGATCTGAGTCATTGAAATTTCGCTATTCATTAATGGAATAGCGAGTGTAACGTGAATGAACAACTGAGGTCGAGCGAGGAAATTGGCTGTCAGGGCATGATGGCGGTCTATGTCAGACACAGAAAATTTCGAACAAGAACAATTGGATATGGCCGGCGACGAGGCTGTGTCGGGTGGCGCACTATCGTCCGACTCGGTTTCCCAGGCGCTGGGCTATGACATGGCCGACCGTCGCATTGCCATCCTGCGCGGGATTGCGCAAAGCGGCTCCATCTCCCAGGCAGCACGTGACGTGGGCGTGAGCTACAAGGCGGCCTGGCAGGCCATCGATACCCTGACCAATCTGGCTGGCGTGCCGCTGGTCGAGCGCAGCGTGGGCGGCGCCGGGGGCGGCGGCGCACAGATCACGCCGGCGGGCGAAGAATTGCTGCATGCTGCCGAGGCCATGATGCGCTTGCGCAGCGAGTTGCTGCAGCGCATGCAGGCCGGCACGCCAGGTGGCGGGCAGCCCAATCTGGGCCTGATGACCAGCATGCGCAATCAGTGGCCTTGCAGCGTGCTCAAGGTCGAGTCCATAGGCGGGCAGATTCGGGTCTGGCTGCGTGCCGCAAGCGATGCAGGCTCGGACTGGACGATTGCTGCGCGCATCACGCCCGAAAGCTATGAGCTGCTGGGTCTGGCACCCGGTGTGCAGGTGCTGGCGTTGTGCAAGGCCACGGCCGTCAAGGTCTGGCTGGGGCAGGAGCGGCCTGCGGGGTCCACGCAGCCCATCAATATCTGGCCTGCCGTGGTGCAGCGCGCGACCTATGGCGCAGCCACGGTGACGGAAGAGAGCCTGGCTTCCGACGAAGCCATCTGTCGTTTGGGCTGGGGTGCTCAGATCGTGGGCTTTGCGCCGGCCATGAGCGGGCTGGTGGCCAATGACAATGTCTGGCTGGAGGTGGCCGAGTCTGCGGTAGTGGTGGCGGTGGCCTCCCACTGAAGCACGACTTGCGCAAATTCGGATCTGACTCGGTGTTTTGTCGGCAGGCACGCCTGTTGAGCATTCTTGTTTGCACAAACCAAAAAATGACCGCCGGTCCTTTCAGACGGGCGGTCAAAAGGGAGTTTTCGGGCAACCGGACTCCCACGTTGAACTGAAATTTCTTAGTCCACTTTCAAGCCGATTTCCTTGATCAGCGGTGCAAAGCGGGCGCGTTCCTTGGCATGGTGGTCCACGAAGTCCTGGCGGCTCATGCGCGGCTCGGGCGTGGCACCCAGGCCCTGGATCACATCGACCACGCTCTTTTGCTCCAGTGCCTTGATCACGCTGGCGCGCACGGCATCCACCACGGGGGCGGGCGTGCCGGCTGGCGCGTAGACGCCGAACAGTGTGTCGGCGTCGAAGCCCGGCAGGCCGCTTTCGGCCAGCGTGGGTACCTTAGGGTACAGAGGCGAGCGGTGCGGGCTGCCTATGGCCAGCAGCTTGAGCTTGCCGGCCTCGACCTGCTTGAGGCCCGGGCCCGGATCGAACCAGTATTGCAACTGACCGCTGAGCACATCGGTCAAGGCCGGACCGGCACCCTTGTAGGGAATATGGCTGGCATCGACCTTGGCCGCGCGCTTGAACATCTCACCGGCCAGATGAGGCGAGCTGCCCGGGCCTGGAGAGCCGTAGGACAGCTTGCCAGGATTGGCCTGCAGGTGCTTGATGAAGTCCTGCACATTGCTCACGGGAAGGCTGGGGTTGGTTTCCAGAAACACATGCACGCGCGCCACGGCCGCCACGGGGATCAAGTCCTTTTCAGGGTTGAACGGCAGCTTGCTGTAGATCAGCGGATTGATGCTGATGCCGCCGCCGCTGCTCAGCAGCAGCGTATAGCCGTCCTTGGCAGAGCGCACGGTTTCGCTGATACCGATATTGCCGTTGGCTCCGGGCTTGTTGTCCACCACCACGGACTGGCCCAGCACCTGGCTCATGGTGGGCGAGATAGCGCGCCCCATCACATCGGCGGCGCCGCCAGGGGCGAAGTTCACGATCAGGCGGATGGGGCGATCCGGCCATGTCTGCGCCTGGGCAGCCGGCAGCAGGCAAAGCGCCATGCCCAGGCTGGCCCAGCCTTTGGCGATCAGGGCGCGCAGCGGCCTGTGCGCAGGCTTGCGCGAAGAGGGGCGTTGAGTGATGGGAGTCTCCATAGGTGTTTTCCTGTTTGTCATTGATATCGATCAGTCCAGCTTGATGCCTGCGGTCTTGATGACCTCTCCCCAGCGCTTCTTCTCGGAGAGCCAGAACTCGCGCATCTGCTCTGGGGTGCTGGGCAGGGGTTCCAGGGCCAGGGCCTCGAAACGGGCCTGCACGGCCGGCGTCTTCAGGGTTTCCTGCAGCGTCCTGGACCACATCTGTATGGTGGCGTCATCCGTGCCCCTGGGGGCGACCAGGCCCTGCCAGGCGAAGGCCTCGAAGCCGGCCACGCCCTGCTCGATGAGCGTGGGCGTCTGGGGCAGGCTCTTGAGTCGCTGAGCACTGGCCACGCCGATAGCACGGACCTTGCCGGCGTTGATGTGGGGCAGGCCTGCGGCACTGTCCACCAGCATGAAGGGAATCTGGCCTCCGATCACATCCAGCATGGCCGGGCCGGCGCCGCGGTAGGGAGCGTGGGTCATCTTCACGCCCATCTTCTGGGCCAGCAGTTCGGTGGCCAGGTGATGCGGGGTGCCCAGCCCGGGAGATCCATAGCTGAGCTTGTCGGGGTTGGCCCTGGCCCAGGCCGCAAATTCCTGGAAGCTGCGCACCGGCAATTCGTTGTTGACGACCAGCAGCAGCGGAAAGCGCGCCAGCAGGCTGATGGGGATGAAGTCCTGTTCGGCGTTGTAGGCCAGCTTGGGGAACAGATGCGGGTTGGCGGCCAGGGTGGCGAAGTCGGCGGTGAAGACCAGGTTGCCATAGTCGCGCGAGCGCGCCGCATATTCTGCGGCGATGTTGGTGCCGGCGCCCGGCTTGTTGATCACCACGATGTTGCGATGGATGGGCTTGGCCCAGGCCTCGGCTACGCCGCGAGCCACGGCATCCGAGCCGCCGCCTGCGGCAAAGCCGACCACCCATTCCATGGGCCTGGCGGATGCCTGCTGGGCGTGAGCCGCACCCAGCACGAGCTGCACACCGCAAGCAGCGCCGGCTTTGAGAAAGGTTCTGCGCATGTTGTCTCCTTGTTGTTGAATCCGTGGGCCCGGTCCCTGTTGTCTTTCTCTTTGTTTTGCTGTCTTTCCCGAGCCTTCGATGCGTTTTCGCCGAGTCCGGGGTCTATGGCGTGCGCTGCTGTGTCATGCTGATGAGCTGGTGCAGGGTGCGTGTCATGGGCGTGGCAATGCCATGCCGCTCGCCCGCGCGCACCACCGCGCCGTGGATGGAGTCGGTCTCGGTGGGGCGCCCCGCCAGCAGGTCCTGCAGCAGCGATGGCTGGTGTCCCACATGGTGATTCAGGGCGTCCTCCACCGTGGCCTGGATACGAAGGGCGTCCACGGCGATGCCATTGGCCGCAGCCACGGCAACGACCTCGTCCAGGACTTCGCGGATCAGGCTGCGGCCCAGGGGGCTGGCCAGTCCGTCCACGGTCTGGCGCGTGATGCCGCACAGACCGTTGAAGGCTGCATTGAAGGCCAGCTTCTCCCAGATGGCGGTCTCGACCTCGGGATCGATTTCGCAATGCAGTCCGGCGCGGTTGAGGTCGTCGCAGAAGTCCTGGAAGCAGGCGTCCACCTGCCCGGTGCGCGGCATGAAGCGGATCTTGCCGCTGCCCAGCGAACTCACTTTTCCGGGAGCCAGCAACCGGGCCGGCCATGTCGTCACACCCACGGCGATCTGCTGGGAATCGGCAAATCCGTGCAGGGTCTCGATATGTCCTATGCCGTTTTGCAGGCTGAGCAGCAGGGTCCCGGGCCCTATCAGGTGGGCAATGCTTTGCAGCGCGGCCTGGGTGTGGGCGGCCTTGGTGAAGATCAGCCAGCGCGCGGGCGGCTGCGTCAGCTCGTGGGCCTGCTGGGCCTGAACGTCGGCGTGCAGCGGGCCCTGGTCGGTCTCGCAGTGCACGCCGTGCTCGCGTATGGCCTGGAGCAGCTGCGCGTTGACATCCACCAGCGTGACGGGGATGCCGGCCCGGGCCAGCCGGGTGCCGAACAGGGTGCCCATGGCCCCCGCTCCCAGGATGCCGACAGTGGCCGCTTGCGGCTCTTGTGTGTTGTGCATGTCTTGTCTCCGAGAGCTCGGGGCCGGGTCAGGCGACCTCGACCTCGACCAGAGTGGCGCGCGGGCTGCGCAGGGCGTCCCGCAGAACCTGGGGCAGTTGGGCGGCTTCGGTGACGCGCACGCCGTCGCAGCCCTGGCCCTTGGCCAGGGCCACGAAGTCGATATCGGGAAGGTCCGTTCCTTCGACCTTCTCGCCCTCACGGTAGCCGAACACCCTGGAGAAGTCCTGCAGGGCAGCGTAGCGGCGGTTCTTGACAATGATGTAGGTGACCGGCAGCTTCAGATGGGCTGCGCTCCACAGGGCCTGGATGGCGTACATGGCCGAGCCGTCGCCGATGACGCCTATGACTTTCTTGTCGGGCTTGGCCAGCGCGATGCCTACGGAAGCAGGCAGACTGTGGCCCAGCCCGCCGCTGCACATGGTGAAGAAGGTCTCGGCAGCGTAGATGGGCAGATGGGCCTGGATGATGGAGCGCGAGCCAGGTGCCTCCTCGACGATGATGCTGTCGCGCGATCGCACCTGGGCCAGTGTGTGCATGAGGAAGGCATCGCTCATCAGCTCGCCCGGCTCGGGTGCCGCCGGGGCGGGTATGGCGGGTCGGGGCTGGAGCGCAGGGCGCGGACGCGCCAGGGGGCGGGCCAGCAGCTCCTGCACGCCCATGCGGATATTGCCCACGGCAGCGTCGCCCACGGGGGCCCAGGCGGCGATGGCGGGGTCCTCGATGAGCTGGAACAGCTGCGTGCCTTCGGCGATGAAGGGGCCATGGCCTTCGACGTGGTAGGTGAAGGCCGGTGCGCCGATGACGAAGACCACGTCATGGCCCGAGAGCCTGTCCACGATGCGCTCGCGCATGGCCGGCAGGAAGCCACCGAACAGCGCATGGTCCTCGGGAAAGCCACAGCGTCCGCTCATGGGGGCCACATAGACGCGCGCCTGGTGGCGTTCGGCCAGGGCCTGGACGGCCTCGAAGGCCTGGCTGCGGTCCACGGCCGCTCCGACCACGAAGGCCGGTGTGCGCGCACTCTCCAGCGCCTGGCCTATGCTGTCCAGCAGGCGTGGGTCGGGTCGGGTCTCGAAGCCGACTTTGCGCAGCGTGATGGGCTCGCAGGGCACATCCCAGTCATCGGCGGGAATGGAGACGAAGACCGGGCCGCGCGGCTCCTGCATGGCAATGTAGTAGGCCCGGGCCAGGGCCTGGGGCACGTCCTCAGCACGCGCGGGTTCGCAGCTCCACTTCACATAGGGCTTGGGCAGCTCTGCGGCCTGGTTGGAATGCAGGAAGGGGTCGAACTGCAGCAGCGAGCGCGTCTGCTGGCCGGCCGTGATGACCATGGGCGTGCGGTTCTTGAAGGCCGTGAAGATATTGGCCATGGCGTGGCCCACGCCGGCGGCCGAGTGCAGGTTCACGAAGCTGGCATTGCGCGTGGCCTGGGCATAGCCGTCTGCCATGCCCACGACCACGGTTTCCTGCAGACCGAGGATGTATGAGAAGTCCTCGGGATAGTCGCGAAACAGAGGCAGCTCGGTGGAGCCCGGGTTGCCGAAGATGCGCGTCATGCCCAGCTCGCGCAGCATGTTGATGACGGCGTGGCGTACGGTGAAGACCTCGGCGGCCTGGGCATTGGGGGCGGTGTTGGCAGGCAAAAAATTCTCCTTGGATGGGGCTGGCACTGGGCCTTGGCACTGTTGGCATCAATCCTGCCTTTGGAGATAATTTCCAGCAATTGAATAAATCATCTAAGAGATATTCGTTTAATGGATATATCAGGTCTGGATCTCAATCTCTTGCGTGTTTTCGATGCGGTGTTCCGCCACGGCAGCGTCAGCCGCGCTTCGCAGGAGCTGGGTCTTTCCCAGCCCGCAGCCAGTCAGGCGGTGACGCGGCTGCGCCATTTGCTGGGCGATCCGCTGTTCGAGCGCATGCATGGGGGCGTACGCCCCACGCCCCGTGCCGAGCGGTTGGCTCAGGCGGTAAGAACTGCGCTGGCAACGCTGGAGGTGGCCTTGGCAGAGGCACACAGTTTTGATCCCTTGCAGGCGAATCAGTGCTTTCGCATTCACCTCAGCGATATCGGCGAGGCGCGCTTCCTGCCACCGCTGATGCAGGCCTTGCGTGAGAAGGCCCCGAATGTGCAGCTCGAAACCCTGCCCATGCCCATGGGCGAGATTGCCGATGCGCTGGATCGCGGCTCGCTGGATATCGCCATCGGCTTTCTGCCTGGTGTGACGGGCACGCAGCAGAAGGTTCTGCTGTCCGACCACTACGCCCTGTTGCTGCGTCAGGGGCATCCTGCGCTCAAGGGTTTGAAGGCCGAGAGGCTGAGCGCTGAACATTTGCGCGGGCTCGACTATGTGGCCGTGCGCTCGCATTCCGAGACGCTGCGCATTCTGCGCAAGCTCGAGTTGCAGGATCAGGTGCGGCTGTCGGCGGCCCACTTCATGGCCGTGCCTTCCATCGTGCATCAGACGGATCTGGCCGTCATCATGCCCGCCGAGATTGCCGAGACCTTTGAAGCACAGGGCGGATATGTGGTGCTGCAGGCCGATCTGCCAGAGAGTGCTTTCGATGTCTCTTTGCACTGGAGCTGGCGCTTTGCGCAGGAGCCCGCGAACCAGTGGCTGCGGGCATTGGTCAGCGAAGTGTTCGGGCAGCGCAGATAAGGTGCTCGGCCCCCACACATGCCCGCTTCGTGTGGCCGCTGCCCCTGCGTCGGGCGCCCAAGCGGAGGCTTGTTGCCTTGGGCTGACTCAGCGGCAATAAAAAAGCGCCAGGCTATAAGGCTCTGGCGCTTGATGGGTCTGCGATGGCAGCTATCTTTAATGAAGTTCCTTGCCCTTGAGCTCGGGAATCAGAAAGACCGTTGCCAGCATGTCCAGCACATAGATGGCGGCCAGCAGCGCAATGGCCACCTGGAAGGAGTAGGCCATGGCCAGCGCACCGATGACGACCGGGCCCAGGCCGCCGACGGCGCGGCCGATGTTGAACAGCACGTTCTGAGCCGTGGCGCGGGCCTCGGTGGGGTAGGCTTCGCTGATGACGGCGCCATAGCCGCCCATCATGCCGTTGACGCACAGACCCATGATGGCTCCCACCCACAGCATGGCCGTGGCATCGGTGAGCTGGGAATAGGCCAGCACCGAGATCACGGAGCCGAGCTGGAAGATCAGGAAAGTGGGCTTGCGGCCGATGCGGTCGGCCAGCTGGCCGAAGACCCAGATACCCAGCGACATGCCGATGATGGTGACGGCCGTCCACACCGACGACTTGGTCAGGCTGAAGCCCATCTGCTTGGACAGAAAGCTGGGCATCCAGATCATGATGCCGTAGTAGCCGAAGTTCTGTACCGAGGTCAGCACGATCACGCCCAGGCTGATCTTGCGCGTGGCCTTGTCCTTCATCAGCAGCTTCAGGCATTGCATGGCCGAGGGCTGCTCCTTCTTGCTGCGCGCCACGAACACTTCGGGCTCATGCAGCTTGTTGCGGATGACCCAGGCCACGACAGCGGGAATGACTCCGACCAGAAACATGCCGCGCCAGCCTATCGAGGGCAGCAGCAGCGGGGTCAGCATGGCTGCGCCCAGCACGCCCAGCTGCCAGCCCAGAGCCACATAGGACGAGACGCGTGCGCGATGGCGTGCGGGCCAGGCTTCGGCGGCCAGGGCCATGCCGATGCCGAACTCTCCGCCCAGGCCGATGCCGGCAATGGTGCGGTAGATCAGCAAGTCCCAGTAGCCTTGTGCAAAAGCACACAGGCCGGTAAAGACGGCAAACAGCACGATCGTCCAGGTCAGCACGCGGATGCGGCCATATCTGTCGCTGAGCATGCCGAAGACGATGCCGCCGAAGACGGCGCCGATCAAGGTCCAGGTCACGAGAGAGCCTGCCTGGCCGGGCGTGAGGTTCAGGTCCTTGGAGATGGCCGAGAGCATGAAGCCCAGAATCAGCAGGTCAAAGCCGTCCATGGCGTAGCCGACGGCCGAGCCCATGAGTGCTTTCCAGCTGTATCCGTTGACTTCTGTTGGAGCGGCGGGCGCGGCTATGCCTGCCACGGCGCCTGTGGTTTGTGTGGTCACGGGAGAGTCCTTGAGCGAAGACGGACTTGGGGTGCCTGCAGGCCGGCTTTTGCAGAAAAAAGCAGGCCCTCGCTGGGCGCAAGACCAGCGCGCGGGCACGCAGCGTGCGTGCAGCATCCTTGAGGTGCAACGGGCACGAAAAAGTCCTTGAAGGGGAGGTTTGAGCGGCTGGAGCATGGCGGCGCGGACTGCGTTGATTTCTGCAGGGCAGAAAGAGCAGTGCGGCGCAATGTCGCCTCTGTAAAAAGCGAAAAGCCCCAGCTGCGTGAGCAACTGGGGCCTGGATTTGGTGGTCGTAGCGGGACTCGAACCTGCGACATCAGCATTATGAATGCTGCGCTCTAACCAACTGAGCTATACGACCGACAGCCCGCAATTGTATAGGAAGAAATTGCCTTGGCAGCCAAGTTGGGATTTTTTGTGTGCAGCCTGCAGCGGTCGCAGGGAGAAAGAAAAAACCGCAGTGCTCTTGCAAGCACTGCGGTTTTCTGTTTGGTGGTCGTAGTGGGACTTGAACCTACGACATCAGCATTATGAATGCTGCGCTCTAACCAACTGAGCTATACGACCGAAGACAGCGATTATATGCAAAAAATGGCTGCTTCAAGTGGTTTGCTGAAATTTCTTGCGAAAAATCTGGTGCTTACTGATGGGTGAAGTTGGCGGGGCGCTTGTTCACAAACGCGTCCATGCCTTCCTTCTGGTCCTGGGTGGCAAACAGGGCATGGAACAGGCGGCGCTCGAACATCACGCCATCGGACAGGCCGCTCTCGAATGCACGGTTCACGGATTCCTTGGCAGCCATCACGGCCAGCTGGGAGAAGCCGCTGATGATGATGGCCGCACCCAGAGCTTCTTCCATCAGCTTGTCAAAAGGCACGACGCGGCTGACCAGACCGGCGCGCTCGGCCTCGCTGGCATCCATCATGCGGGCTGTCAGAGCCATGTCCATGGCCTTGGATTTGCCCACGGCGCGCGGCAGGCGCTGCGTGCCGCCGGCACCGGGAATCACGCCCAGCTTGATCTCGGGCTGGCCGAATTTGGCGTTATCGGCCGCGATGATGAAGTCGCACATCATCGCCAGCTCGCAGCCGCCGCCGAGGGCAAAGCCGCTGACGGCGGCAATCACGGGCTTGCGGATGCTGCGAATGGTTTCCCAGTTGCGCGTGATGTAGTCGCCGCCATAGGCGTCGGCAAAGCTGTACTTGGCCATGGCACCGATGTCGGCACCGGCGGCAAAGGCGCGTTCGCTGCCGGTGATGATCATGCAGCCAATGCTTTTGTCGGCATCGAACTTCCTGAGCGCATCACCCAGTTCGTCCATGAGCTGGTCGTTCAGGGCATTGAGCTGCTTGGGACGGTTCAGCGTGATGACGCCGACTTTTTCCGCTTCCACGCGGACTTCGATGGTTTCGTAGGCCAAGTTTGTCTCCTGCTAAAGAATGAATGGCTGCTGCCAAGAATAACCGCTGAGTCTGGCTGCCGGCTGTCGCACAGCAGCGCCACTTTGGGGTCGGGCTCAGGCCGCAATGCCCGTCAGCCAGCGCTCTGCGGCGGCCTTGTCGCTGATTTCGAGCCCCAGATTGCTGATGGGGCTGGCGCTATCTGCATCCTCGCTGGCGGCTTTGGCGAGCAGCTTGCCCGGGTTCAGCGTCAGCTGCAGAATCTGCTGGTCGCGTGCTACCCAGGCCGTGAGCTGATTGGAGCCGGCCGCGTACAGCTGCACATCGTCCAGTTTGCTGATGCGCCAGCGCTGACCATCGGCCTCGACGGCCAGCCACTCGTCTCCAGCCATCATGCCGGCCTGCTCGGCAGCGCCGCCGCGCAGCACGGTCTTGATCTGCACGCTATGGTTTTCCTGGACGCGCAGACCCAGTTTCTGCGCCAGCTGTGCGGGCTCGGCCTTGCTCTTGATGCCATGCCGGGCCAGCAGCTCGCGCAGCGGCAGGTCCTCGGTGGAATGAACCCAGGCTTGCAGCTGTCCGGCAATCTCAGGGTTACCCGCTTCGCTGACCACGGCCAGTACATCGGCTTCGCTGATGGGGCCACCTTCACTGCTGCGCCACAGGCCGCGCATCACATCGTCCAGGTTGCTCTTGCCGTTGGCGCGCAGGGCCAGATCGAGGCACAGAGCGACCAGCGAGCCCTTGGTGTAGTAGCTGACCGTGTGATTGGCGGTGTTCTCATCCTGGCGGTAGTACTTGACCCAGGCGTCGAAGCTGGCCTCGGCCACGGACTGCACCAGGCGGCCCGGCGTCTGCAGCACCTGGTTGATGGTGCGCGTGACGAGTTTGAGGTACTGGCTGTTGTCCAGCAGTCCGGCACGGCGCAGGAACAGATCGTCGTAGTAGCTGGTGAAGCCTTCAAAGAACCACAGCAGCTCGGTGTAGTTCTCCTGCTCGTAGTCGTAGCGGGCCAGTTCGGCCGGGCGCAGGCGCTTGACGTTCCAGGTGTGGAAGTACTCGTGGCTGATCAGGCCCAGCAAGGTGTTATAGCCCTCGCCGGCCTTGGCCTCACCCTTGCGCGGCAGATCGCGGCGGCCGCAGATCAGTGCCGTGCTGTTGCGGTGCTCGAGGCCACCATAGTTGTCATCCACCACATTGAGCATGAAGACATAGCGATCCATGGGCGGCTGGCTGCCGTCGGCGTGCCAGAAGGCGATCTCGGCCTCGCAGATCTTTTGCGTATCAGCGAGCAGGCGCTCGCCATCAAAGCTGGGCGCGGCACCGGCCACCACGAACTCGTGGGGCACGCCTCCGGCTACAAAGCTGCCACGCCAGAACCGGCCCATCTCCACGGGGCAGTCCACCAGATCGTCGTAGTGGGCCGCCGTGTAGAGGCCGAAGCCGCTGGCATCGACTTGCGCAGGCGTCAGGCCGGTGGCCACCTGCCAGTCCTCGGTGGCGGGGCTGCCGAGCAGTTCCAGCGCATGGGGGCGGTCTTCCTGACCATGCACGCGCAGGCACAGGCTGGTGCCGTTGAAGAAGCCACGCCGGCGATCCAGCCAGGCGGTGCGCACCGAGGTGTCATAGGCGCAAACCTGATAGCTGATAACGCATGCTGAATCAGCGTTACAGGCGATTTTCCATTGATTCTTGCTGAGCTGTTGCACGGCCACGGGCTGACCGTTCTGCGTGGCCTTCAAGCCCTGCAGATTCTTGGAAAACTCGCGCACCAGATAGCTGCCCGGAATCCACACCGGCAGCGACAGCAACTGCTGTGCCGCAGGCTGGGCGATATGCAGCTCCACATCGAAAAGATGGGCGTCCACCGCGCTGGCCTGCACGGCAAAGTGGATGTCGGGGCGAATGCCGGAGGCATTGGGGGCAGAGGTCATGGCAGCTCCAGAAATGCGGGCCGGAGCATGCGAACCTATCGCAGCGTGCCTGAAATTTCATCAGATGCACGCTGCTCCGGCAATGAGACAGGGATTACTTGGCGGCGGCCAGGTGCTTTTCGACCTCGGCAGCCGAGATGGCGCCGGGCACACGCACATTGTTGGAGAAAATCACGGTGGGCGTGCCGGTGATCTTGTACTTGCGGCCGAAAGCCAGATTGCGCTGGATGGCGGCGGGGTCGCACTGGGCGGCTGGTGCGTTCTTGCTGTTCAGCATCTGCTCATGCCAGGCCTTGGCCTGATCCTTGGCGCACCAGATATTGCGCGACTTCTCGGCCGAGTCCGGGCTCAGGATGGGGTAGAGGAAGAGGTAGATGGTGACGTTGTCCACGCTTTGCAGGTCTTTTTCAAAGCGCTTGCAGTAGCCGCAGTTCGGGTCCTCAAACACGGCCATCTTGCGCTCGCCCTTGCCATGCACGATGGTGATGGCGTCCTTGATGGGCAACTGTTTGAAGTCCACGGCCGTGAGCTGAGTCATGCGGTCTTCGGTCAGATTGCGGCGCGCCTTGGTGTCGATCAGCTCGCCTTGAATCAGATAGTTGCCCTTGGCATCGGTGTAGAAGATGTCCGTGCCCACGCGTACTTCGTACAGGCCGCTCATGGGGGTGGAGCGCACCTCGTCGATTTTCTCGAGCTGGGGAATGCGCTCGGTCAGCGTCTTCTTGAGGTTGGCATCCTGGGCATGCACGCTCAGGCCGAAGGTCAGGCTGGCGGTGGCCAGCAGGCAGGCAACAAGTTTCATGGAAGATGTCGTGGGCTGCAGCGCGCTGCAGCGTGGAAAGAATGAGGTCGGCTGCCATCCACTATGCATGGACGGCAGGGCTGTTGCTTGGAGTACGGACTGAGCCAAGGGTTCCCTGAGCCGTCTTCTCAGAGCAGACCCATGGCCTGCTTGGCCATCCAGGACTTGAGCAGGCCGCTGCGCTCAAAGCCTTTCATGCCCCAGTTGCGCAGCATCTGCACAGGCACTTCGGGACGGGCAAACAGCTGCTGCAGACCGTCCATGGCCAGGCCCATGGGGGCCAGAGATGCCTTGCGCTCACGCTCGTACTGGCGCAGCAGCTTCAGATCGGCGGGGCTGCGCCAGTAGTCGCGCTCCTGAAGGATGCGTGCCAGAGTCTGCACATCGCCCAGGCCCAGGTTCAGACCCTGGCCGGCCAGCGGGTGGACGTTGTGGGCGGCGTCACCCGCCAGCACCCAGCTTTGTTGACTGTTCCTGTCCAGCGGTCCGCACCAGCGGTCGGCCACGGCCTGCTGCAGAGGCCAGGTGGCGCGCTCGGCCACCAGCTCCAACTGGCCCAGCGCCTCCTGGCTGATGGACTGCAGGCGAGTGGTAAAACTTTCTTCGTCGCTTTCCAGCCAGTCAGGCACCAGCGATTGCTCCAGCGACCAGACAACGGCCACTTCGTGACCGTCGGGACCGCCCATGGGCAGAAAGGCCAGGATCCCTTCCGGCGTGAACCACTGGCGTGCAATGCCGCCATGCGGCAGCTCACAGCTCAACCGGGTGGCAATGGCGTGCTGGGAGTAGGGCGTGACGGAGAACTCTACGCCGAATTCGGTACGCGTGCTGCTCGAGCGGCCTTCGCAGACAGCGGTGAGTGCGGCTTCCACCGGTTCCTTGACGATTTCCACCTGGGGTTGATAGCGCACGGCCTCGGCCAGGCGCTGCTCCAGGGCGGGGACATCGACGATCCAGGCCAGTGCCGGCACTTCCTGAGAAGCTGCATCGAACTGGACCTGGCCGTCCAGATCGCCAAACACCTGCATGCCGACCACGGGTGTGGCATCCTCGTCGTCAGGCCAGCAGCGCAACGACTGCAGCACAGTCCTGGAACTGGCATTGAGCGCATAGGCGCGCACATCCTTTTGTTGCGGGGATCGAGGCTGTGGCGGCGCCACCAGCGCCACACGCAGACGCTCACGCGCCAGCAAAAGAGCCAAGGTCCGGCCCACAATGCCGGCTCCACGAATACATACATCAAAGGTTTGCGCCATGTCCGGCATTGTAGGAGGCGCGGACAGGGCCTGCGCCCATAGAGGAAACCTCATGCCATGCGGTCGTCGACCGCAGCCAACTATGTTGTTGATAGCGGGCTGTGCAGGTCAGGCAGGGACTAGAGGGCAAAATGAGAGATGAATCCGTAATCGAAGGAGATGTGATGACCGACACCGCCTATGACGTGCAGGGCCGGATTGCCGAACTGTGGATCTACCCTGTCAAATCCTGCGCCGGTATTGCCGTGCCGAAGGCCGCGCTCTCGCGCCATGGCCTGCAATGGGACAGGCACTGGATGGTGGTCGATGCCAATGGCGATTTCTTGACCCAGCGCAGTCATCCGCGTATGGCGCTGATCAGGCCCGAGATTACGGACGAATACTTGCTGCTGCATTTTCCGGGTATGGACAGCTTGCAGATTCCTTTGCTGGTACAGGGCAACAAATGCCGTGCGCGGGTCTGGAAGGACACGGTCGATGCCTGGGACCTCGGCGAATGGGCCGCGCCTGCACGCAGCTGGCTGAATCGGGCTCTGGCGCAGGACTGCCATCTGGTGCGCTTTGATGGTTCGCAACCGCGCCGGGCCAGCGAACGCTGGGTGGGCGATGGCGATGCTCCGGTGCATTTTGCCGACGGCTACCCTTTGCTGCTGCTCAGCCAGTCGGCCGTGGACGAGCTCAATCAGCGACTGACGCAGACTGGTGAGGCAGCTGTCGATGCGCGGCGCTTTCGTCCGAATATCGTGATTGCCGATATCGAGGCCCATGATGAAGATCGTGTGGAACAGCTGGATCTGCCCCAGTTGCCCGGTCTGAGCCTGCTGCCCTGCAAGCCCTGTACGCGCTGCCCGATTCCCGATATAGACCCCGAAACCGCCGTACCCGGCACGGCAGTGGGAGATTCAATTTCCATCTATCGCCAAGATCCGCGTGTGGATGGTGCTATTACTTTTGGTATGAATGCCATAGTGCTGGGTCTGCCGGACGTTGCGGATGCTGCAGCAGAGCTGGCTGTGGGCCAGCAACTGGCGGGCAATCTGCGCTTTGATTGAGTGTGTAGGCCTTTGACCCTCAACGACTTGGGGCATCCCTGTAATAGTGATGCAGCAGAACCAGTGTCCAATAAGCCATTGGCAGCAGCAACGAGGGGAGGGTGGCATGGCTGAATTCAAATCTGGCGATTTCGTGGTTCTCACCGGCAGCAGTGCTTTTGCCGGAAAGATCGCTCGCCTGACTTTTCGTGCCCCTGACAGAGATTTCTGTCTGCCGGACGGTCATGGCCATATTGGCTGTGAGGCCGGAGACTGGGTGCTGGAGTTTGCCCAGAAGGTGCCCGCCTTGATGCGCAGCTGTCGGACTCCCTGCATGACCAAATATCTGTGCAGTCCGCAATCCCAGTTCCGACGGCTGGAGGAGACCGCCGGGCTGGAGCAACTGTTTGGCCCCATGCGACAGAGTTCGCCGGCGTTGACCGCTGATTGATCCGACATTTCCCGGACTTTTTCTCCCAAGCCTGTCTTTGCGCAGGCTTTTTTGCTTTCTGGCCGGAACAGCGGCGCAATCTACCGCAGATGAGCAGAGATTGCCGGGTCATTACAATCGGGGGCTTTCCGTGGCCAAACCGGGACGAAACTCTGGGTGAACAGAGTGCCTATGGGTCACGCTTCAAAAGAACCGGATTCGCGACGATGCGGATCGGGCACTTCCGCCACATGGGTGTGGTGCCGGGTAGTGCATTGATACATAAGGAATTTCCATGAGCCTCAAATGCGGCATCGTGGGCCTGCCCAACGTGGGCAAGTCCACTCTTTTCAACGCGCTGACCAAGGCCGGCATCGCCGCCGAGAACTATCCCTTCTGCACGATCGAGCCCAACACCGGCGTGGTGGAAGTGCCCGATCCGCGTCTGGATCAGCTCTCCGAGGTCGTCAAGCCCGAGCGCATCGTTCCCGCTATCGTGGAATTCGTGGACATCGCCGGCCTGGTGGCTGGTGCTTCCAAGGGCGAAGGACTGGGCAACCAGTTCCTGGCCCATATCCGTGAAACCGATGCCATCGTCAACGTGGTGCGCTGCTTTGAAGATCCCAACGTGATTCACGTGGCGGGCAAGGTGGACCCGATTTCCGACATCGAAGTCATCCAGACCGAGTTGTGCCTGGCCGACCTGGCCACGGTGGAAAAGGCTTTGAATCGCTACAGCAAGGCCGCCAAGTCCGGTAACGACAAGGAAGCCGCCAAGCTGGTGGCACTGCTGACTCCCATTCAGGCAGCCCTGAATGAAGGCAAGCCCGCCCGTGTGGTGTCGGTGTCCAAGGAAGATGCACCCCTGCTCAAGCCTTTCTGCCTGATCACTGCCAAGCCCGCCATGTTTGTGGGCAACGTGTCCGAAGACGGCTTTGAAAACAATCCTTTTCTGGATCGTCTCAAGGAATATGCAGAAGCTCAGGGCGCACCGGTGGTCGCCATCTGCGCCAAGATCGAGGCCGAGATGGCCGAGATGGAAGACGAAGACCGCGATATGTTCCTGCAGGAGCTGGGTCTGGAAGAGCCTGGCCTGAATCGCCTGATTCGTGCTGGCTTCAAGCTGCTGGGCCTGCAGACCTATTTCACCGCCGGTGAAAAGGAAGTGCGTGCCTGGACTGTGCGTGTCGGCGCTACGGCTCCCCAGGCTGCGGGCGTGATTCACGGTGACTTCGAGCGCGGTTTCATTCGTGCCCAGACCATTGCCTTTGAAGACTTCGTCGCTTTCAAGGGCGAACAGGGTGCCAAGGATGCCGGCAAGATGCGCGCCGAAGGCAAGGAGTACATCGTCAGGGACGGCGATGTGATGAACTTCCTGTTCTCCCCCAAATAAGCACGATTGACATGCACCCTGGCCACATATGGGTGTCCATGTGTGCCCAGGTGCCATCGTCATCGAAGGGCGTAACCGGCAGATGCTTGCGGCGGCATTGTTGAATCAATCAGTGTCGCGGCCGCAGTCCAGCCCCGCTATCGAGCACCAACGAACGCAGTACAAGGCAGCGCTCAGCTCCGGCTTTGTGCCGGAGGCGGCGATAGCCGGTATCGGCAGGCGGTGCATCAATCCAGCGAGGGCGGGCTGCTTCTGCTTGCTGAGTCCACCGGACTCAAATTCCCGGGGCGGCGGTACCGCCGCAATTGCAGGCACAACCCACGGCGATAAGTAGCGGTTGCCCATCACGGCTTGTGGAGCTCATGACGCACAGCCCCCTGCATGTCGCCCCACCACACCCATCACTCGCCCGAGAGAGAATGCCCGGATGCGCAAAGGCGATGTCTTTGTGCATCGCGATGAGAGCGACTGCAGCATGCAGGCGCTTTGGACGCAAGGCATGCCATGGCTGGCGCGGGGATCACCGGCGCAGCTAGGTGGAGACCAAGCTGCATTGCATCAAGCAACTGGTGAGAGGGTGATGTCGCCTGGGCTTGAACCTGACAGCTCAATGAGCTGAATATCAGACCTCAGGGCTTCACTTCGACGACCTGCTCGAAACCCCCAAAGATCATGCGCTTGCCGTCGAAGGGCATGGGCGGGTTGCCGGGGGCGGATGGGTCCATGCGTGGGTCTTCCATCATCTTCTTCATGGCTGCGTCGCGCGTGGCCTTGTCCGGCCATTCGACCCATGAAAAAGCCACCGTCTCCTCGGCCGTGGCCTGAACCGAGCGGCGGAAGTCGGTAACTTTGCCATCGGGGACGTCATCTCCCCAAGCCTCGATCACCCTGATTGCGCCCAGCTCGATGAATATCGGGTCGAGCTTGCGCGCGTGCTCTATGAACTTCTGCTTGTTGGCAGTGGGGACAGCGATCACGAAACCATCGATATATGACATCTCTTCACTCCTGCTGAATTGACCGTTAGATGCGGAGCTGGCGCCGCACTCACAATGCCCGCAGGGCCGGTGGCAGCAGTGCTCTCAGCCTGGACCCCTTGAGCTCGCAGATCACGCTCCAGCAATCAGGCTGAGCATGGCCTTTCAACATTGCCTGTGGCGACCGGGAACCTGAGCAGCCAATGCACATGCAGCCTGCTCCTCAACTCGATGTCGGTCGAGTGGTTCGCTGGGAACGTAGTGGCAGTTTTCGCGTTGATCGTAAGGCAGCTCACCAGCGCAGAAGCTGAAGTTTGTGACAGACAGCTTCTGGCCGTCGGCAAGAGCCGTTGCGGCCTTTGCTGCAGCCAAGACAAGCAGACATTGTTGAGCGGCATTGCAACCTTTCGTCATTCTTTCTTAGGTTCATCGAGCACCAGCACTGGTCCTACTTCCAGGACGGATTCAGATCAGGGACTGGCTATGGCTTTGCGTTGTGTCCCGAAAGTCTGCTGCTCGCTGTGTCGGACTTTTGGTGAATACAACAACTTTGTTGCGACCTGTCGTCTTGGCCTTGTACAGCGCCTCATCGGCCGAACGGATCACCGAGGCTACGTCTGCATCGTGTTCTGGCTCCCATGCCGCACAACCAATGCTGACGGTGATGTAGCCGAATTCGCTTCCGGAGTGCTCGACAGAGAGTTGCGAAACGGCGGCGCGGATGCTTTCTGCAAGGCATGAAGCGCCCTCTAGAGACGTATCCGGCAAAACAACGATGAACTCCTCGCCTCCGTAACGAGCTGCGATATCTCCCGGCCTGCGAATATTGTCACCAATGCATTTGGCTATGGTTGCGATGACGTCATCCCCAGCTTGGTGTCCGTATGTGTCGTTGTAGGCCTTGAACCTGTCAATGTCGACGAATAGCAATGAAAAAATACTATGGTTTCGTCTTGCCCTGTGCCATTCCTGATCCAGCATTTCGTCGAGTCTGCGGCGGTTGTTCAAGCCCGTCAGCCCATCGGTACGAGCTAGCAGAGCTAGCTCCGACTCGGCATGTATTCGTCGCTTGAGCTGTGTCACGAAAGCAAAGGACAAGCCGATAAAGGCCGCTGTGAGCACCCCCATCAGACAGGCAATGATCAGTGCACGTTTTCGCCAAGCCGTGAAAATATCGGAGTGCGCTTTCGCGACCATGATAATGAACGGCAAGCTCGGAAGATTCTTGAAGTAGTACAGGCGATGAGTGCCATCGAGGTAGGAGGTATCTGAAAAGCTGCCCTCAGGTTCAGCAATGAACCGCTTGAATGTGCTTGCGTTTCGTATATTGCGCCCTATGACCTTGGCATCAAAGGGTTGGCGCATCATCATCGCACCATCTTTTCTTATCAATGCGAGCGATCCATTCTCACCCAGCGATAGCCCGGAAAATAGTTTTCTGAAATATTCAAGCTGGACATCGATCAGCACTACGCCTGCGAAAGAGCCGTCTGCATGAGAAATCCGACGGCTCAGGGGAATGCTCAAGGCGCCGCCATGTAGCGGCGATGCGTATGGATCTCCCACATAGAGTCCCTTGGCTGAATTTTCTCGATGTACGGTGAAGAAATCATGGCCAGATAAGTTGACATTGCCCGGGTTGACTTTTTGTGCATCGATGGCAATGTTTCCCTCGGTATCCAAGATCAGAATTGATCCCAAATAGGATGCAGTCGCAGCTTTGTCGAACAAGGCAACTTCGCGCAGATGTGGCGATGCCGCCATCACTTCGGGATCGTTCAATCCATCAATCACGGCCTGCAATGACAGCGAATAGAGCTCGAGATTTCTAACCACATCATTTTCGGCGAGAAGAGCCACATTACGCGATGTTTCCACCGCGTGCTTCATGGTGTCCAGTCGACTTTGATAAAGAGCAGCCGCGCAGATCGCCGCCATCGAGAGCGCAATTGCTCCAGCCACGAAGAGCATTGCATAGGAGATGCTGGAGAAGTGACTACGATCAATAGCAAACCAATGAGTTGATTTCATATTGTCTAAGCACCTGCACTGGTGATATCGAGCTTGTAAAGATTGTGCTTGAATAAGTCAGCACAGCGCTTTTTTCACATTTCACAACAGTCTGCTTTGATGGCTCTTGGGGATTTCGGCCATAGACGGTTTGTGATCGCAGGGGCGAGTTTCATCACACCTCGTTCGCCGATAGTGCCGAGCGCTTGCTTTTCGAGGAAATCTAGCCTCTGGTCGAAAAAAGCTTTTGCACCAGCGGATGCAGTACCTTCCTGCTTGCACCAATCGCGAAGAAGTGCTCCTCCACGCCCTCGCAATCGCCCAAACGCTTCACCTCATATCGGGTCGTCAAGTCTTCGTGAACCAAGCTGGCCATTGGAAAGACACCCATGCCAGCTGCTCCAAACGTCTTGAGCAGTGCACTGTCCTCGAACTCGCCTATGACATGCGGTTTGATGGATTCTCGTTCAAACCATTGATCAAGCCTTGCGCGCACTGCCGCATGGGCCGTTGGCAGAAGTACGGGAACTTTGGCCAGAGACTGCGGAAAGTCTTGCCGAGCTGCTGCAAACAAGGAGGCAGGTGCGTACCAGGCCAATGGGGATGAGCCCAGAGAGTGGCTATAGACCTTGAGGTTGGGGTTTGGAGGAGCTGCCCGGTCGGCAAGAACGACATCAAGTCGATGCAAGGCCAGGTCGGCCAGCAAATCCTCGAATTCGTCAACCAAGCACAAAAGTCGAAGATGGGGTTCCTGCATCACAGGTTGCATCAGGCTTCGCACCGCCAGTTCGGGCAACTCGTCGGCGATACCGACGATCAAACGCATGGTCGGCATGCCCACTGCGTCACGCACTACCGCAGGCAGCTGTTCCCCTAGCTGGAAGATTTGCTCTGCCTGTCGCATGGCGGCAAGTCCTGCGTCTGTCAGGACAACGCCTCGCCCTGCAGGTTTGAGCAGTGCATAGCCCAGTGACCGCTCCAGCTCACGAACCTGGGTGCTAACAGTTTGTACAGCCATGCCCAGGCGCTCGGCAGCACGGGCCATGCCTCCTTCTTTGGCGACAACCCAAAAATAATAAAGGTGCCTGTAACTGAAGCCAGGGCTCATTGTTCGGCTTTTCGGAGCTATTGCTTCCGAATTATCTGCTTTTATTAAATTGCTGCATCGCTATCGTTGGTGTTGTCCAGGGCCAGGAGAAGTGCTCGGCAGAGAACCTTCGAATCAGAAGGCGCAAGCGGTCTTTGAACGAGGATTCACTCAGGTGAGTCACTGCACCAAGCAGCTCACCTCAAAGGAGAAGCACCATGCTGAGAGTTCTTGTCCCGTCAGACGGATCAGCCAATTCGTTGTTTGCAATACGTCACGTGATCGACGAGTTCAGGAAGAGCGAAGATCTGGAGATTCATCTCCTGAACGTGCAGCCGCCATTCTCGAAACTCATCACCGATTACTCAAGCAGGAGTGACAGGATGGAGTTTCACCACGAGCAGACGGAGTCGGCGCTCTTGACCACTCGACGAATGCTGGATGCCGCCGGGATTCCATATGCTGTCCACTCGGAAGTCGGGAACAAGGTCGACTGCATTGTGGATGTCGCGCGCAGGCTCCATTGCGACCTGATTGTCATGAGTACGGCACGCAAGAGCTCCTTGGTGCGTCTTATCGAGAATTCAGTGACGAATCAGGTGCTGGAGCGAACCAGCGTGCCTGTAGAGGTGATCCCGGGTGGGCCTGCCTCGAAACTGGAGCGCATTGGTATTCCAGCGGGAGTCGGTGCCGGAGCGGGCATTGTGGCTCTATGGATGGCTTCCAGTTAAGAGCTCGACAGCGACGTTGAGAGCCGCTCGCACTGCCCTTGCTACACCGTTGCTTCGCCTTGTCTCTGCGGTTGGCCGGGGCATGTCAGCGGTCCATGGTGCAAGCAGTATCTCAAGGCAAAAGAAGCAAACGCTTGGGGCCATTTCATGCACAACATCGAAACTTTGGCAACCGGCCCGATGTGGATAGGCTTCATTGTCTTTGTGCTCATCATGCTGGGCCTGGATCTATTTGTCCTCGGAGGAAACAAGGCTCACCGCGTATCGGCCAAGGAGGCCGCAAGCTGGACTGCCACCTGGATGGCTCTTGCCATCACATTCGGCGCGTTGTTATGGTGGTATTTGGACGCTACCGCAGGTCGTGAAATTGCCAATCGCAAGGCACTTGAATTCTTTACCGGCTACCTCATCGAGCAGGCATTGTCGGTAGACAACATGTTCGTCTTCGTGATGATCTTTACCTACTTCGCTGTGCCGGCAGAGTTGCAGCGACGCGTGCTGCTGTATGGGGTTCTTGGAGCGATCGTGATGCGGGCAGCAATGATTCTCGGCGGAATCTGGCTCGTTTCCGAGTTTGAGTGGGTGCTCTACGTTTTTGGGCTGCTGCTCGTGGTCACGGGCGGCAAGATGTTGATCATGGCCGAGCAAAAGCCCGATCTGGAAAAGAATCCACTGCTACGCTGGTTGCGCTGCCACATGCGTATAGCGTCAGGCTTTCACGGCCAGTCGTTTTTCGTACGCATCGATGGATTGCTTTATGCAACACCAATGTTCTTGGTGCTTCTGATGATTGAAGCGAGTGACCTGGTCTTTGCCGTGGATAGTATTCCGGCCATCTTCGCTGTCACCACCGACCCATTTATCGTCTTCACATCCAATATCTTCGCGATACTGGGTTTGAGGGCGCTGTACTTCCTGCTGGCCGACATGGCCGAACGCTTTCACCTGCTCAAGTACGGCCTTGCTCTGGTACTGATCTATATCGGAGGCAAGATGCTGATGATGCCCTGGTTTCA
This sequence comes from Comamonas sp. wu1-DMT, assembly GCF_040187805.1. Classification (NCBI taxonomy): domain Bacteria; kingdom Pseudomonadati; phylum Pseudomonadota; class Betaproteobacteria; order Burkholderiales; family Comamonadaceae; genus Comamonas; species Comamonas sp. wu1-DMT. The sequence continues at coordinate 45,382 of NZ_JBANEM010000011.1, forward strand.
TATGCCCGTGCATTGGTCGCTACTCATTGTTGGCTCGATTGTCCTGATTTCCGTGCTGCTTAGCGTGAAGCTCTCAGGCCGAAAATCTTCAAGGAGTGTTCTATGAGCGATGCAGCGATGCCTGCGCCTGATCTCGAGCGGCGCGATAGCCTTGGCAGGCTGATTTCATTGACGTGGAAAGGCGAATGCAGTGGTGCAAACACCAGCGGCGAACGTTGGCTGGTGGCAGTGGACGGCTCTGCATGCTCTTCGCGTGCTGTTGCCGTTGGTGCGCGTTTGGTGGCAATGGGGCAAGGCAGCATGCTTGAGCTCGTGAATGTGCAACCCTGGTTGAGCAAAGAGGCGGCGGAGACAGAGTTGGGTCGATACGGCTGGGCAGCCACGGCCAGGGCGCGCCGAGCGCTCGCAGAATCAGCTACCCTTATCCCCTGGCATCTTCACGTCGTCATGGGTGATGATGCAATCGCGATCGTGGGTTTGGCTGAATCTCTTGGCTGCTTCGGTATTTGCATCGGCTCCCACGGGCTAACGGCAACAGAAGCCGTGCTGCTCGGGTCTGTGACTTGCAAAGTCTTGCGCTTGGCACGGATGCCGGTTTTGATCGTGCGTTGAGTCAATATCTACATGGAGTTGGCCGACGCAACAGACTGTCTGCATTCGCGCCGAGCTGACGCATTCAGCGGACCGGCGATGCTTGACTGGTGAGAGTGGATACCAAGCCGGCATCGGGAATCGAATTCTTGCGGAGTGGTTGCTGCAGTGAGTGCTTGGCCTGTGCAGTCTTTCCGTGGCCGGATCTGATGGGTTTGGGCGGAAAGACCAGTTCGGGTGCTCACGTTGACGTCTGAGTCGTCACTGCGCAAGCAACTGCATGGTGAGCAGCCTGCATCAAGGCGTCAAAGTCACTTGCTCAAGTAGATGGATTCATGTCTGCAGGTGCTGGCAGATTCGACTGTTCCATGCAATATATGGGCTGAACACAGCGAGGCTCAGTGCTAGCAGTTGCCTTTTTTGGCTTGCCCGGGTGGGCACCCATGAGGGTGAGGCTTTCTGTATCCGTCGTCGTAGTAGCCGTTCGGATACACGACACAGCCGCTGAGCAGCAAAGCTGTCGCGACCAGCGTTAGCACTTTCTTCATATGAATCCTTTGGATCTGCCGCATGTCACAGAGAGCTGCAGGGTGCCTTGAGAATGATCGGCGAGATCTCGGTGACGTCACTATTTCTTTTGCTCAGGGCCTGGAACTGGCGGTCGCGATTGATGCTGGCAACAGCGTCGTTCGGCCTCAAAGGGCTAGTCGTTCTGTCCCAAGACGATCAGGATTGCACCGCTGAGGAGCAGCAGGATTGCCAAAGCTATCCAGAGCTCAAAGTTCGCGATGCTGCCCTGGGCATCCAGGGCAAATCCTGCTGCACAAGAAAGTGCCGCACTGACCACCAGCAGTGTTCCCAATTTGCTGCGCAGCATGGCTTTTGTCTGTACTTCTCTATCAATGATTGCTCAATGGCGGCAATGCAGGCTTGGCATCCGAGCCTTCTTAGCTCCCATACCTGAATCACCTCGACCATGCCCTATTTTCGGCGATGACCGTGGCATATGGAGGCTGGTTTCAATGGCTTTGTTACCGAAGGTAGAGCATGATTGGATCCGCACATAGACCGGCTCGAATGCGGGGTCTACGAGTCGTAACACTGTATCCAAGGGCACTCCTAGCATTGAGCTGTCTTTGTTTTCAAAAAGGTAAGGTATGAGCAACTTGCATGGATTCCGGTCTGCCAAGGCCTTGTGCTGGACGGGTCTGGGTTTGATTGCTGCCGGCCTGGCAGCATGTGGCGGCGGTGGCGGTGGCGATAGCAACCCACAGCAAGGCACGCTCAAGCTGGCCATGACCGACGCTCCGGCATGTGGCTACGACCATGTCTATGTCACGGTCACTAAAATCCGCGTGCATCAGAGCGCTACTGCAGGTGCCACGGATGCCGGCTGGAGCGAGCTGGCGATTCCTGCCCAGCGCATTGACCTGCTCGGTTTGACTAATGGCGTGCTGCAGGAATTGGGTTCGCTACCGCTACCGGCTGGCAACTACCAGCAAGTCCGCTTGGTGCTGGCTGACAATCCTTCCAACCCGACATCCGCCAATCCGTTGGCCAATGCACTGGTGCTGTCGGGCTCGACCAACGAGATCGCGCTGACCACTCCCAGCGGCCAACAAAGCGGCTTCAAGCTGAAGGCCAACTTCAATGTCACCGGCGGCCAGGTCGCCGATATGGTTCTGGACTTCGATGCCTGCAAGTCCATTGTCAAGGCAGGTAACTCAGGCAACTACAACCTCAAACCCGTGGTGGCCGTCATCAAGCGGTTGACTACAGCAATTGTGGGCTATGTGGATCCTGCTCAGGCCTCCAGCATCGTGGTGTCCACGCGTGACACGGACAACAATTTGCGCGCCACCGTGCCCAATGCCACCACAGGCAAGTTCGTACTGGCATATCTTCCGGAGAACACCAACTACACCGTCGTCGTTGCAGGCCAGAACCTGACTACCGCCGCAGTGACTGGCGTTCCTGTCTCGATCGCTGCTGGTACCACCACGCTCAACGCATCGACAGCCCCCATTCCGCTGCCGACATCTGCTTCGGCGACTGTTGCGGGCAAGGTGGCAAACACATCCAATACGCCTTTGACAGATGCCGAGATCAATGCCCAACAGGTGCTGAGTGCAGGTCAGAGGCTTGATGTTGCATGGACTTTGGTTGACCCCGCCAATGCAAACTACAGCTTGACTCTTCCACTGGGGGCTCCCAATAAAGCGCCATACGTCGCAAGCGGGCCTTTGGTTTTCACTGCAGACACCGCTGCCGCTGGCAAGTACAACATCTTGGGTGGCGCTGCCGGCTACACCACTCAGACCACTGCGCCAGCCGTGACGCTGACAACCGTCAACAGTGTGACGACCAAGGATCTGGTTCTGGCACCTTGAGAAAAAACTGGGCAATGGGTCGGAATACTGCTCGTGGCATTCCGTATCCATGCCCAGATCATGCTGTCGCCTGCTTCCCAAAATGAAAGCCTGGCCTTTCAGGCCGCTTTCATTTCATCCATGGAGGATCACCGGGGTTGCAATCGCAGTATGAAGTGCCGGGAGTTCCGGCAAGTGACGAGCACGCTGGATGCACCAGCACTTCAGGAGGGTGAACCGATCGCTCTGGCGAGACCCCTGGCTCAATCGGTCTCCTCATTACCCGAGCCGTCGTCGAAGCCCATGAGGGTGCATCATCGCCACCGCAGCATGAACGCACAGGATGTGCTGCCCGGTATTTGCATCAAGCAGTATTTGGGCCTGCATTGCCTGCCAGGGCGGAGGTCGGTTCAATCAGCTCAGGCGTATACCCCGCATCCTGGATGGCTTCCGCAAACTCGGCGTCAGATGCGGTTCCCGAGATAAGCACGGTTCGCTCCTTAAGCTCAAACTCGATACAGGCCTTGTCATCCATGGCCACAATTGATCGTTTGATGCGCCCCGCGCAGCCACCGCATGTCATATCGGTCACACGAAAAGCAGTCATTACATGTTCCTTTCAAGGTTGTGAGTCAAGTCTCAACCCTGACATCATGAGAATGTCAAATGCCTTGTATCAACGGTGCTGACCGGGAACGATGCCATTTGCCATGGCTGTTGTTGATGTGCTTGGTCTGCACGAGGGAACACGCCAGCGGCCCCGCCGAGAGCACGCTGGGAGTGCAACCTGGGTTTACTTGTGCGCCTTCTGCGGATCATCTGCCGGATCGACGTAGTTCAGGTCGAATGGGCCTTCCCCGTGGATCTGGATCACTGTTGGAACCTTGAACATGGCGAAGTGATTGGTCTTAGCCGGAATCGAACCGAAGCTGCCTGCTTTTTGGACTTTGAGTGCCTTCGAGTCCCACTTGTCGCCCATTCCGATCATGACCGTGCCCGAGATGACGGTCACGTTCTCGGCTTGGCTGTGCCAATGCGGCAAGACGCGATAGCCGGCGGGCACGGACAGACGCACCACATAGGGGCCGGGTTGATTGGGATCACCGAGGAGTACCGCGAATTTGGCTCCTTTGGCGAGAACCGGAGGCGGTGCTCCCCACTCGACACCTTCGGTGCCGTGAATGGCCCAGGATGCCATAGGAATCACTGCCAGCGCGACGAGGCTGGCCGAGCGAGCGAACGAGAAATGAGACATCAGAGTCTCCTTGCGCGCGACCCATACACACCGCCGCTGACATCGCACGCGTCATCAGGGACGAGCCTCCTGAATTGGGCTGTGATGATCCGCCATGCGCACTTCACAGATGTTGACAGGAGGTATCAAAGCCTATTGCAGGCGGATTGGGTTTACAAGCCATGCCAATGCTAAAGCTAATGTCTGTGTGCGCAGCAGTCGATTGACAACAACGGCAGGTTTTGCGGTTGTCGCACATCGACACCATGCAGTCATGTGCAAGGAGACTGCTTTGCCGCGATTGCAACTGCTCATGGTCACATTGCGGCCTGTCGGTCATCTCGGCCATCGTTTCACAGCGCTCAGCCGAGCCACGACTCCGGGGGGCTGCGCAGTCACGAGCGGTCGCCGCATACAGCAAATGATTTGCGGCAAAGCACGCAGTCGGGGCTCACGCAAAAGAGCCGAGGGCCTATTGCCGCGCAATCGGCCTCGATGTTCAGCGGTTCTTGGCACTGAGACCATATGAACCGAGCCTGTTGACTACGCTGATGCTTCGGACTTGAGGCCTCAGCCATCGTCATAATTCGTGCTGTGCCCGAATAGTTCCGCCCAGGCGACGTGGTTACGCTGAGCCTTCAGTAACTTCACATCCTGCGCTTTCAAACCACATGTCCAATACACCTTCACGCTCTAATCTCGCTTCACCGCAAGTGAAGCTGCGCATGCGTGTTATGGCCGGTGACATCATTGCCATCGGCCCTGGGAAAATCGAACTCCTGGAGACCATTAACGAAACCAAATCCATTGCTGCGGCCGCCAAAGCCCTGGGCATGTCCTACCGCCGGGCCTGGTTGCTGGTCGATGGAATCAATCATGCGCTGAATAAGCCGGCGGTGATCACATCGACGGGAGGCTCTCATGGAGGTGGTACGGAGCTCACTGAAACGGGGCATCTGGTGATTGCTCTGTATAGGCGTATCGAGCAACATGCTCTTAGGGCATGTCAAGCAGATCTGGACAAGCTGGTCGCCTTGGTCCACAGCAGCTAGGCAGGCTGGCGGCACAAGCCCCTGCACGCTGCGGCATCCTGCCTGGCCCGCAGTGGCGTAGTGCAAAGAATCTCTCATGGCATTGAACTGCGTGCTGAGGCTCAAGTACGAATTTCATCGCTTAACGCTCATCGCTCATTGACTCCCCATCACCACGGGAGCAGGGCGCTGAGTGCGTCGCATCAATTCCGCTAGAAACGCTGGCCTGCTCCTCGCAAAGCATGAGCAAGCAGTGCTGCAGATCTTCGCCCACCATATTCAGCGTGTGGCTCATTTCTGCGTAATATATACTTGAATATAACGAAGGCAGGCTTCGTCTAGTTGGCGCGCAGTGGCTCCTCCTGCTTGCACCTGCCACGGCCTCCCGAACTCTTGTGCCTATGTGAATTGAGACCTATATGGGAAGCGAAAAGCTCAGCGTTGAAGAGCGGCTGCAAGTGCTGGAGATACTGTTGGAGGAGTCAATCTGGGGGCTCCATCTCGAGCGGCCAGAGCACCGCAAGGCTATCGCGTCTGCTCTGTATACCCGCCTTGAAGTGGCCAACCTGCACCAGGCGTACTCGCCAGGCGTGACTGCGGCTTTGTATGAACAGGCGGATGCCCTGTCCGAGCTGGACAACACGCCTGATCCGCTCAAACCCATGCTGCGTCCTTTGGTTCGATATTCAGGGGCTGCAGACTGAACGCTACATCTTCCCCTCAAAGATTTGCGCAAGCAGGCGCGCAGCTTTGCAAGGGAAGACATTGATTCACGAAGATGTGCGCTTTATGTGCAAAGACATGACGAACATGGCTTGCCCAGATCACCGTTCATAAGCTGGTTCGAATAACCAATGCCGTGTTCGTACTTCGCGACGATCATGTTTAGTAGAGGGCTTTAGTGAAGCAAGATCACATTTCCTACCTTCTGGCCCTCCATCGGGAGCAGGACTGGGCGGCAGCAGCAATTGCATGCCAAATCTCTCAAGCGCAGTTGAAGAAAGCTGTGGCAGAAGCCGAACGCGAGTACGGCTGTTCCCTTGTGAAAACCGGGACAGTCTTTCAAGGGTTCACGACTGAAGGCGAGAAGGTCGTTGTCTGGGCTCAAGGCTTGTCGGAGGCCATTTCCACCCTCAAGCATGTATTTGCGGTTTCGAACAGCAGAAAGGCAATTGCCCCTCTTCTGGATCGACGCTCCGTCTCACCGAAGCGACTTGAGGCACCTGGAGCGGATAGCCAGGAGATTGACCTGATGATCGAGGCGGCGTTGAGAGCACCAGATCATGGTGGTCTGCATCCTTGGCGTGTACTGGTGTTTCCCGCGGATTCTCGAGCGCGCCTGGCAGATTTATTCGAACAGGAGAAATTGCGCCGCGACCCTCTCGCCTCCAGTGAGGACCTCAGGCGTGCGCGTGAGCACGCTACACGCAGCCCGACTTTGCTCGCTTTCATCATTTCGCCCAAGCTGCGCATGCGGGTGCCGGAGCGTGAACAATGGCTGGCAGCCGGCTCAGCGCTGGGCAACCTGCTGAATGCCGCGCATCAACTCGGCTTTGGTGCCATCATGCTCAGCGGAGAGCGCTGCTTCGACGTTTTGCTTTGCTCTGAGCTGGGGGTCGAGTCCACCGAGTATCTGGCCGGATTCATCAGCCTCGGCAGCATCAGGGCAGCGCCGCCGCAGCGAAAGCCCGCCATGCTCGATTCTGTGAGAGCCTTCTGGCATTCCGGTGAACCGAGTGTTGAGACACCTGCGAAAAGCCAGGTCTGCCTTGATTCGGCGGCCAGCAATGCAATCTCCGAATCACAGGCTCCCCGCTAAGCTATGCGACATCTTCGCCAGACGCAGGCGGCATGCTTTCGGCAGGCAAGCTGCGAGTGCTGCGCTTGACTGGCCAAGTTTGCGCAAGGAGATGACCGGCATGCTTGAGCGGGTCACGGGCAGCGGTCGGCCCGAAGGCTAGCCTCAGGTCTTCACTTCGACTGAAGGCTCGAAGCCCCCAAAGATCATGCGTTTGCCAGGTAGGAGTGCTGCTTGATGTTTCGATTCGATGCTGCCGCTGCATATCTGTCCAGAGGCTGAGGTTTGCGGCCGCAAGCTTCTGGCCCAAAGCCGCGACTGTGCTCGACTGAGGCCGTATGAAAAATCGAAGAGTCAGGTTTTGGGGAGCAGTCGAACCATTCCAACTGCTGTGATTGTCGATTCCCGTACGCTGCTGCTCACCCGAGCACGATGCAGCAGCTCGATTGCGACGACCAAGGGCTGCTTTGCAACACTCACTCTCAGACAAGAAATGCCTTGCCGGCAGTCGCTTGACGGTGGCCTAGAGCGACTGGCCAGGATTGCGGGAGGCTTCGGCCATTCTCTGGCGTGTGCCTTCGTCGAGGATCCTGCGCATCAATGAAAACAGAGGTTCGGCGCTGGTGTGCTTCTGACCGTAGGTCAGATTGAATCCGTAGTCGAAGTCGGCCGGGTTGGCTCCCTGGTTGTGCTGAAGAATGGTCTCCAGCTTGTCCAGTGCCTTTACGGCTTTGGCTTCGGGCGATGCGGCATCCTCATACTCCTGCCAAAGCGAGAGGATCTCGGCTTGGTGCGACTTATCGAGAGAGCGTGTGAGATGCAGCAGGTCGGCCTTTTCCTGCTCGCTTTTGTCAGGGTGCTGGTCTTTTTCGATGGCAGGAATGTCTCCGTGAATCGCTTCGCCCAAATCATGCACAAGGCACATTTTCAGCAGCTTGAGCATGTCCATGCCGGCCAGCTCGTCCTCGAATGTCATCGCCATCAGGCACAGGCGCCAAGTATGTTCGGCGGTACTCTCCGTCCTGCCTGTCGACGTGTGTGCGCTTCGGAGCACGCTCTTGAGCTTTTCCGCTTCTTGCAGAAAGGCCAGACGGCCCTTGATCTTGTCGATATCCATGCCCGATTCTATAAAGACCCGTATGTTCTCGGTCGTCACATGTCGAAAACTCCCGCTGAAAAGCCTGGGAGGCCGGGAGATGATCATTCGCGCTAGAGCTGGATTTCGGCAGTCACGATGCGTGCCCCGGCCTATGCCGGAGCCACTGCCGGTCACCAGAACGGTCTTGCCCTTGAAGCCGGCAACCATGCTTTCTTTCCATTGATGATTGCTTCCAGGAATCATGGAAATGACTGTGGCACGCCACTGGAGTTGCAGCCTTCCCCCCGGTTTGCCGCTCGGTGGCTTCGGCAATGCAAAACCAGGTGTTAGGGGGCTGCCCTGTGTTCCCATTACGGTCGGCCAGAAGCTGGCAGCTGCCATCCATCCGATTGCATCCCGAGGCGGTGTTCAGTATTCGTGCCATGCAGGTATCGGATATGCGTGGTTTGAGCTATCGATGTCCCTGACCATGGGTAATGAGCGCGGGAAGGGAAGCGGGCAGCTCAGCCAACGGGAAAAGCCCGGAAATTTCCGGTTTATGGCCTAGTGGCTGCACAGCCGAGGGCAGCTTGGCGTGGGCAAGCTGAGATGCTGATGTTTTTGGTATACGCAAGTGACGCAAAGTAACGAATAATGAGCCTTCACGACTGCAAGCGCGCTCGAGGTTCAAACATGATTCGTGCCAATGCCATCGCAAAGCGAACGATCACCGGCCAGTTGCTGGAGATCGCCATGGCTCAGTCCTTTTGCGCAGTGATGATTACCGATGCCAGGTTGGATGGAGAGGGGGCTGTCATCGAGTACTGCAATGCAGCCATGTGCGAGATGACCGGATACACCGAAGCAGAGCTTCTGGGCCGCTCGCCGCGCATGTTGCAGGGGCCGCTGACGGATCAACTGGTGTTGCAGCGTTTGCATGAGTCTCTGGAGCAAGGCCTGCCATTTCAGGGCAGTGTGGTGAACTACCGCAAGGACGGCAGCACCTACCACGTGGAGTGGAATATTTCCCCCGTGCGTGATGAGAAGGGCGTCATTCGGCACTTTGTGGCGGTGCAGCGCGATATTTCGGAGCGTGTGCAGGCCGAGCAGGAGCGCGCGCTGCTCGCCAGGGCATTGAATGCGACCAATGACGGCATCTTGATCACGGATCGCGACTCCACCATCGTCTTTGTCAACCAGGCTTTTGAAGCTCTCACGGGCTATAGCGCGGCGGAACTGCTGGGCCAGCCCACCGAGATGCTGCGCTCGGGCCTGCATGAGCCGGAGTTCTATGCCCAGTTGCAGGAAGCATTGAGTCTTGGCCACAATTTTCGCGCCACCTTCATCAACCGTCACAAAAGCGGCGGCGTGTACTACGCCGAGCAAAGCATTGCAGCTCTGCGCGACGAGTCAGGGCAGATCAGCCACTATGTAGGGGCATCCAAGGACATCAGCCGCATGGTGCAGCGAGAGATGGAGTTGCGCGAGCGCGCAAACCGCGACAAGCTGACGGGCTTGCTCAACCGCCATGCAGGCGAGACCGAACTCAAGCGCAACCAGCTCCAGGCTCAGAATCAGCTGCGGCCTTATGGCGTGATATTGGGCGATATCGATCTTTTCAAGCAGGTCAACGACCGCTTTGGCCATGTCGCCGGAGATCGCGTGCTCAAGATGGTGGCACATGTGCTTTCCGGCAAGGTTCGTCGCTATGACCATGCCGTGCGCTGGGGCGGGGAGGAGTTCCTGATCGTCCTCTCGGATGCCAGCCTCGGTGTGGCCGCAGGACTGGCAGAGCGCATTCGCTGTGCCGTGGCGGAATGCGCAGATCCCGAGGTGGGGCGTTTCACCATTTCTTTAGGGGTTGGGCTCTGGGAGCCAGGCGAAACCGAGGACGATCTGCTCAAGCGCGCAGATGCGGCGCTCTACAGGGCCAAGCATAGGGGGCGCAATCAGGTGGCCATCGCCACGGGGTCGATGAACATGCCTTTGGTGCAAGCGCCCGAGTTGCTGGCGCAGGGCGATTCCTTGACCTTTTCGGGGAAGAGTCTGGATAAGCCGTGGACAGGGGCTGCCTCACCGTAGAATTTGCTATTCCTCCCTGTCCTCGTCTTCATAGCTTTTGAGTGGTTTGAACAATTCCGAACTGCATTCCGTGCAGGCCGATCTGGTGGCAGTGCTGGTTGCCGTCACGGGTGGCCAGCCCCGTATCCTGACCACCGGGTCCGGGCGAGCCTTGCCTGCCGGGCCTTTTACCAGCAACCACCGCTCGCTGCAGGCCAGCTTGCGTGCCTGGGTGGAGAAACAGACCCACCATCCTCTGGGCTTTGTGGAGCAGCTCTACACCTTCGCAGACCGGGAGCGCTCGCAGCAGCTGGGCATGCATGTCATCTCCATCAGCTATCTGGCGCTGACTCAGGAACTGGATGAGGTCGGTGCCGCACAGCCGGGCTGGCAGGACTGGTACCGCTACTTTCCCTGGGAGGACTGGCGCGACGGGATGCCCGGCGTGATTGCCGAGCGCATTGCGCCAGCGCTGCATGCCTGGAGCGAAGCTGCTTCAGATAGTGTAGCTAGAAGCGCACGCTGGCAAAGAGCTTCAATGACTTTTGGCCTTGATGAGCACGAATGGAACGAGGAGCTGGTTCTGCAGCGCTACGAGCTGCTGTTTGAGGCAGGTGTGGTGCCCGAAGCCGGGGGCGAGGGCGATGAAGCACGCGCGGCCGAATTGCTGCCCGGTGCCGCCATGAGTAATGATCACCGCCGCATTCTGGCTACCGGCATGGCCCGTTTGCGCGCCAAGATCAAATACCGGCCCGTGGTGTTTGAGCTGATGCCCGAGGAATTCTCGCTGCTGCAGTTGCAACAGACGGTGGAGGCATTGGCGGGGCGCGGCTTGCACAAGCAGAACTTCCGGCGCCTGATCGAGCAGCAGGCGCTGGTTGAGGAAACAGGCCAGATGACGGCCGTAGGTGCGGGCCGCCCGGCCAAGCTGTTCCGCTTCCGACGCAATGTAATGCTGGAGCGCGCCATTGCTGGCAACAAGCTGCCGCTGGCAAGAAGTCATTAGCCCCTGAACCACTCTTGGGATGGAGGACTGTTTTAACTGCGGAAGCGGCTTGACTTAAATAATGCTCAGACTTAGCATAAGTCCGTTTGCGTAAGGCCTGAAAGCGATCTGGAAGTCTTTGCGTTTTTTATTGAACTAAAAATACTCAAAATGAGCATTAATAAAATTGCAGCCTTGCCCGTCCCATCCCTGCCCGATGTAATGCTGGAGCCGCTGGTACGCATGGCCTTGCTGGAAGATCTGGGACGCGCCGCAGACTTGACCACCGACACCATTGTTCCTGCCGATGCGATGGGCGAGTTGCGTCTGGTGGCCAGGCAGGATGGCATCTTGGCCGGACTTGATCTGGCTCGTCTGGCCTTTGTGCTGATGGATGCTCGCATGGAGTTTGACGTCCGCTGCGCAGACGGCACGCTGCTGCAGCCAGGCATGGAGATCGCCCGCATTCGTGGCAAAAGCCGAGCCATTCTCACGGCCGAGCGTACGGCGCTCAACTACCTTTGCCATCTCAGCGGCGTGGCCAGCGCCACGCATTCGATTGCAGAGGCCATCAAGCCCTTCGGCACCCGAGTGACCTGTACGCGCAAGACCATGCCGGGCCTGCGAGCCTTGCAGAAGTACGCCGTGCGTGTCGGTGGCGGCAGCAACCACCGTTTTGGCCTGGACGACGCCGTACTCATCAAGGACAACCACATTGCGCTGGCCGGCGATGTCGCCACGGCTGTGGGGCGTGCTCGTGCCGGCGTGGGACATATGGTCAAGATCGAGCTGGAAGTGGATACGCTGGCCCAGCTGGATGTGGCGCTGCAACTGGGCGTGGATGTAGTGCTGCTGGACAATATGGGTCTGGATGATTTGCGCACTGCGGTCGGCATGTGCAAGGGCCGGGCCATCACCGAAGCCTCGGGGCGTATTACCCCCGAAACCGCAGCTGCCGTGGCTGCCACGGGCGTGGACCAGATTGCCGTGGGCTGGCTCACGCACAGCGCGCGCGTGCTCGATATAGGCTTGGACGCTTGAAATGAGATACCCCCCTGAGCCGCTGCGCGGCTTCCCCCTGGAAGGGGGACGGCGCCATTGCTGCGGGGCGGCCCTTGCTTGGAACCCCTGGCCCGGGTTGCGCCAGTTTTGTGGACGCTGGAAATCAATAGGAAAAGCGCTTATGCCCATCACACAGCAGTTTGTTAGGGCGCGCGGAGCCTGGATTCTGGCGGCCGCAACGCTGGTCAGTGCGGCTGCCGGGCTATGGCTGGCACGCACGGGTGCGGCTGCCGTGCGCCTTGAAAAGCCCATCACCATCGTTGTGACCTTTCCGCCAGGCGGTGGCACGGACCTGCTGGCGCGTCGCCTGGGCGCGGCCATGCAGCAGCGTTTGGGCCAGTCCGTAGTAGTGGAGAACCGGCCCGGCGCCAGCGGCAATATCGGAGCGAGCGCAGTGGCCGAGGCAGCCCCCGACGGCGCTACGCTGCTCATGGCCAACAGCTCGTTTGCCATCAATCCCGGCGTCTACCGGCATCTGGACTTCGACCCACGCCGGGACTTCAAGGCTGTGTTCAACGTCGGCAGCATCGCTTCGGTGCTGGTGGTTCCCAGCCAAAGCAGCGTGCGCAATCTGCACGATGCGCTGGCCGGAGCGAGCGTTGGCCAGCCTTTGCCATTTGCCTCCTGCGGCAACGGAACGCCCCAGCATATGGCGGGTGAGATGCTGGCTCAGGCCGCCCATGCAAGCCTCCAGCATGTGCCTTACAAGGGTTGCGGCCCGGCCATCACTGCAGTAGCCGCAACACAGCTACCTGTGGCCGTGGTCACGGTCAGCAGCGCCGCGCCCCTGATAGCTGCAGGCCGCGTGCGGGCCATCGCTGTCACGGCGCCGGCCCGCGTCGCATCCTTGCCCGATGTCCCCACGATGGCCGAGCAGGGCCTGGCTGGTTTTGCCGTAGAGCAGTGGCATGGCTTGCTGGCGCCGGCTGCCACGCCGGAGCCTGTGATCGCCCGTCTGCACCAGATGCTGACGCAAATACTGGCCGAGCCAGAGATGCAGCAGGCGCTGCGCGAGCAGGGCTATACCCCGGCCGGGGAGTCTACCGCCCAGTTCGGCAAGCTCATCGCAGCCGATATCGAGCGCTATGCGGCCGTGACCGCGCAGCTCGGGCTCACGGTTGATTGAGCGCAAGTCAGCGGTTGACTCCGGATGTCCATGTTCGTGACGGGCCACCTGCAAAGGTGGCCTGTTCTGTTTCAGGCATATGACGAGTTAGCTATACGAAGGTATAGCTGGGGCCAACCAAAAGCCAAGCCTCTCTTCCCAAGGCAGGCTCGCTTTGTCGACTGGCGGGTTTGATAATCAAAGGCGGGGATCAGGGCACCAGACCCTGGCGCCACGGCGGCATGCTTTGCCGCCCATCGCATGAAGAAGCTACCTTTGGATGCCCATTCCTTGACGGCGCTATGGCGCGCGGCTTCCTCATGCTCTCCCGCTTCTCTGTCCTGCTGCAAAGCTGCTTCTGTATTCAAGAAGTTGCGAGGGCGAGACAGGATCAATCCTGGGCCGGGACCTGCCCTGGCCATATCGATGCCATTGTTTGCTGCTTATGAAACAAGCCCTGAACTCCTGCAGTCCCGTGGGGCCTGCCTGCCTGCTGTTGTGCCTGGCACTCGCTGCCTGCAACGGCGACAAACAGACGCCGGCCGCTGCTGCCGATAGCCGGACTGCGCTGCGCCGCGAAGGCAATCTGGTCGTGGTGCCGTCGCAATCTCCAGTGCTGGCGCAGCTGAAGCTGGCACAGGCCACCCAGGAGCAGGTCCAAACCCTGATCTCGGCGCCGGCGAATATCGAGGCCGAGCCTGAAAAGATGGTCAAGATCACGCCTCCGGTCGCGGGCCGGCTGGTGCATCTGCATCGACAGCTCGGCGACCCGGTCAAGGTCGGCGAGGCCTTGATCACCATGGACTCCTCCGATATCTCGGTCGCTCGGGCGGACAATGCCAAGGCCCAGTCCGCGCTGCTGCTGGCGCGTCAGGAGTTCGACCGTCAGAAGCTATTGTTTGATGCCGAGATCGCGGCGCGCAAGGACTACGAGGCCGCGCAGCAGGCGCTGGCCGCAGCCAGCGCCGATGCGCGCGCTGCGAGCGACCGCCTGGCTCAGCTTGGTGCCGATGTGCAGGCCAGCTCGCGCGGCAGCTATGTGATCAAGTCGCCGATCAGCGGACGCGTGGTGGAAATGGCGGGCTCGCAGGGCGGCTATTGGAACGACGTGAATGCCTCGGTGATGACCGTGGCCGATCTCAGCAAGGTCTGGCTCAGCGCCAGCGTGCCCGAGCGCGACCTAGCCCATGTGGATGTGGGCCAGCAAGCGCATATCGCGCTGACCGCTTATCCCGACCTCAAGCTCGAAGGCCGTGTGCAATACGTGGGTGAGATCGTTGATGCCGCCACGCGCAGCGTCAAGGTGCGCGTGGCCGTGGACAACCGCGAAGGGCGGTTGCGCCCGGGTATGTTTGCGCGCGTGAGCTTCGACGGACCGGGTCGTGACGCCCTCATGGTGCCGACCACGGCGCTGCTCCAGGGCAATGTGAGCTCACGGGTGTTCGTAGACAAGGGGCGCACGGACAAGGGCGCCCGCTTTGAGCCACGCGACGTGCAGGTCGGCGTGCAACAGGATGGCAAGGTGGAGATCCGCTCGGGCCTGGCGGCCGGCGAGCGCATCGTCGTCAACGGTGGAGTGCTGCTGCAATGATAGAGCGCATCGTCAATCTCAGTTTTGCACGTCGCGGCGTGGTGTGGCTGATCTTCATCTTTGCAGCCCTGTATGGCGGGTTCAGCTGGAAGCAGCTGCCGCTCGAGGCCTATCCCGACATCGCCGATGTGACCTCGCAGATCGTCACCCAGGTGCCGGGTCTGGCGGCCGAGGAAATCGAGCAGCAGATCACGATTCCGCTGGAGCGTGCGCTGCTGGCCACACCGGCCATGCATGTGCTGCGTTCGCGCAGTCTGTTCGGCCTGTCGCTGATCACCGTGGTGTTCGAGGATGGGGTCGATGGCTACTGGGCGCGCCAGCGCCTCAAGGAGCGCATGGACGAGGTCGATCTTCCCTATGGCGCGCGCGCCGCGCTCGACCCCTACAGCTCGCCCACGGGCGAGGTCTACCGCTATACGCTGGAAAGCCCCACACACAGCCTGCGCGAGTTGTCCGAGCTGCAGCAGTGGGTGGTGATTCCGCGCCTCAAGAAAGCACAGTCCGTGGTGGACGTGACGAATTTTGGCGGCCTGACCACGCAGTTCATGCTCGAACTCGACCCCGCGCGCCTGCTGCAGTACGGGCTGACCCTGTCCCAGGTGATCGAGGCCCTCAATGCCAACAACGCCAGCGGCGGCGGCAGCGTCATAGACCGTGGCGAAGTCTCTTATGTGGTGCGCGGCGTGGGCCTGCTGAGATCGCTCGACGACATGGGCAATGTGGTGGTCAAGACCTCGGACAACGGCACGCCGATTCTGGTCAAGGACCTGGGGCGCCTGACCTATGGCAATGTGGAGCGCCGCGGCATTCTGGGCAAGGACGACAACTCCGACACGCTGGAAGGCATCGTGCTGCTGCTCAAGGACGCGAACCCCTCCAAGGCGCTGGCAGGCATCCATGCCGCAGTGAAGGAGCTCAACGAGAAGCTGCTGCCGCCCGACGTCAAGGTCGTGCCCTATCTGGACCGCACCACGCTGATCGAGCGCACCACGCATACCGTGGGCAAGACCCTGGCCGAAGGCATGATCGTCGTGACCCTGGTGCTGCTGCTGTTCCTCGGCAGCCCGCGCGCGGCGCTGATCGTGGCGCTGACGATTCCCATGGCGCTGCTGCTGGCCTTCGTCTTCATGCATCACGCCAGGATCCCGGCAAATCTGCTGTCGCTGGGAGCCATAGATTTCGGTATTTTGGTGGACGGTGCTGTGGTCGTGGTCGAGAACATTCTGCGCCGCCGCGAGGCCCAGAAGGACAAGCCCTTGACGCCGCGCGATGCCATCTCGGCCACGCTGCAGGTGGCGCGCCCCATCTTCTTCGGCATGTGCGTGATCGCCGCTGCCTATCTGCCGCTGTTCGGTTTCGAGCGCATCGAGTACAAGCTGTTCTCGCCCATGGCCAGTGCCGTGGGGGCGGCCCTGGTGGGAGCGCTGGCCGTGGCGCTGCTGCTCACGCCGGGCCTGGCCTGGATGGCCTTTCGCCGTCCGCGCAAGATCTTCCACAACCCCGTGCTCTACTTCCTGGGCGAGCGCTATGACCGCTTTCTCAGCGACGCTGTGGGGAAGATGCGTTGGCTGGTAGGGGCCGTGGCGGCGGCGATGGTGGCGCTGGTGCTGCTGGCCGGCACCATAGGCCGCGACTTCCTGCCTTATCTGGACGAGGGCTCGATCTGGCTGCAGGTGCAGATGCCTCCCGGCATCACGCTGGACAAAGCCCGCGACATGGCCGACGAGCTGCGTCGGGCCACGCTGGAGTTCCCCGAGGTGTCCTATGTCGTGACCCAGACTGGACGCAACGACGACGGCACCGATTACTGGACGCCTTCGCACATCGAGGCCAGCGTGGGCCTGCATCCTTACGATCAATGGAAGTCGGGCCTGAACAAGCAGCAACTGATTGCCAAGATGGCTGAGCACTTCGAGAGGATGCCTGGCTATACCGTGGGCTTCATGCAGCCCATGATCGACGGCGTGCAGGACAAGCTCTCGGGGGCGCACAGCGACCTGACCGTGAAGGTCTACGGCCAGGACCTGGGCGAGGACCGGCGCGTGGCCGACGAGATGGTGGGCATTCTGTCCAAGGTGCCCGGTGCGGCCGATGTGGCCGTGGACATCGAGCCGCCGCTGCCCAATCTGCGCATAGACCTGGACCGTGCGGCAGCCGCGCGCTACGGCATCAACGCGGCCGATGTGGCCCAGCTGATCTCCACAGGTGTGGGTGGGGCCTCCATAGGCCAGCTCTACGTGGGTGAACGCAGCTACGACATGACGGTGCGCTTCGCGCCCGGCACTCGCAGTGACCCCGAAGCCATAGGCGCGCTGCGTCTGGCCGCTGCCAATGGCGCCCAGGTGCCGTTGGCCGATGTGGCGCGCATCAGCACCACGGTGGGACAGAGCGTGATCGTGCGCGAGGGCGGCGAGCGCCACATTCTGGTCAAGCTCAATGTGCGCGGCCGTGATCTCGCGGGCTTCCTCAAGGATGCGCATGAGGCTCTCGATGCCCAGCTCCAGTACGACCACCAGAAGACCCATATCGAGTGGGGCGGCCAGTTCGAGAACCTGCAGCGTGCCGAGGCACGGCTGCTGGTCATCCTGCCACTGACGCTGGGCATCATGCTGGTGCTGCTGTTCGGCGAGTTCGGCAATCTGCGCCAGCCGCTGCTGGTGCTGGGCGTGGTGCCGCTGGCCATGATCGGCGGCTTTGCCGGACTGCATCTGCGCGGCATGACGCTCAATGTCTCGAGTGCCGTGGGTTTCATCGCGCTGTTCGGTGTGGCCGTGCTGTCGGGCGTGCTCATGGTTTCGCAGATCAACCGGCTGCGTCGCGAGGACGGTCTGGAGTTGCGCGATGCCGTGCTCGAGGGGGCATCAAGCCGTATGCGTCCGGTGCTGATGACGGCCACGGTGGCAGCCTTCGGTCTCATGCCGGCCATGCTTGCTACGGGCCTGGGCAGTGATGTGCAGCGGCCGCTGGCCACCGTGGTGGTCTGTGGTCTGGCCAGCGCCACCTTGCTTACCCTGCTGCTGCTGCCCAATCTCTATTACGTGATCGAGCTGCGTGCCCAGCGTGCGCTTGAGCGCAAGCGCCGGCGAGCGGCCGAGCGCGGGGAACTCGACGACGAGGATGCCGCTCCGGTGATGACATCGGCCGCCGCAGAGCGCATGGCCCCCTGAGTCCGGGCCCGCGCGATACCTACCAACTTGGAAGCACCATGCAATTTCCCTTTCTTTCCCTCAAGCGCCTGGCTCTGCTGCTGGCGACGCTGGGCCTGGGTGGCACGGCATTGGCTCAGGCCGCGGCGCCGCCCGCCGCCGCCGGGCTGCGCTTCAGCGACTATCTGAGCGCTGTCGAGCAGCACAGCCTGGACCTGCAATCACAGCAGCAGAACGTGGTGTCGGCCCGGGCTGGCGTCGGCATCGCGGGCATACGACCCGATCCCCAGCTCTCGCTGGGCGCTGCGCGCGAGCAGGTCAATAGCGGCCTGCCGCGCCCGCAGAATCGGACCTATGAACTCAGCATGGAGCTGGAGACCGGCGGCAAGCGCTCGGCTCGCATTCGCGCCGCACGCAGCCAGGTGCGGCTGGCCGAGGCTGAGGTCGAGGGATTCCGCACCCAGCTGTTCTCCGATGCTGCCCAGGACTTCACACAGGCCTGCCGCGATCGCCAGGCGCTGGAGCGCAAGGAGCAGACGCTCAATGCTCTGTCCGATGTGGTCAAGGCCAACGAGGTGCGACGCAAGGCCGGCGACGTCGGCACCGTAGAGTGGCGGCAGTCGCGCGTGGAGCGCGACCAGTTCCAGGCCGACGTGACGCAGGCGCGGGCCGATGCCCAGACCTCACGTCTGGCCCTGAGCGTGCCGCTGGGGCGCAAGATCCTGGAGATTTTCGGCACCGACGAGCTGCAATGCGATTTCCAGCCCTTTGCGAACGACAAGAACATCGATGTCCTGGTGACCCAGGCTCTGCATGTGCGCAGCGATGTGCGCGTGGCCCAGGCCACGCTGGACAATGCGCGCGACAATGCCGGCCTGGCCCAGGCCAACCGTTGGGTCAATCCCACGCTGGCCGTGGGATTGACCGCCATACCAGCCACGTCTGCGGGTGTGGACGCCAAAGGCAATGTCTTCGATGCGAACAACCGCTCGCGCATGTTGTCGGTCTCGGTGAGCGTGCCCATCCCGTTCTCGCGCCTGAACCGCGGTGAGGTGTTGCAGGCCGAGGCCATCGTGACCCAGGCCATGCTGGGGCTGCAGCAGTCGCAGCACAAGGCCGAGGCTGATGTGCGCTCCGCCTACTTCCGTTTCGCGGCGGCGCAGGAGAATGTGGAGCGCTATCGCAGCAATGTGCTGGCGGATGCGCAGCGCGTGCTCGAGAGCATCCGACTGTCCTACCGTCACGGCCAGGCTTCATTGCTGGAGCTGCTGTCGGCCCAGCGCTCGGCCGATGATGCCTACCTCGGCTATCTGCAGGCCAATGCTGATCTGGCCAAGGCTACGGTCGATCTGCAACTGAGCATAGGCCAGCGGCCCGCGCTGTGATGAGTGGAGTAGGCGGGCAGGGCTAGCGTGCGCGCATCTTGCGCCACAATCAACGGGTCTTTCACGCTCTGAGATCCGCCCTGCATGCCATGACAGCCAAACCGCAACGCTTCCTGCATCTGCGCCGGGCCCTGATCCTGGCCGGCATGGCAGCGACCATGGCAGCCATCTTCGCGCTGGATACGCTGACCGAGTATGCGGTGGCCGCGGCCGTGTTCCACACGGCCGTCATCCTCGTGGCGGTGCGCTGGTTCAGCCCGCGCCTGGTGATAGGCACCACGGCGCTGTGCATAGCGCTCACCCTGGCCAGCTTTGCGCTGACGCCGGCTGGCGCCTACCGAACCGGACTCATCAACACGGGCATCAGCATCCTGGCCATCGTTATCACGGCCTATCTGGGCCTGAAGATGGTGGCCGCCCAGAATGCGGCCCACGCAGCACAGACCCAGTTGCTGCGCATCACTCAGGCCACCAGCCTGGGACAGGTGACGGCCTCGATCGCCCATGAGGTCAACCAGCCGCTGGCCGCCATCGTCACCAGCGGCAATGCCAGCCAGCGCTGGCTGGCTCAGCAGCCACCGAATCTCGAAAAAGCCGGTCAGGCGCTGGAGCGCATCCTGGGTGATGCGCAGCGCGCCAGCGAGGTCATTGCGCGTATCCGCTCCATGGCGCGCGGCGAGGCACCGAGCAAGCAGAAGTTCGATCTCAACGAGGCAGTGCGCGAGATGGTGAATCTGTCGGGCGCGGACCTGAACCAGCGCGCCATTGCCATGGACCTGCAACTGGCGCCGGGTCTGGCGCCGGCCTGGTGCGACCGAGTGCAGTTTTTGCAGGTGCTGGGCAATCTGCTGCTCAACGCCATGGACGCCATGCAGGAAACGCCGGCCGTGCAGCGGCGCATTGCCGTGGCTACCCAGGCCTTGGGCCAGCAGCTGGTGCTGACAGTCACCGATGCGGGAGAGGGGCTATCGCCGCTGGCCAAAAGCCATTTGTTCGATGCCTTCTGGAGCACCAAGCGTGAGGGCATGGGTCTGGGGTTGAACATCAGTCGCCACATGGCCGAGGCTAACGGTGGCCGGATCTGGGCCACAGAGCGAGAGGACGGGCACAGCGGCGCCGTGTTTCATGTGACCATCGCGGCTCTCGCCGCCTCGGGTGATCCCGCATCAGGAGGACACAAGCTTGGCTGAGCTCGAAACCGTGTATGTGATCGATGACGATGCCTCGGTGCGCGCGGCCATCGAGGATTTGCTTCTCTCCGTGGGACTGGCCGTGTCCGCCTTCGGTGCGACGCGCGACTTTCTCGCCCATCTGGAGCTGAGCCCGCCCGAGGGGCCGGCCTGTCTGGTGCTGGACATCCGCATGCCGGGCCAGAGCGGTATGGAGTTCAGGCGCCAGATGCTGGAGCAGGGGCTGCGTTTCCCGACCATCTTCATCACCGGCCATGGCGATATTCCCATGAGCGTGGAGGCCATGAAGACCGGGGCCATAGAGTTTCTGACCAAGCCGTTTCGCGATCAGGACTTGCTCGATGCCATACAGCAAGGTATTGCCCTTGATCGCCAGCGCCGTGCGCAGGATGGGCAGTTGCTGGAGTTGCGTTCGCGTTGGAATTCGCTGTCCAGTGGGGAGCAGTCGGTGTTGATTGGCGTGGTGCGAGGCATGCTCAACAAGCAGATCGCGGGAGAGCTGGATGTCAGCGAAATCACCATCAAAGTCAGGCGATCTCAAGCCATGCGCAAGATGGAAGCTGGCTCGGTTGCCGAGCTGGTGCGCATGCTGGAGAAGCTGAGCATCCGCTGATGGCAGCCACATGGTTGGCCTGCCGGACTGGCACTTCGCGGGCGCAGCAGGCGTCGCGGGTGCCGGTACGGCGAACGTAAGAATTGTTCGTGTCGGTTTCCATGTGCAGATTGCGCATGAATTTTCTGGAGCGTGTGCGGGTTTGCCAGTTCACAATGGCGGGTTCGCCAGGAGCGGTCAATGCGTCAGCAAAGAACATTCAATAACAAAATTGGTTTCGCCAAGCTTTGCACGGGCAGTTTGATGTCCTTGTGCATGATATGGGGGCTGCCTGCTCATGCGCAGCAGAGTGCAGAGCAAGTCCATGCAGGCAGTGAAGAAGCCTCTGCAGCAGCGTCAGCAGCTGATGCGGGTGGGGTAAACACAGAGCCTGAGAGGTGGAATGCCAAGTTCCAGGCCACCTATGTCTGGCAGCGCAAGCCGTCCTTTTCTGCACCCTATACCGGAGAGAAAAGCCTGTTGCCGGGGCGCGAGCGCAGTTATTCCTTCACGACCACTGCATCTCTTGGATACCGTCCATGGGCCGGGGGGGGAGGTCTATCTTGATCTGGAAGGCGCGCAGGGCATTCCTCTGTCGGGACTGGCAGGCCTGGGTGGCTTTACCAATGGGGAATTGGCCAAAACTTCGGGAGCAAGATTGAAGCTCTATCGCGCCCGTGCATTCTTGCGCCAGACCTGGAGTCATGGCGGCGAGCAAGAGGCGGTGGAGTCGGAGGCAAGGCAGTTGGCGGGCATGGTGGACAAGCGTCGTACTGTGCTCACGGTGGGCAATCTGGCGGTCATCGATATCTTTGACGACAACCGCTACAGCCATGATCCGCGCACGCAGTTCATGAACTGGTCGCTGATGACTCAAGGCGCGTTTGACTATGCCGCAGATGCCAGAGGTTACAGCTGGGGGGCGGTGCTGGAGTGGTTTCACGACGACTGGGAGGTGCGCTTCGGTCGCTTCATCCAGCCCAAGGAGCCCAACGGCCAGCCGCTGGACTATCGAATTTTCAAACACTACGGCGATCAGCTGGAAGTAGCCCACGCGCACACGCTGGCGGGCCAACCGGGCAAGTTGCGTGCTTTGGTCTTTCGCAACCACGCCGTGATGACGCGCTATGACGACGCACTCAACCTGGCGACGCAGACCGGGGCGGTGCCGGATCTGAATGTTGCGCGCTACGGTGCCAGAAGCAAGCAAGGCTTCGGCATCAACCTGGAGCAGGCGCTGAGTGATGACGTGGGTCTTTTTGCCCGTGGCAGCTGGGCCGATGGCAAGACGGAAATCTATGCCTTCACGGAAATCGACCGTTCTCTTTCTGCGGGTCTGCTGATCCAGGGGCGCAAATGGGGACGGGCGAACGATACGCTGGGCATAGGCGTGGCGCGCAATTTCCTCTCGTCCACGCACCGTCAGTATCTGGCAGAGGGCGGGGTGGGGGCGTTCATTGGTGACGGGCGTCTGAACTACAAGCCCGAGAATATTCTCGAGATGTTCTACAGCGTGGGGATCAGCAAACAATCCAGCATCAGCTTTGACTGGCAGCATATCCGCAACCCTGCATACAACGCGGACCGTGGGCCCGTCAACGCACTGGCTGTGCGTTTGCACACCGAGTTCTGATCTAGAAAAACCGCAGGATGATCTGGTGCAGGCCTGCCGTCATCAAGGTATAGCGCAGGAATTTTCCAACTGCCATATAGGCGACGCAGGGCCAGAAAGGCAGGCGCACCCAGCCGGCGACCGCGCATAGCGGGTCGCCGACGACGGGCAGCCAGCTCAGCAGGCAGGCCTTGGCGCCGTATTTGCGCAGCCAGTAACGGGCGATGCGGTTCCAGCGTGACTTGTGGTGCATGTTCTGGGGCGGCGGCTCTCCATGTCGGCGCAGCTTTTTGGCCTTGTTCCAGGCCTGGTTGGCGGCCAGTCCCATCCACCAGCTGATGGCCCCACCCAGCGTGTTGCCCGCCGTGGCGACCACAATGGCGGGCCAGAACAGATCGGGGTTGGCTGAGACCAGTGCGGCCACCACGGGCTCAGAACCCAGCGGCAGCAGGGTGGCCGAGACCAGGGCCACGACAAACACGGTGCTAAGGCCCAGCTCCGGCAGGGCCAGCCATTGCAGCAACTGATGTATCCACGCTTCCATAGGGCGGCTAGTTTAGGCGGGTCGCTCAATTCCCTGAACTTTGCATCCTGTCATTTCTCGGTCATCGGCCATAGTTGGAGGCTGTTGATATATGGTTTCTTATCCAAATGCGTACACAGGTGTTATCCGGTAACGCCAGATCAATGGGAGTAGGAATGGCTTTCAGCCCTCTAAAAAAAAATGATGCGATCGAGTCAGGCCGCAGGCCTGGCGGTCGTTTTGCTTTTGATAGCTGGTTGCGCATCGAACATAAAGACCATCGCGCCGTCCGATGCCAGATCAGCGGTCACGGTGGCTGCCGATCTGGTGCCGCTGGCGACGCTGGCGCCCGGCATCAAGCAGGACATGCGCTATGTCTCCAAGCACAACTTCATGGGCCGCCCCGTGGCTGGCTACGAAGCCGGGGTTTGCTGGCTCAGCCGCGTGGCTGCCGAATCTCTGGCAGCTGTTCAAAAGGAACTGGCTGGACAGGGGCTGGCTCTGAAGGTCTATGACTGTTACCGACCCCAGGCGGCCGTCGACGACTTTGTGCGCTGGGGGCGCGATATGGCCGATCAGAAAAACAAGGACATGTATTACCCGCGCGTGCCCAAGAGCGAGCTCTTCAAGCGTGGCTATATCGCCGAGAAATCGGGTCACAGCCGTGCCAGCACCGTGGACATGACGCTGCTGGTGGTGGATGCCAAGCGCGCCAGAAAGCTGGTGCGTGGCCCGCTGGCCGACGGTATCGAAGTGGACATGGGAACGCCCTTCGATCTCTTTGACGAGCAGTCGCATACCGACAATGCCCAGCAATCGCCCGATGTGCAGCACAACCGCCGCTGGCTGCGTAGCCTGATGCAGCGCAACGGATGGAAGAACCTGCCAGAGGAGTGGTGGCATTACACGCTGGTCAGCGAGCCCTATCCCGAGCAGTACTTTGATATGCCGGTGCGTAAAAACTGAGACGCCGGTGCTGCATTGCCCGATAGTGACTCGCCTCGCAGGGTGATGCATGGAGTTTGGTTTTGCTGAAAATTTGAGCAGGTATAATTGCCCCCTCTTTTCCAGCGCCCGGTCTGTGCCAGACATTGCCTGCCGCAGAAACCAAACTCTCTCCATGCCCGCCCTGCACATTGGTCATATTCCATTGGCAAATCGTCTGTTTGTCGCTCCCATGGCGGGTGTGACGGACCGGCCGTTTCGTCAGCTGTGCAAGGCACTGGGGGCCGGTTATGCGGTCAGCGAGATGGTGACCAGCCGCAAGGACTTGTGGAACAGTCTCAAGACCAGTCGCCGTGCCAACCATGAAGGCGAGCCTGGGCCGATCTCGGTCCAGATTGCCGGCACCGAAGCGCCCATGATGGCCGAGGCTGCCATCTACAACATCGAGCGCGGCGCGCAGATCATCGACATCAACATGGGCTGTCCGGCCAAGAAGGTCTGCAACAAATGGGCGGGTTCCGCTCTGATGCAGAACGAGCCGCTGGCCGTGGAAATTGCCCAGGCCGTGGTGGAGGCAGCACGTCCCTACAACGTGCCCGTCACCCTGAAGATGCGCACAGGCTGGTGCGATACGCGCAAGAACGCAGTTCTGCTGGCGCGCCAGTTTGAAGATGTCGGCATCCAGATGCTGACCGTGCACGGCCGCACGCGCGAGCAGGGCTACAAGGGCTTTGCCGAGTACGACACGATTGCGGCCGTCAAGCAGGCCGTCAAAGTGCCCGTGGTGGCCAATGGCGATGTCAACAGCCCTGAAAAGGCCCGCGATGTGCTGGCCTATACGGGGGCGGACGCCATCATGGTCGGCCGTGCAGCCCAGGGCAGGCCGTGGATCTTTCGCGAGATCGCGCACTTTCTGGCCACGGGCGAGCATCTGGCTCCTCCTCTGGTGGCCGAGCTGCGTCGTCTGCTGCTCGAACATTTGCAAGATCACTACAGCCTGTATGGCGAGGGAGTCGGCGTGCGCAGCGCCCGCAAGCATATTGCGTGGTATCTGCGAGCTCTGCCGGGCGGGGAAGAGTTCAGAAAACACATCAACACTATTGAGGACTGTGCGGTGCAATGGCAGGCCGTGGCCGACTATCTGGATGCCCTGGGGCAGCAGATGGAGCGGATCCCGGCGGCCACGGCCGCTGCTGAAGCAAGCAGCGAGCTGGACGAACCGGCAGAAATGGCTGCATGAGCAATCAGAATTTAGAACAAGTCGTTCGCGATAGCCTGGAGGGCTATTTCCGCGATCTCGAGGGCGAAACACCGGCCAATGTCTATGACATGGTGATTCGTCTTGTCGAAAAACCGTTGCTGGAAGTGGTGATGGGCCAGGCCGACAACAACCAGTCGCGTGCCGCCGAATGGCTGGGCCTGAATCGCAACACCCTGCGCAAAAAACTGGTCGATCACGAGTTGCTCTGAACGACGAAGCTACCGAATCCATAGCTGCAAGCGCCTGATATATCTGCACTTGCAGCTTGTTTTTATCCAAACTTTGAATTGACGCCCATGAAAGCTCTGATCTCCGTCTCTGACAAGACCGGTATCGTCGAATTTGCGCAAGCCCTGCACGCTCTTGGCGTGCAGCTGCTGTCCACCGGTGGCACCGCCAAGCTGCTGGCAGGCGTGGGCCTGCCCGTGACCGAAGTGGCCGAAGTCACCCGATTCCCCGAGATGCTGGACGGCCGCGTCAAGACCCTGCACCCCATGGTGCACGGTGGTCTGCTGGCTCGCCGCGAACTGCCCGAGCACATGGCTGCTTTGAAGGAACATGGCATCGAGACCATCGATCTGCTGGTCGTGAACCTCTACCCCTTTGAAGCCACTGTGGCCAAGGCTGGCTGCACGCTGGCCGACGCCATCGAGAACATCGATATCGGCGGCCCCGCCATGGTGCGTTCCGCTGCCAAGAACTGGAAGGATGTGGGCGTTCTGACCGCTGCCGACCAGTACGAAGCCGTGCTGGCCGAACTCAAGGCGAATGGCAAGCTGTCCGACAAGCTGCGTTTTGCGTTGTCCGTGGCGGCCTTCAACCGCATTGCCCAGTACGACGGAGCGATCAGCGACTATCTGTCTAGCGTCAAGTTCGAAGACGAAAAGCTCAGCGAAGAATATGTGCCCGAGCGCGCCCTGTTCGGCGGCCAGTCCAACGGCCATTTCATCAAGGTGCAGGATCTGCGCTACGGTGAAA
Source organism: Comamonas sp. wu1-DMT (assembly GCF_040187805.1). Lineage (NCBI taxonomy): Bacteria > Pseudomonadati > Pseudomonadota > Betaproteobacteria > Burkholderiales > Comamonadaceae > Comamonas > Comamonas sp. wu1-DMT. Next base: position 71,919 of record NZ_JBANEM010000011.1, read on the forward strand.
ACAGCCACCAGCAAGCCGCCTGGTACCGCGATCTGTACCCCGCTCCCGGCTCGCTGGCCACGGGCGTGCAGCTGCAGGGCAAGGAGCTGAGCTACAACAATATCGCCGACGCCGACGCGGCCTGGGAATGCGTCAAGAGCTTTGACACCCCTGCCTGCGTGATCGTCAAGCACGCCAACCCCTGCGGCGTGGCCGTGGGTGCCAACGCCTTCGAAGCCTATTCCAAGGCCTTCCAGACCGACCCCACCAGCGCCTTCGGCGGCATCATCGCCTTCAACCGCGCTGTGGACAAGGCCGCTGCCGAAGCCGTGTCCAAGCAGTTCGTCGAAGTGCTGATGGCTCCCGAGTTCAGCGCCGAAGCCCTGGAAATCTTCAAGGCCAAGGTCAATGTGCGCCTGATGAAGATCGCTCTGCCCGCCGGCGGCGCAACCGACTGGGACAACGGCCGCAACGCCATCGAGTCCAAGCGCATCGGCTCGGGCCTGCTGCTGCAGACCTCGGACAACCATGAGCTCAAGCTGGCCGACCTCAAGGTCGTGACCGTCAAGCAGCCTACCTCCGAAGAGCTTCAGGACCTGCTGTTCGCCTGGAACGTGGCCAAGTTCGTCAAGTCCAATGCCATCGTCTTCTGCAAGAACGGCATGACCATGGGCGTGGGCGCAGGTCAGATGTCGCGCCTGGATTCGGCCCGCATCGCCTCCATCAAGGCCGAAGCCGCCAAGCTGTCGCTGCAGAACACCGTCGTGGCGTCGGATGCCTTCTTCCCCTTCCGCGACGGCCTGGACGTGGTGGTCGATGCCGGTGCCACCTGCGTGGCCCAGCCTGGCGGCTCCATGCGCGATCAGGAAGTGATCGATGCGGCCAACGAGCGTGGCGTGGCCATGGTGTTCACCGGCGTGCGCCACTTCAGGCACTAATTGCTCCCCCTGAGGCGCTATCGCGCCTTCCCCCTCTCTGGCGCTGAGCGCCGGAGGGGGACGACACCCTCGGTGCGCGACGGCGCTTCCTTGGTGTCTCTGGTTTTAGGGCGCGCCAGTTTTGTGCTTTGTGCTCTGTGGCCGGCATTTGCTGGCCATTCTTTTTTGAATCTGGTGCTTGGTATGACAGATCCCATCGACGACGAAGAAAACTACCCGCCGCGTCCGCGCTGGATTGGCTGGCTGATCGGGCTGGTCATGCTGGCGTCGGCACTGGGCGTGGCCAATATCGGCTGGCGCATCATGCGGGTCAGCACGGCCGAGAAGGCGGCGGATGCGCTGGTGGCTGCCAAGCCCGAGCTGGCGGCGGCCCGAAAGCTGGTGGAGGGCGCAGATTGCATGCGCTGCCATGGTCTGGACCGCAAATTTGTGGGCCCGGGCTTTACGGAGATCGCACAGAAGTACGGCTCGCAAGCCGATGCCCAGAGCTATCTGGCAGACAAGATTCGCGGCGGCAGCGTGGGTGTCTGGGGCAATGTGATCATGCCGCGCCACCCGCAGATCAGCGAGGCCGATTCTCTGCAGATGGCCCGTTGGGTGCTGTCGGCTCAGGCGCCATCGGCCGCGGCTCAATAGGCCCGGTTGCCGAGATACTGCGTGAATTCCAAGGCTGCCAGCGCTTTGCGCTGCTAGCCTTTTTTGCTTTGCAGCCTACGCAGGGTGGCAGGCCTTGCTTTCATAATCCGCTCATGGCAAAACCCGCGCGTGCTCCCGCTCTTCGCCCCGCCGATCAGGCAGTCCACGGATCCGGGGCTGGTCCGGCTCGCCAGCGTGGCTTTGTCTTCTGGGCCATATGGGTGAACATCGCCACCTACGCGATCTATCCTACGGCCAACTGGCTGGCCAGCCTGCGCGACCAGCGCTATGACTTCATCACGCGCTGGGATGCCATGATTCCGCTGGTGCCAGAATTCATCTTTGTCTATTTCTCGTTTTTCCCGTTTCTGGCCCTGCCGTTCTGGCTGGTGGGGCAGCCCGGCACGGCGGCTCTGGGCAAGCGCCAGGTGTTGGGTACGCTGATCTGCGGTCTGATCTTCGTGCTGTTTCCGGCAAATTTGGCCTTCGAGCGCGCGATTCCCGAATTCGAGCCCTATCGCAGCATTTTTGCGACCATGTTCTTGGTGGACAAGCCGCACAATCTGCTGCCCTCTTTGCACATCGTCTACACGGCGTTGACCTGTCTGGCCATCTGCCAGGCGCAATGGCAGCGTGGTCGCAGGGGGCTGTGTCTGCTGATTGCGCTATGGAGCGCGGCCATCTGCGCCTCAACCATGCTGGTGCATCAGCACCATGTGCTGGATGTGGTCACTGCGCTGATGCTGGTGCCAGTGCTTTGCCTGCTGATTCGCCCGGCCGATGTGCCGCCACAGCCTCCGCGTATCTGAGCCGGGCAGGATCGCTCTGCCTCGGGTCTTTTTGAATCCTGCGTCAGTGCTCGCTTGCATGCAGGACTGCAGCGCGATTTTTGAGCGCGGTGCAGGCTTCGTGAAACGCGGGCCTGACTAGTCTGTTTTGAGATGGGTGTGCAGCCGGGCCTGCACAAAACATGCAGATGGACTGGTGATGCTGCAGGGAATCTGCGCATCACTGGTGAAATCCCTAGGATGCCTTTTTGACAAAAAGGACCGGGCCGAAGACGCCGCGCCAAAAGCGTGGCTAAGAACGTGTTTACGATCTCCTCGCGCCGCGACAGTGGCTTTGCGGGATGGGATGCCAGGCGCGATACCGCAGCAATAGCCGTGCTATTGCGAGGATTCGCAACGCCGCAGACCGCCCGCAAAGACACTGTCCCGAAGGGGTGGAGCGAAATCGGGCGATTTCTGTGCGCTGTCTCTTGCTTGCACCCCGGTGCAAGCGGCGAGCCATCGCTTCGAACTCATCCCGATTGCGCTCCAACGCGGCTGCGTAGAGATCGTAAACACGTTCTCAAAGCCCGGGGATATGCATGCAGTGGCTGAAAACCAAAACCATTGAACAGGCGCTGGCCGATTCCGACGAGCCGGGCCGGCAGCTCCAGCGCACGCTGGGTGTTTTCGATCTGATGATTCTGGGCCTGGCCGTGGCCGTGGGCGCAGGGATTTTCTCGGTGGGCGCTCGCGCAGCCGGCAGCTTTGCCGGGCCGGCCGTGATTTTCTCCTTCATTCTGGCGGCCGCGACCTGCGCGCTGGCCATCATGTGCTATGCGGAGTTCGCCTCCACCGTGCCCGTCACGGGCAGCGCCTATACCTATACCTATCTGACGCTGGGCGAGGGCCTGGCCTGGATCATTGGCTGGAATCTGCTGCTGGAGATGATCTCGGCCGCTGCCGTGCTGGCCAAGTACTGGGGCATCTATCTGTCGGCCGTGTTCTCCACGGCAGGGCTGGAGATCGCGCAGAGCGTCGAGATCGGCGGCTTCTCGCTGAACTGGGGGCCATTCTTCATCGTGGCCGTGTTCACGGCCTTGCTGATCGCAGGCACCCAGGTCTCGGCCAAGGTCAACAACCTGTTCACCGTCATCAAGCTGGCGATCACCGTGTTTGTGATCGTCGTCGGCTTCACCTACATGAACACCGACAACTTCAGGCCTTTTGTACCCAGTGCACAGCCGCCCGTGGTGGCTCATGGCGTAAGCGGTGACCTGTGGGGGCAGCCCATGCTGGCCTGGCTGTTCGGTGCCGAGCCCAGCCAGTATGGCTGGCTGGGCGTGATCTCGGGCGCATCGCTGGTGTTCTTCGCCTTTCTGGGCTTTGATGTGGTGGCAACCTCGGCCGAAGAGGTCAAGGACCCGCAGCGCACGCTGCCACGCGGCATTCTCGGCGGGCTGGTGCTGGTGACGGTGCTCTACATCCTGGTCACGCTGGCGCTGACCGGCATGGTGCCCTATACGGCACTGGCCAGGGCCGAGAACCCGTCGCTGGCCACTGCATTCATTGCCGTGGGCGCCGGCTGGGCGGCGCAGGTCATCTCGGTCGGCGTGCTGATCGGCATGACCACCGTGGTCATGGTGCTGCTGATGGGCAGCTCGCGCGTGTTGCTGGCCTTGTGCCGCGACGGCCTGCTGCCGCGCAGCTGGGGCGTGACATCGGCCAGGCGCAAGACGCCGGTTCGCCTGCAACTGGCTGTGGGCGTGATCGTGGCGCTGCTGGCAGGCTTTACCAAGGTGGAGCTGCTGGAGGAGATGATCAACATCGGCACGCTGTCGGCCTTTGTGCTGGTCAGCATCGGCGTGCTGGTGCTGCGCAAAAAGCGTCCCGACGCCGGAGCCGGCTACCGCGTGCCTTTTGTGCCTGTGCTGCCAGTGCTCTCGGCCCTGCTGTGCTTTTATCTGATGCTGAATCTGACCACGCTGACCTGGCTGCGCTTTCTGGGCTGGATGGCGCTGGGTGCTGTGATCTATATGGCCTATGGCATGCGCCATTCGCGCCTGGCTCAGACGGATAAAAAGTGAGCTGTTAGCGCTTGATATTCATTGATTTCAATATGTTTAATATCTGAAATCGTTTGATATCAAGCGCAAGAAGCTATCAAAAAAAAAAGCCCTGCAGGGAACGCTCTGCAGGGCTTTTGCATTGGTTAGAGTGCTGGGCATGAGTACCGAACCCACCGAGACCACTCCGACCCGCTCCCCCACCCAGTCCGCCGAAGACGGCCGGCAGCGCTGCCGCTGGTGTCTGGCCACGCCGGGCTATGTGAACTATCACGACCGCGAATGGGGATTTCCGGTGGGCAGCGATCAGCGCCTGTTCGAGAAACTCTGTCTGGAAGGCTTTCAGTCCGGCCTGAGCTGGCTGACCATTCTCAACAAGCGCGAGAACTTTCGCGCGGCCTTTGCGGGTTTCGATTTTCATCGCGTGGCGCAGTTCGGCGAGGCCGATGTGCAGCGCCTGTTGCAGGACGCGGGTATCGTGCGCCACCGCGGCAAGATCGAAGCCGTGATCAACAACGCCCAGCGGGCCATCGAAATGGTCCAGGCCGAAGGCTCTCTGGCCGCGTTCTTCTGGCGCTATCAGCCGTCTGTGCCATCGACAGGCACGACCATTCAGGCCCAGACGCCGGAGTCGCAAACCCTGTCCAAGGAGCTCAAGAAGCGCGGCTGGAAGTTTGTCGGGCCGACCACCATGTATGCGCTGATGCAGGCCATGGGCATGGTCAACGACCATGCGCCGGGCTGCATCACCAGAGCTGAAGTGGAGCGCGCCAGAGCCGGTTTTCAGCGGCCCTGAGGGCGGGCTTGTTCCGCCTTGCCGGCCCGGGGGGTCAAGCCTTGACCAGCAGCCCCGGCGCGCTGGCCAGAACTTTCATGGAGGCTTCGGTGCTGGCGGTGAACTGGCGGTTGCTGATGGTGTTCACATATATCCAGTCGGCGCGGCAGGCATCCGCCGTGGCCGTCACCAGCATATAGCCGCGGCGCGAGGTGTCGCAATATTTGAGCGGCTTGATGAGCTGCTGCAGCGCAGCGGCCAGCGCGGCGGGGTCTTCGCCCGGCAGGTATTCCTCGAAGCCCGGCGAGCTGACCGAGGAGGTCGCAAACTCCACGCCCACGGCCTTGCCGTTCATGTCCTGCAGCTCGCTGGCCCAGGCGTTGTGCGTGTCGCCGGCCAGCACCACCAGCTTCTTGCCGAGCTGACGCGCGGAGCCCAGAACGGTCTCGCGCGCGGCCTGGTAGCCATCCCAGGCGTCCAGGTTGTAGGGGATCGAAGGCTGGGCCAGGATGGCCTGCTCCTGAGGCGTGAGTGTGGCTGGCGCGGTCTGCGCCTTGGCAACCAGCGCTGCGTACTGCGAGACCGATACGCCCGCGCCGGCTTGGATGGTCTCCATGAGTATGGGAGCGGGAATGTTCATGCGCCCCATCAGCACCTGTTGGCCCAGTACCTGCCAGGTGGCACGGGAGGCCGCCATCTGCTGCTGCAGCCACTGTGTCTGGGTCTGCCCCAGCAGCTGACGCGACGGATTGGCCATGGCCGTGGTGAAGCCCGCCGAGTCGATGCCGGCAGAGGTCATGAAATCGGCATAGTCCAGCTGCTTGTCGCGGCCTATCACGCGGGTGTCCAGCATGTGCAGCGAGACCAGATCGCCAAAGTCGAAGCTGCGGTAGATCAGCTCGGCGCTCGCGGTGCGCGTGGGCATCCACTCGTGGTAGGCCTGCATGGCAGCAGCCTTACGCATGGCGAAGTCGCCCTCGCCGGGCTGGTGATTCTCGGCTCCCGCACTCCAGGTGTCGTTGGCAAATTCGTGGTCGTCCCAGATGGCAATCATGGGCGCGGCGGCATGCAGGGCCTGCAGGTCGGCATCGCTCTTGTACTGGGCATGGCGCTGGCGGTAGTCGGCCAGCGAGAGAATTTCTCCGGCAGGATTGACCAGACGACCCATGGCCTCGGCCTGGGCCGAGGCATAGCCGCCGCGCGCGTATTCATAGATGTAGTCGCCCAGGTGTACCGTGGCGTCCAAGTCGCTGCGCCTGGCCGCATCGGCGTATACATTGAAGTAGCCGGCCGGGTAGTTGGCGCAGGAGAAGACAGCCAGTCTGACCTGGGCCACCGAGCCGGTGGGCAGGGTACGCGTGCGTGCTGCCGCCGAAGTTACGCCATGGGCGCGGAAGCGGAAGTGATAGACCGTGGCAGGCTTGAGGCCGGCTGCATCGACCTTGACCGTGAAGTCCCTGGCGGCGGTGGCGCTGCTCTCGCCACGCACCACGATGGAGGCGAACGCCGCGTCGCTGGCAAGCTCCCATTGCACGGGAATGTCTGCCTGGTGGCCGGCGGGCGGGGTGACGCGGGTCCAGAGCATCACGCGGTCGGACAGAGGGTCGCCGCTGGCCAGGCCATGGACGAAGCGGACTTCGGGGTCGGCCGGCTTGACCTCTGTCTGGCTGCCATCGCCGCCGCCGCAGGCCGCGAGCGGCAGCACGGACATTGCGCCGGCGCTCCAGGCCATCTGGCGCACAAAGCGGCGGCGGTTCAGTTCACTGGCTTGGTCGGTGGTGCCCTTGAGCAGGTTGTGCAGCGGCGGCTTGCTGGATTCGTCGGTCATGGTGCTTTCATTGCTGACAAAAACGCGAGCGTGGCAAGCGTCCATGACGTGGCTGTGAAACGCCGAGCCGCTGCGGCTGAAGCCGGCGCAGGCGCAGTCCGCCGCCAACAATGAAAAAGCCCTGCAGACATGGTCTGCAGGGCCTGTTGGGCGGGCAGGGATTTACAGTGTCTTGAACACTTCGCGGGCCGCTTCTATGGTGCGGTCGATATCTTCGTCGCTGTGCGCCGCGCTGACAAAGCCTGCCTCATACAGCGCCGGGGCAAAGTAATGACCGCGCTCCAGCATGCCATGGTAGAACTTGTTGAAGACCTTGCCGTCGGTCTTCATGACCTGGGCGTAGTGCGTGGGCAGCTCGGGCAGGAAATAAAAGCCGAACAGCCCGCCTTGCCAGTCCACGCTGAAGGGAATGCCGGCGGCATTGGCTTCGGCCTTCAGGCCCTGCATCAGGTGGCCGGTCTTGAGGTGCAGCTCGGCGTGGAAGCCGGGGCGGCTGATCAGCTCCAGCGTCTTCAGGCCGCAGGCCGTGGCAATCGGGTTGCCCGACAGCGTGCCGGCCTGGTAGACGGGGCCCAGCGGCGAGAGCTTTTCCATGATCTCGCGGCGGGCACCGAAGGCCGCCATGGGCATGCCGCCGCCGATGACCTTGCCCATCACGGTGATGTCGGGCGCAAAGCCTTCGATCTCCTTGGCATACAGGCTTTGTGCGCTGCCCAGGGCGACGCGAAAGCCCGTCATGACTTCGTCATAGATCAGCAGCGCGCCATGCTCGCGGGTCAGCTCGGAGATGCGGCGGGTGAAGTCCACCGAGGCGCGCACAAAGTTCATATTGCCGGCAATCGGCTCCATGATGACGCAGGCAATGTCGCTGCCCATCTTGGCAAAGGCCTCTTCGAGCTGAGCAACGTCGTTGTACTCCAGCACGATGGTGTCCTTGGCCACATCGGCAGGCACGCCTGCCGAGGAAGAGGCGCCGAAGGTGGCCAGACCCGAGCCGGCCTTGACCAGCAGGGCATCCGCATGGCCGTGGTAGCAGCCGTTGAACTTGATGATCTTGTTGCGGCCCGTGTAGCCGCGCGCCAGGCGCAGCGCGCTCATGCCGGCTTCGGTGCCGGAGCTGACCAGGCGCACCATGTCCATGCTGGGCATGAGGGCGCGGATCTTCTCGGCCAGCACGACTTCGCGCTCGGTGGGGGCGCCGAAGCTGAAGCCTTCGAGCACGGCGGCCTGCACGGCCTCGACTACTTCGGGGTGACCGTGGCCCAGGATCATGGGGCCCCAGCTGCCGATGTAGTCGGTGAACTGCTGATCATTCTGGTCCCAGAAATAAGCGCCCTGGGCGCGCTTCACGAAGCGCGGCGTGCCGCCCACGGCGGCGAAAGCGCGCACGGGCGAGTTCACGCCGCCGGGGATCACGCCCTTGGCGCGCTCGAACAATGCAATATTCAGATCAGTGTTTTGTGTCATGAGAGGGAATCACAAAGCCTTCAATCGGCTTGGAGTCGGGTTCGTCATCGGTGGCGTCTTCGGCCTGCTCGTCTTCGGACTCCTCGTCCTCGGTGGGCTGGGCCCAGAACAGGCGATCGGGCAGATAGTGGCCCATGCCGGGGCGAAAACCTGCATCCAGGCTGTGGTCCAGGTATTCCAGTGCCTCCAGCGTCGCGGCGCCCAGATCGTTGCCGGTGGCCAGCAGGGCCGTAATCGCAGCGGACAGCGTATCACCGGCACCTGTGAACGTGGCGTCAAACATCTCGTACTTGCTGTTGCCCAATACGGACTGGGCCGTGGTCAGCACGTTGTCCACGAACTGGTCGGGCAGGGGGATGCCGGTCACCAGCACATAAGGCACTTCCAGTGCCTCGGCGGCCATGGCAATGTCGCGCGCCGTGGGTGCACGGCTGTTTTCCCATTCAGGCAGCAGCCAGCGCCACAGCGTGTTGTGGTTTCCAACCAACACCGAGGTTTGAGGCAGGACAAGCTCCTTGAACGCATCCAGGTACTGATCCTGCTTGTCGTCCTCCCACCAGGACAGGTCCGGCATGTAGCTGATGATGGGAATGTCGGGGTAGTCCGATGAGATGGTGGCAATGGCGGCCAGGTTGGCAGGGCTGCCTACAAAGCCGACCTTGATGGCGGTGACGGCAATGTCCTCCAGCACCATGCGTGCCTGCTCGGTTACCGCATCGTCGTCGAGTGCAAAGTGCTCGTAGATGCGGGCCGTGTCTCTGGCGTAGGCGCCGCAGGCCACGGGCAGTGCATGACCGCCGATGGAGGAGATGGTGGCGATGTCGGCCGAGAGCCCGCTGGCTCCGCTGGGGTCACTGCTGTTGAAAGACAGCACGCAGACGGGTGCTGATTCTGTCGCTTCTTCCTGGCGGGTGCGGCGAGGGGGAGTGGAGGAGATGGGGTTCAATGCCATGGCGCACCCCAGTTTGCACCCGGGAATGCAAGGGTGGGAGCCGGGGTTGTGACTAGATACAATCGTTGCATTCTATGTGAAGCCCCTTTAAGCTGTGACTGACCCTAAAACCTGGATGTGTTTGACCTGTGGCTGGCTTTATGACGAAGCCCAAGGCTGCCCCGAACATGGAATTGCTCCAAACACCCGCTGGGAAGATGTGCCCATGAACTGGACATGCCCGGAATGCGGTGCACGCAAAGAAGATTTTGAAATGGTGGAAATCTGAGTGCAAGAGTCGCTCACTCCATCAACGACCGAATTGGGAGGAATTTCACCGTGACAGCATCTGGTGCGCCTTTGCGCGTTCTGGTCGTGGATGACAGCAACACCATCCGCCGCAGCGCTGAAATTTTCCTCAAGCAAGGTGGTCACGAAGTTCTTCTTGCCGACGATGGCTTCGATGCCCTGTCCAAGGTCAATGACTACCAGCCCCAGCTCATCTTCTGCGACATTCTGATGCCCAAACTCGATGGCTATCAGACCTGCGCCATCATCAAGCGCAATGCTCGCTTTGCCAATACGCCCGTCGTGATGCTGTCATCCAAGGACGGTGTATTCGACAAGGCTCGCGGTCGCATGGTGGGCTGCCAAGACTATCTGACCAAACCGTTTACCAAAGATCAATTGCTGCAAGCCGTACAACAATTCGCGCTGCAAGCTGCAGATGTGGGAGCTGCATGATGACAATTCAAAAAGTTCTGGTCGTTGACGATTCCAAGACGGAGCTGATGGCTCTGAGCGATATCTTGCAAAAGCAGGGCATGCAGGTGCGTACCGCGGAAAATGGCGAGGAAGCCATGAAGCGCCTGGCCGAAGACAAACCCGACCTGATCCTGATGGATGTGGTCATGCCTGGACAGAACGGCTTTCAGCTGACCCGCGCCATTTCTCGCGATCCCCTGTATGCCGATGTGCCCATCATCATGTGCACCAGCAAGAATCAGGAAACCGACCGGGTCTGGGGCATGCGTCAGGGCGCACGTGGCTATATCACCAAGCCCGTGGATGCCGCCGAGCTCCAAGCCAAGATCGCAGCGCTATAACGAGCTGCGCTGCTTATGGCGAACCGTGAAGCCCTCCGAGATCTTCAATCCCGTCTGGCCGGGCGCCTGCAGGCAGCACGCAGCGGAGGCGTCAGCGTTGCTGCCTGGCTGGCAGTGCAGGCTGGCGGACGGGATTATTTGCTGCCGCTGAATCAGGCAGGAGAAATCTTTCCCTGGACCGGCGTTCAGCCCGTCCCATACACACAGGCCTGGTTTCTGGGCATCGCCAATCTGCGCGGTGCTTTGATGGGGGTGGTGGACCTGGCTCAATTGCTGGGTCATGGAAGTGTCCGCAATGAGCAGGAACTGATGGACTGCAGCCTGCTGGCCTTCAACCCTGCATTGGAGGTCAACGCGGCCCTGCTGGCCGATCGTCTGCTGGGCCTGCGTGCCGCAGACGCGTTTTCCAAGGCCGAGCCTGCGCCTGAGCGTTCCCCGAGTTTCTTCGGAGCCGTCCATATCGATGCGAGCGGCCGCCGCTGGCAGGAGCTGAAATTGCAGTCCCTGTCTCAAACCGCCAAATTTTTGAGCATTCGTGCTTGAGGTTCCTGGATACAGCGCTATGTCCTTTGCACAGAAAATAAATCAGTTGTTCCGACGCAAGCCCATCGCGGCTGCCGTCAGTGGTGATAGCAGCATGATGGGAGACACGGTCGTACAGGATATGTACGACGGATCGCTCAATAGCGTGCAGGGGGCACCTTCCGTCTTCGGCGTCGAGGAGGCCGGTCGCGCGGACGAACTGGTGAGCCTGCCTATTCTTGGTACGGCCACGACTGCCAAGCATCAGCGCACCTTGTTTACCTTGCTGGGTGGCTCGGTGCTGGTGCTGGTGGTTCTGTCGGCATGGATGCTGCGCGAAGCAGGCAACTCCAACCAGCAACTGGCGGCGACCGGCCAGGCATTGATGCAGTCGCAACGTCTGGCCAAGTCGGTCTCCATCGCCATGACGGGAGCCGCTCCTGCGTTTGCCGACGTCAAGGACAGCGCCGGTGTTTTGGCGCGCAACGTGCGAGCGCTGGCTGCCGGCGATTCCGATCTGGGCGTGAACGCGCTGGGTGGCGGTTTGCAGGACGAGCTCAGCTCCATCAGCACCCTGATGGAGCGAGCGGAAAAGAGCGCCGGGCTGATTCTCGGACAGCAAAAGACTCTGACTCAAGTGGGCGACGCGCTGCGCACCATCAACCGCCAGTCCTCCGATCTGCTGGAAACCGCGGAAACCATTTCTTCGCTGAAGCTGCAGCAAGGCGCTGGCGCGGCCGAGATCTCTGCTGCCGGTCAACTGGTGATGTTGACTCAGCGTATTGCCAAGTCTGCCAACGAATTCCAGACCCTGGAGGGCGTGAGTCCCGAAGCCGTTTTCCTGCTGGGCAAGGACTTGAATTCCTTCAAGGAAATCTCCGAAGGTCTGCTCAACGGCAGCGCTGAAATGCGGCTGTCGGCGGCACGCGATCCTCAGGTGCGTGAACAGCTGGAGACGCTGATCAAGCAGTACGACGATACGCGTACCCAGGCCAGTGCCATTCTGGGCAATCTGCAAGGGTTGGTGTCGGCCCGGGAAGCGCAGACCAGCATCAACAATGACAGCGAACCGCTGCGTCAGCAGCTGGAGCAGCTGCAGACGGCGCTGCAGGGGCTGGGCGGGGCCAGCATGCTGCAGCTGGCGCTGCTGGCCATCGCCATTTTGACCGCGGTTCTGAGCGGTATCGGCATCTCGCGCGTGCAACTGCTGGACAGCCGGGCGCGCCAGCAGGAAGCCGAGCGTCACCAGGTCGATGCCCGTTTGCAGGAGCAGGAAGCCAAGCGCATCAACGACGCCAACCAGGCGGCTATTTTGCGTTTGATGAACGAGTTGCAATCGGTGGCCGAGGGCGATCTGACGCAGGAAGCCACCGTGACCGAGGACATCACGGGCGCGATTGCCGACTCGGTGAACTACACGGTGGAAGAGCTGCGCGCTCTGGTGGGATCGGTGCAGAACACCGTGACCCGCGTGGCCCAGACCACCGAGCAGGTGGACGTCACCTCGACCGAGCTGCTGGCTGCATCGAACGAGCAGCTGCATGAAATTCGCGAAACCGGCAAGTCGATTCTGGACATGGCCGGCCGTATCAACAATGTCTCGGCTCAGGCACAGGAATCGGCCCAGGTGGCCCGTCAATCGCTGCAGGCTGCGGACTCGGGTCTCAAGGCGGTGCAGAACGCCATCGGCGGCATGAACTCCATCCGCGATCAGATTCAGGATACCTCCAAGCGAATCAAGCGTCTCGGTGAGTCGTCCCAGGAGATCGGTGAAATTACCGAACTGATTTCGGACATTACCGAGCAGACCAACGTGCTCGCATTGAACGCCGCCATTCAGGCTGCGTCTGCAGGTGAAGCAGGTCGCGGCTTCTCGGTGGTGGCGGAAGAAGTGCAGCGCCTTGCCGAACGTTCCGCAGACGCCACGCGACAGATTGCCGCGCTGGTGAAGGCCATTCAGACCGACACCCAGGATGCGGTGGCCGCCATGGAGCGCTCTACCCAGGGCGTGGTGGAAGGGGCTCGTCTGTCCGACTCTGCAGGTACTGCACTGTCTGAAATCGACAGCGTGTCGCGCCGACTGGCCGAGCTGATCGAGCAGATTTCCAACTCCACTTCACGTGAAGCCAATATGGCCAACGGCGTGGCGGAAAACATTCAGCACATTTTTGCCGTGACCGAGCAAACCGGTGAGGGAACCCGCACCACTGCGCAGCAGGTGCGAGAGCTCTCCCACATGGCTGAAGAGCTGCGTCAGTCTGTTTCCCGATTCAAGATTGCCTGATTTGACTGGCTCTTTCTCTCATAAAAATGCACAACCCTTGAGGGTTAAGGAACTAGAGCATGTCAGTGGTTGACGACTCGCCAATACGTACAGCCATGTCTGCAACTGCAGAGCAGGATCTGGGCCCGCTGGCCTGGGTGCTCGATGAAGTGCGCAAGTCGCTGGAGGCAGCGACCAAGGCTGTGAGCCGTTTCATGCGCGATGCGGATGCGGCCCGTTTGTCTGATCTAGAGGAGTTGGATACATCGGCATTGCGCATTGCACGCCAGCAGCTGCATCAGGCCTGTGGCGCTCTGGAGATGGTGGGTGTCACCGCCCCGGCTCAGGTGCTGCGCAGCATGGAGGCTGCGGTCAACCGCTTTGTACAGCGTCCCGAATACTGCACGCAGGAAGCCGCGAGCACGCTGGAGCGCACGCACTTTGCGCTGATGGAGTTTCTGGAGGCCGTTTTGGCCGGTCAGCAGGTCTCGGCTGTAGCCCTGTTCCCTCAGTACCGTGAGACCCAGGTGCTGGCCGGCAATGACAAGGCCCACCCGGCTGACCTATGGCCTGCCGAGCGCCGTGCGCGCGAGCCCCGCTGGACCGGGACCATGCCCGAGCCGCTGGCCTATGGCCCACATGCACGTGCCATGCTGGACGGTGTGGTGCTGCGAATGGTCAAGAGCGATGACCGCGAGGCGGCAGCCCAGATGTGCGAGCTTTGCCGGCGCTTTGCGGCAGCTCAGTCCGAAGATGTAGCGGCGCGCAGTTTCTGGAAAATCGCTGCGGCCTTCTTCGACGGCCTGGCACGTGGACTCATCACTGCCGATATCTACGTCAAGCGCATGGCTTCGCGCGTGCTCATGCAGTACGCCAGCATGGCCAAGGGCGATAGCCTGCCGTCAGCACGTCTGTTGCAGGACTTGATGTTCTTTTGCGCGCAGGCCAAGCCCCGCGAGCAGGCCGGCGACAGTCTGAAGGCCGTACACGAGGCCTATGCCATGGAGCACATGCCGGTGGTGGACTACCACGTGGCACGCTATGGCCGCTTCGATCCCTCGGTGCTGGTGCAGGCGCGCAAGCGTATTGCGGCTGCTGCCGAGACATGGTCTGCCGTAGCGGGCGGCGACCGCAGCAAGATCAGATCCATGGCCGAGCAGTTCGGACTGGTGTCCGAGTCGCTGGTCAAGCTGCAGCCTGTCAGTCACGGGCTGGCGCGCGCGCTGATTCGTGTGGCGGAGACGGTGGAGCGCATTGGCGAGCCGCCACCAGCCGAGCTGGCCATGGAGGTGGCGACCGCGGTGCTGTATCTGCAGGCCAGCTTCATGACTGCCGGGCATGACGACGAAATACAGGCCGCCCAGTCCAGCGTGCTGGTCCAGCGTCTGGATGCGGCTTTGCATGGCGCGCAGTCCGAGCCGCTGGAAATCTGGATGGAGGAGCTCTACCGTCAGGCCAGCGACCAGCAGACCATGGGGTCGGTGGTTGGAGAGCTGCGCATCACCCTTGGCGAGGCTGAGAAGCAGCTGGATCTGTTCTTTCGCAATCCCGCGGACACCTCGGTGCTGGCCTCGGTACCGGGCCAGATGGCGCAAATGCGTGGGGTGCTGTCGGTGCTGGGATTCGAGCAGGCCGCGACTGCCATGCAGCGCATGCGTGACACCGTCGAGCATCTGATGCTCGGCGAGGTGACGGTCGAGAACCAGCCTCGCATCTTCGAGAAGCTGGGCAGCAGCCTCGGTGCCATGGGCTTTCTCATCGACATGCTCAGCTACCAGCGCAATATGGCGCGCAAGCTGTTCGTCTATGACGAGGAAAAGGACGAACTGCGCATCGTCATGGGTCATAGCCGCAGTCGCGGCCCCGAAGCCTTCCGTCCCACCGTGGATATTCCCATGGATGGCGTACCGTCTTCTGGACAGACTCCAGTCGCTTCGGCTGCCGTGATTGCTGATCCGGCAGTGGAGCCCTCGGTCGCCGCACCGCCACCGCCTGTCGAAGTGAGGCCAGTTCCCGCTGCTGTGGCGAAGCCAGAGCAGTTGCAAGTCAGGCACATCGAGGACGAGGACACCCCGCCGTGGGCAGTGACCGAGCCAGGTGCCTTGCCCGAGTTTGAGGCAGCACCCGCACCAGCCGTGGCAGAGTCGGCCGGCGTGGGCTCCGATGCCCTGGCCGATGCCATGGCTCAGGTGTTTGCGGGCATGCAGTCGGGCAAGCAGGCAACTGACGAGGCGGATGTCGCTCGGGATCTGACAGCGGCAGTCGCAGCTCCTGCGGGCGTGCCTGCGGCTGCTACGGTGCCGGCAGCCGAATTGAACACTGTAGATCTGGACGGCGACGATGAGCTTCTGTCCATCTTCCTGGAGGAAGCCCGCGAAGTCGTGGATAACGGCTTGCAGGCCCTCAAGGTTTTGGCGGACGAACCCGGCAATCTGAGCGAGCAGACCACGCTGCGCCGTGCGTTCCACACGCTCAAAGGCAGCTCGCGCATGGTGGGGCTGGATGAGTTTGGTGAAGCCGGCTGGGCCATGGAGCAGATGCTCAATGCATGGCTGGCAGAGCAGCGACCCATGCCGCAGGCCATGCAGCAGCTGGCTCAGGATGCCCTGAAGGCCTTTGCCGTCTGGGCACAGGATATAGAGAACCAGCAGGCGCAGAACTGGTCGGCCACGGCCTTCCGTGCCGCTGCAGACGCCATGCGTCTGCAGGGCGAGCGTGCCGAGGTGGCCCTGGTTCCGCGTCGCGGCGAGCGCGCCCAGGGCCTGGAGTCGACCGAGGCGGCCGCTGCTGCGGATGCACCCGTGCTGGAGTTGCCTGTAGCGCCCGAGCCGATCGCCGAGCTGCAGTGGCCACTGGAGCCACAGACCGTGGCCGCAGAGCCCGTATTTGCGATGCCGGAGCTGGAGTTCCCGCAAGAAGAGCTGTCTGCGCAGCCAGATCAGGAGCCGGTGGCTGAGCTGGAGGCGGCAGCAGCCGACTTTGCCTTGCCGGAACTGGATATTCCAGACGACCTGCTGCATCAGCTTCAGGCACCCGATGCGCTTGAAGCGTCCGCATTGCCTGCTCTGGAGTCGGCGGCAGAGCCCGAGTGGATAGAGGGCGCCGAGGAGGTTCAGCCTTCGCTGCAGGAAATCACCGCGGCAGAAGAGGTGCAGGAGCTGGATTTTGCCGCCTTCGAAGCGGCCATGCGTGAAAGCGAGCAGGCTGCCATAGACATGCAGACTGCCGTGGAGCCCCCCGCCATGGACGCAGCTACCGGGGTGCCGGCCGCTGTGGAGATGGCGCTCGAGCTGCCGTCTGCAGAGGCTGCGATCGAGCTGGAGGCCATTGAAGCCTTGCTGGATGGCGTGCCCGAGCCAGTCATGGCCGAAGAACCCGCTCAACTGCCGGAGCCCGAAGTCTCTGCGGTTGAGCAGGTGCTCGAACAGACAGGTGAGCCGGACGACAGCTATCGCAATATAGACGGGCTGCGCATCAGTGCAGCGCTGTACAACGTCTATCTCAACGAAGCAGACGAGTGGTCAGAGCGACTGGGTGAGGTGTTGCTGCAGTGGTCGCAAGAGCCGGCTGCCGTCATTCCCGACGACGCGATCGCGCTGGCGCATTCCCTGGCAGGCAGCTCCGGCACCGTGGGCTTCAAGGCCTTGTCGGAGCTGGCGCGTTTGCTCGAGCATGCACTGCTGCATCTGCAGCCTCAGGGCTATGCCGGCGCGCTGCAGATTCAGCAATGCGTGACCGCATCCGATGAAGTGCGCCGCTTGCTGCATCAGTTTGCGGCAGGCTTCCTCAAGGACGCTTTACCCGCTGTCGAAGACGCACTGCGTGAAATCCTGAATACTCCGATCGATGCCGGTGCAGCAGCTGAAACTGCCGATCTCGAGCTGTCCGATCTGGCCGAGCTGGATGAGGCAGAGTGGCCCGAGGTGCAGGCGCTGCAGCCGCCTGCAGATCCCAAGGACTTGCCGCTGGACTTTGCTGCCGAGCTTTCGCAGGATGGGGCCTTGCCCGAGCTTGCGGGTGATGGACCCAAGGGTGTGGCCGAGGAAGACGTGGGAGCATCGGCAGCCGACCCGTTGCTGGATGCCGTGGTGAAAGCCGCGGATCAGGCACCGTATTCCATGGTGCCTGCCGCGGGCAGCGTGGAGCATGAGGCCGAGCTGCAGCGCCGTATCGATGAAGCCATTGCTCTGGCGGTGCATGCCGGTGACGACGAAGACGATATCGATGTGCTCGATCAGGTCGATGCCGACCTGTTTCCCATTTTCGAGGAAGAGGCCATCGACCTGCTGCCCAAGCTCGGTGCTGCACTGCGCCGCTGGCATGGGCGCCCGACGCTGGATGAGGCTCGCAACGAAGCCCTGCGCGCTTTGCACACCATCAAGGGCAGTGCCCGCCTGGCGGGTGCCATGCGCATGGGTGAGATGGCCCACCGCCTGGAGTCGGCGGTGGAGCGTATTGATCAGGAGCGTCCCGCAGCCGAAGCGATCGAGCCGCTGCTGAGCAGCTTTGACGCTTTGCAAGCCAGCTTCGATGTGCTGCGCATGGCCGGTGAGCAGGAGTCCGAGCAGCCACTGGCTCAACTGGACGATCTTCTTGCTCAGGCGCCTTTGCATCTGAGCGCGGCGGAGTCTGATGTAGAGCAAGCAGCAGCGGAAGCTCAAGGCGGAGAAAAGACTGCCGCAGATTTTGAGCAGGCCATTGAGCTGCCGGCTCCGGTGGTGCCGCGTCCTGCGTCGCAGCAGACCGTGCGTGTGCGGGCGCAGCTGCTGGACCGTTTGATTTCCCAGACCGGTGAAGTACTGATTGCCCGCTCGCGTGTCGATGCGCGGCTGTCGCAGGCGCGTTCGGCGCTCAATGACTTGACGGGCAACCTGGAGCGCCTGCGCACGCAGCTGCGCGACATCGAGGTGCAGGCCGAAAGTCAGATGCAGTCGCGTCTGGCCCTGTCCAAGGACACGGCAGCCGGTTTCGATCCGCTGGAGTTCGATCGTTTCACCCGCGTGCAGGAACTCACGCGCATGATGGCCGAATCGGTCAACGACGTGGCCACCGTGCAGCGCAATCTGCAGCGGGATCTGGCCGCTGCCGAAGACGATCTGGTGGCCCAGGGCCGGCAGGCACGTGATCTGCAGCGAGATCTGCTGCGCACGCGCATGGTGGAGTTCGACTCCTTTGCCGAGCGTCTGTACGCCGTGGTGCGCCAGACGTCCAAGGAAATGGGCAAGCAGGTGCGCCTGAACATCCTGGGCGGCACCATCGAAATGGACCGAGGCATGCTGGAGCGCATGATGCCGGCCTTCGAGCATCTGCTGCGCAACTGCGTGGCTCATGGCATCGAATCGCCCGAGCGGCGCCAGGAGCTGGGCAAGCCGGCTGTCGGCACCATCGAGATCGTGCTGAGTCAGGAGCGCAACGACGTGGCGCTGTCCGTGGAGGACGACGGTGCCGGTCTGGACCTAGAGCGGATTCGCGCCAAGGCCATCAGCCTCAAGCTCTGGAACGACGAGCGTCCCATGACGCTGGAAGACGCGGGGCGCCTGATTTTCGAGCCGGGCTTCAGCACGGCCGCCGAGGTGACGGGTGTTGCCGGCCGCGGCATCGGCATGGATGTGGTGCGTTCCGAAGTGAATGCTCTGGGCGGTCGTATCGAAACCCATACCGAGCCAGGCCGTGGCAGCGCCTTCCGGCTGGTTGTGCCATTGACCACGGCCGTGACCCAGGTGGTGATGCTGCGCATGGGCGCCGTGTCCATGGGCGTGCCCGCCAACCTGGTGGAAATCGTGCGTCGCGTGCCCGTCGATGTGCTGGAGGAGAGCTACCGCAAGCAGGAGTTCCAGGACGGCAGCGAAGTCATGCCCTTCTATTGGGCCGGCGCGCTGTGGCAAACCTCTGTGCGCAGCGAAGAAAACCTCGGTCGCACGCGCCCCGTGGTGATAGCTCGCAGTGCCTCGCAGCGTGTGGCGCTGCATGTGGACGAAGTGCTGGGCAACCAGGAAGTGGTGATCAAGAACCTGGGGCCGCAGCTGTCGCGTCTGCCCGGTCTTACCGGCATGTCCGTGCTGCCCTCGGGGGCCGTGGTGCAGATCTACAACCCGGTGGCGCTGGCCAACGTCCATGGCGAGCAGGTGCGAGCCATGCTGGCCAGGGCCGAGCAGGCCGCAGCCGATGGCGAACTGCAGGCTCTCTCAGGCGGTGCCGATCTGCTGGGCGCCGAAGCTGCGCAGACCACGGTGCCGCTGGTGCTGGTGGTGGATGACTCCATCACCGTGCGCCGCGTCACCCAGCGTCTGCTGCAGCGCGAAGGCTACCGTGTCACGCTGGCCGCTGACGGCCTGCAAGCCATGGAGCGTCTGCAGGACGAGCGCCCGACCCTGGTGCTGTCGGACATCGAAATGCCGCGCATGGACGGCTTCGATCTGTTGCGCAATATCCGCGCCGATCAGACGCTCGAAGGCATGCCGGTGGTCATGATCACTTCGCGCATTGCCCAGAAGCATCGCGAAATGGCCCGTGACCTGGGAGCCAATCACTACCTGGGCAAGCCCTATTCCGATGAGGAACTGCTGGGTCTGATCCAGCATTACGCCTTGCAGCGCAGCGGCCCCGCGCCTGAGCGCAGCCCGCTCGGCGGGTTTGCGGCCGAGGAGTCGGGAGTGACAGTCGAATAAGGTCTGCTCCTCATAACAGAGCGGCTTGCGCTGATCCGGATTGCATTTCAGATTGATATTGATCTGAAATACATGAAGGCCGTGCGCAAGCCGCTTCTTTTTTGAGTGACAGCCTATTGGACGGCTGGCAGCCGAGTACACCACGGATGTGGAGCTCCGCAGGGCCTGGAGCCAGGAAAGCTCAAGCTTCTTTCTTGAGGATTCCGTAGCGCGCCAGGGTTTTCTCCCGCGCTGCCGCATGATCCACGACGGGCAAGGGATAGTCGCGCCCCAGTGCGATGCCTGCTTCGGCCAGTTCCAGCGGCTTGGCCAGCCAGGGGGCATGCCGCAGTTTGCTGGGCAGCTGAGCCACTTCAGGCACATAACGCGCTATGAACTTGCCGTCCGGATCGAACTTCTCGCTCTGGGTCACCGGGTTGAAGATGCGGAACCAGGGCTGGGCATCGCAGCCCGTGGAGGCCGCCCATTGCCAGCCGCCGTTATTGGCCGCCAGATCGAAGTCATTGAGCTTTTCGGCGAAATAGGCCTCGCCCCGGCGCCAGTCCAGGCCCAGATCCTTGACCAGAAAGCTGGCCGTGACCATGCGCAGCCGGTTGTGCATATAGCCGCTGGAATTGAGCTGGCGCATGGCGGCATCGACCAGCGGGTAGCCGGTGCGGCCTTCGCACCAGGCGGCAAAGAGGGGGTCGGCCTCGGCTCCCGTCTCCCATTCGATGGCGTCATACGCCGGCTTGAAGCTGCGCTCCACCACATAAGGTTGGTGGGCCAGGATCTGGAAGTAGAAGTCGCGCCAGATCAGCTCGCTGAGCCAGGTGGCCGCCCCTTCGCGTGCCGCGGCAGACCAGTCCTCGTTGTGGGCCGCCTCATGGGCGAGGCGGGCCAGCTCGCGTATCGACACGGTGCCAAAGCGCAGATGGACGCTGAGATAGCTGGGCCCCTTGAGGGCCGGAAAGTCGCGTGCCGTCTTGTACTGCGGCAGGCGCGGCAGAAAATCGGCCAGCAACTGGCGCGCGCCGCTGACGCCGGTGGGCAGGCGCAGGCCGGCCAGCGTGTCCGGGGCAAAGCCCAGATCCGCAGCCGTGGGAATCGGGCGGCGCTCGCTGTCCGGCAGATCGGCCAGCTTGCTCGCCAGATCGCGCTCGCTGGGGTAGGCCGAGAGATAGAACGGTGTGATTTTCCGCAGCCAGGCGTTCTTGTAGGGCGTGAAGACCGAAAATGGCGACAGGCTTTGGGTCAGCACCTCGTCGCGCGCAAAGATGCGGTGGTCCTTGAAGCGCAGCAGCAACTGC
This sequence comes from Comamonas sp. wu1-DMT, assembly GCF_040187805.1. NCBI lineage: Bacteria > Pseudomonadati > Pseudomonadota > Betaproteobacteria > Burkholderiales > Comamonadaceae > Comamonas > Comamonas sp. wu1-DMT. The sequence goes on from NZ_JBANEM010000011.1 coordinate 93,154, forward strand.
CCCTGGCTCTTGAGGCTGCGCGCCACCTGGGCGTCGCGGGCGATAGCCGCAGGCTCGTCGTCGTCGTTGCAGAAGACGGCGCCCGCGCCCAGCTGCCGGGCCAGGGCCGGGATGATGTCCTGGGGCAGACCGCGCCGCGTGATCAGCCCTGTGTGCGGGCGTCCTGCGGCCTCGCGCAGGGCGGCATCCAGCTCGGTCAGACTCTGGCAGATGAACTCCACGCGGCGGTCGGCGCGGGGCAGGGCGGCAAGAATGCTGTCGTCGAAGACAAAGACGCAATACAGCTTTTCACATTGCTGCAATGCATGATAAAGGGCCGCGTTATCGGCCAGACGCAGGTCGCGCCGCAGCCAGATCAAGCCCACAGGGTAAGAAGGAGTCATGGATCGCCAGTAAAATCGCTGCATGTCTGCAGAATCTGCGCCTATCAACTTGACGCACCACTTCCTGATTGCCATGCCCGGCCTGGAAGATGAGTCGTTTTCGCGCAGCGTTGTCTACCTGTGCGAGCATAGCGAGCGTGGCGCGCTCGGTCTGATTATCAACAAGCCCTCCAAGCTCAGCCTGCAAGGCCTGCTGCAAAAAGTGGATTTGGGTCTCAAGCGCGATGATTTGCGCGACCAGCAGGTCTTTACCGGTGGCCCGGTGCAGACCGATCGCGGCTTTGTGCTGCATGAGCCCATGGTCATCGAAGGCGCACCCGAGAACGAATCGGCCTATGCCTCGACCATGACCATTCCAGGCGGTCTGGAGATGACCACGTCCAAGGATGTGCTCGAAGCCCTGTCGGACGGTGCCGGCCCCAGGCGCGTGCTGGTCACGCTGGGCTATTCCTCCTGGGATGAAGGCCAGCTCGAATCCGAAATCGGCGAAAACGCCTGGCTGACCGTGGAAGCCGACCCCGAGGTGATCTTCAGCACCCCGGTGGACGAGCGCTATGACCGCGCTCTGGGCCTGCTGGGTCTGCAGCGCTGGATGTTGTCCCCAGAGTCGGGTCGCGCATGAACGATATTTCCTCTTCCAACAAGGCCGCCGATGCGGCCTTTTCCTCGACTTTTTCCTCGGCCGAAAATGCGGCTGCTAGGCCTGCAGCAGCGCCCGCACCGCAAAAGCCGGAGGTTCCGGCCCATTTCCAGCAGTTCCTGGGCTTTGACTTCGGCATCAAGCGCACGGGTTGCGCCTCGGGCAACCGCGTGCTGGGCGGCGCCAACCCGCTGCCCACCATCAAGGCCGAAGCGGCGGATGCACGCCTGGCCGCGGTGGAAAAGCTGATCCGCGAGTGGCAGCCCAACGCCCTGGTGATAGGCGTGCCCTACCACCCCGATGGCGCGGCACACGAGAACACGGCCCGGGCCCTGAAATTCGGCCGCCAGCTCAGAAGTCGCTTCAAGCTGCCGGTGTACGAGGTGGACGAACGCTACAGCACGACCGAAGCCCTGGCGGGTGGCGCACGCGACGCCGACGCGGCTTCGGCCTGCATCATTCTTGAACAGTTTTTGAGGAGTCTCCCATGAGTGAAACCATTGCAGGAAACCAGCCGGGACAAGGCAGCCTGATCCTGGACGCCGAAGCCCTGTATAGCGAGCTGCTGCGCGGCGTGCAGCGCATCATGGGCCCCAATACCCGTCTGGCGGGCATCACCTCGGGCGGCGCCTGGCTGGTCGAGCGCCTGCACAAGGATCTGAACCTCAAGGGCAAGCCCAGCGTGCTGTCTTCCTCGCTGCACCGCGACGATTTTGCCCAGCGCGGCATGGCTTCCAGCGCCCAGACCCAGATCGCCTTCGATGTGAACGGCGCCGATGTGCTGGTGCTCGACGATGTGCTCTACACCGGCCGCACCGTGCGCGCCGTGCTCAACGAACTCTATGACTACGGCCGTCCCGCCAGCGTGCGACTGGCCGTCCTGGTGGACCGGGGAGGGCGCGAGCTGCCCATCCAGGCCGACTTTGCCGCAGCGCGCGTGGCGCTGCCGGCCGACCGTTCCCTGGCGCTGGCGCGCGACGAGGGCGGTGTTTTCCACTTCCGCATTCAAGAGGCCTGATCGTGCTGTACAAGCGCAACCCCCAACTCAACAAGAACGGCGAGCTGATCCACCTGCTCTCCACCGAAGGCCTGTCCAAGGACATCCTGACCCAGATTCTCGACACGGCCAGCAACTTCGTCAGCGTCAACGACCGTGAAGTCAAGAAGGTGCCTCTGCTGCGCGGCAAGAGCGTGTTCAATCTGTTCTTCGAGAACAGCACGCGCACCCGCACCACCTTCGAGATTGCGGCCAAGCGCCTGTCGGCCGACGTCTTCAACCTGGACATCGCGCGCAGCTCGGCCAGCAAGGGCGAGACCCTGCTGGACACCATCGACAACCTCTCGGCCATGGCGGCCGACATCTTTGTCGTGCGCCACAGCGAGTCGGGCGCTCCCTATCTGATCGCCAAACATGTGGCGCCCCATGTGCATGTGGTCAATGCCGGCGACGGCCGCCATGCCCACCCCACCCAGGGTCTGCTGGACATGTACACCATCCGCCACTACAAGCAGGATTTCTCCAATCTGCGCGTGGCCATCGTGGGCGACGTGCTGCACTCGCGCGTGGCGCGCTCGGACATCCACGCCCTGACCACACTCGGCGCTGCCGAGGTGCGCGTGGTCGGCCCGCGTACCCTGGTGCCCTCGGACATGGCCAGCATGGGTGTGCGCGTCTTCCACAATCTGGAGGAGGGCATCAAGGACTGCGACGTCATCATCATGCTGCGTCTGCAGAACGAGCGCATGAGTGGCGCGCTGCTGCCTTCGAGCCAGGAATACTTCAAGAGCTTCGGCCTGACCGAAAAGCGCCTGGAGCTGGCCAAGCCCGATGCCATCGTCATGCACCCCGGCCCCATCAACCGCGGCGTGGAGATCGACTCCGCCGTGGTGGACGGCCCGCAGGCCGTGATCCTGTCGCAGGTGACCTTCGGTATCGCCGTGCGCATGGCGGTCATGTCGATCGTCGCGGGGAATGAGGCTTGAACACCCCCTGAGCCGCTGCGCGGCTTCCCCCTCTCTCGCGATGCGGGAGGGGGACGACACCTTCGCGTCGGGGCGGCCCTAGCTCGGTGTCCCGTGCGAAGGTCGACGAAGCAAACTGCAGTTGCTGGTGGTGACGGTTTTTAGAGATGTTTTTATAGCTGCTAGCGCTTGTGTGGCAAGGGCTGGAAGCCAATTTGGTGCCAAACCATGAAGATTCTGATTCGCAATGGCCGGGTGATGGACCCGGCACGAGGTTTCGACCAGCAGGCCGATATCGCCATCGATGGCAGCGTGATCGCCGCCATTGGCACAGTGCCCGAAGGTTTTGTGGCCGAGCGTGAAATCGACGCCTCCGGCCAGTGGGTGCTGCCCGGTCTGGTGGACCTGGCCGTGCGCCTGCGCGAGCCCGGTCACGAGCATGAAGGCATGTTGCAGTCCGAGATGGCGGCTGCCGTGGCCGGTGGCGTGACCAGCCTGGTCTGCCCGCCCGATACCGAACCCGTGCTCGACGAGCAGGGTCTGGTGGAAATGCTCAAGTTCCGTGCCGAGAAGCAGCACAAGTCGCGTCTGTTCCCCATGGGCGCGCTGACCGTGGGACTCAAGGGTGAAACGCTGACCGAGATGGCCGAGCTGACCGAGTCCGGTTGCGTGGCCTTCGGCCAGGCGGATGTGCCGCTGTCCAGCATCACCACGCTGAGCCGTGCGCTGAGCTATGCCAACACCTTTGGCTATGCCGTGTGGCTGCGCCCGCAGGACAAGGATCTGGGCAGGGGCGTGGCCGCCAGCGGCGCGCTGGCCACCCGCATGGGTCTGGCCGGGGTGTCCGTGGCGGCAGAGACGATTGCGCTGCACACCATCTTCGAGCTGATCCGTGGCTCGCAGACCCGGGTTCACCTGTGCCGCATCTCCAGCGCCGCCGGCGTGGAGCTGGTGCGCCGAGCCAAGGCCGAAGGCCTGAACGTGACCGCCGACGTGTCCATCAACTCGCTGCTGCTGACCGAGAACGACATCGGCTACTTCGACAGCTGTGCCCGTGTGGTGCCCGTGCTGCGTCAGCAGCGCGACCGCGATGCGCTGTCTGCTGCACTCGCGGACGGCACCATCGATGCGCTGGTTTCCGATCACTGCCCGGTGGACGAAGATGCCAAGGTGCTGCCCTTTGCCGAAGCCGAACCCGGTGCGACCGGCGTGGAGCTGCTGCTGTCCATTGCCGTGAAGTGGAGCCGCGACTACAAGGTGCCGCTGAACCGCGCACTGGCTGTCGTGACTTCGGCTCCCGTGGCCGTGCTGGGGAGCGCCCTGGGCGAGCAGCAGTCCCTGCTGGGGCAGCTCAAGGTGGGCGGCGTGGCAGATCTGTGCATCGTCGACCCCGAGGCGGAGTGGACGGTCGATCCCAAGGCGCTGCAAAGCCAGGGCAAGAGCACGCCATTCAACGGCTATGAGCTGCCTGCGCGCGTGGTAACGACTATCGTTGACGGCGCTGTCGCCTATCAACGATAGGCTCCCCCTGAGCGGCTTTGCCGCTTCCCCTCTCTCGATGCGTTGCATCGGGAGGGGGACGACACCCTCGGTGCGCGGCGGCGCTTCCTAGGTGCCTCTGACTTTGCATTGCGCCAGTCTTAGGCGCTTGCCGGTTTCAAGTTGCAGCAACTGAGTCACAACGAGCCGCTACACTGTTTGAGAATCATGGCAAACGGCTTGCACAAAATCAAAACCGGCTCGCGTGCGGTATGGCGCGGACTGCGTCTGCTGGCCCATGTGGCCAAGGGCGCCTGGATCGTGGCGTTTCGCTTTCCGCAGCTGCACTACCTGCAGCAGCACGAGCATGTGCAGGCCTGGGCCGCAACGCTGCTGCTGCGGGCCGGGGTGCGACTGCAGGTCAAGGGCCTGCCGCCAGCCAAAGGACCGGTGCTGATGGTCAGCAACCATATCTCCTGGCTCGATATTCCGCTGCTGCACGCGGCGCGCCATTGCCGCTTCATCTCCAAATCCGACGTCAAGGGCTGGCCCATCATCGGCACGCTGGCGACGGCTGCAGGCACGCTCTACATCCAGCGCAGCTCGCGCCGCGATGCGGTGCGCATGGTAGGTGCCATGGAAGAGGCCTTCAAGCGCGGCGAAATCCTTGCCGTCTTTCCTGAAGGGACGACGGGCGATGGACGCAGCCTGCTCTCGTTTCACTCCAATCTGCTCGAAGCCGCCGTGCAATGCGATGCGCCGGTACAGCCCGTGGGGCTGCGCTTTGTCGATGGCAAGACAGGCAGCACCAGCTATGCCGCAACCTATGTCGGGGATGAGACCTTGCTGGGCTCCATCTGGCGCGTGCTTTGTTCGGAGCAGCTGATTGCCGTGGTGCACTATGGCGAGGCGCAGAGCGCACAAGGGCGCGACCGCCGCGCCTGGGCCAAGGACTTGCACACCGAGGTGGACAGGCTGCGCCAGAACTAGGCGCTGTGCCGGCGCTTTGCGCGCCCAGTCAAACCCTGTAGGCTGCGCGCATGCACGCCAGAGTTTTGCGCTATCTCGATGAAGTGGTTCGCCGCGGCTCCATCCGCAAGGCGGCCGAGCACCTGCATGTGGCTCCCACGGCCGTGAACCGGCAGATTCTCGATCTGGAGGCCGAGCTGGGAGCGCCGCTGTTCGACCGCATCCACAACCGCCTGCGTCTGACGCCTCTGGGTGAGATGGTGCTGACCCATGTGCGAAGCACCTTGCGCGAACATGCAGCGCTGCGCGAGCGCATTGCCGACCTCAAGGGCATGCGGCGTGGCGAGATCACTGTGGCGGCGACGTCGGGCCTGGCGGGCTCCTTGCTGCCATCGCTGGTGCATGACTTTCGCAGCAGCCACCCGGGGATGGTCGTGCGTGTCATCGACTTGCCCACGCAGGCCATTGTGTCTGCCGTGGAGGCCGGAGAGGTGGACCTGGGCCTTGCCTACGATCTCACGCCCAGACCCTGTTTGCGCATGCTGGCGGCCAGCGAATGGCAGATCGGAGCCGTCCTGCCGGTCAAGCACCCGCTGGCCCAGCATTCGTCGCTGCTGCTCAGCGAATGCGTGGGTCATCCGCTGATTCTGCCGGCACCGGCCCTGACCATACGCAGTCTGCTCAACGAAGCCTTCGCGCGCAGTGCCATCGAGGTGACGCCGGTGGCCGAGTCCACCTCCATGGCCTTGATACAGCGCCTGGTCATGCTGGGCGAGGGCATTGCCTTGCTCAACGCTCTGGATGTACTGGAGGAGCTGGATCGCGGTTCGCTGAGCTTCGTGCCTCTGCGCGATGCGCATCTGCAGCGCCAGACCCTGATGCTGTTCGTGCGCAAGGGCGCGGAGCTGAGCGCGGCTGCCGAGCTCATGGCGGCAAGCATCGAATCCGCGCTGGCGCGGCTCTACGCCAGAAAACACTGATTCACCGTCCACATTTTGTGGACATGCTTGGCTGAATTCAGCGCTATCGCGCGCTTGGGTGCCTCTCTAGACTTGCGCTTCTTGTTTAGAGAGGAAGAAACCCATGACCCTGATTGCCCTGAATGCCGACGTACTGGTCACCATGGATGCGCAACGCCGCGAGATCAAGGACGGTGCGCTGGTGGCGGACGGCCCGGCCCTGCTGTGGGTGGGTGCAACGGCCGAGCTGCCGGCGCAATACCGCCGCATGGCCGACGAGGGCCAGGCGCGCGTGCTGGACATGCGCGGCAAGGTCGTGACGCCGGGCCTGGTCAACACCCACCATCACATGTACCAGAGCCTGACGCGTGCCGTGCCGGCCGCCCAGGATGCCGAGCTGTTCTCGTGGCTGCAGAACCTCTACATGCTGTGGTCGCATCTGACACCCGAGATGATCCATGTCTCGACCCAGACCGCCATGGCCGAGCTCATGCTGTCGGGCTGCACCACGACCAGCGACCATCTGTACCTGTTTCCCAATGGCTCGCGCCTGGACGATTCCATTGCGGCTGCGCAGCAGATGGGCATGCGCTTTCACGCCGCGCGCGGCTCCATGAGCCTGGGCCGCAGCAAGGGCGGCCTGCCACCCGATGTGGTGGTGGAGGAGGAAGAGGCCATCTTGCGCGACAGCCTGCGCCTGATCCAGCAATACCACGACGGCTCGCGCCACTCCATGCTGCGCGTGGTTCTGGCCCCATGTTCGCCGTTCTCGGTGACGCGTGATCTGATGCGCGAATCGGCGGTGCTTGCGCGTGCGCACGGTGTCTCGCTGCACACCCATCTGGCCGAGAACGACAACGACGTGGCCTTCTCGCGCGAGAAGTTCGGCCTGACCCCGGCGCAATACGCCGAGGACCTGGGCTGGGTGGGGCGCGACGTCTGGCATGCGCATTGCGTCAAGCTCGATCCCGAAGGCATTGCGCTGTTTGCGCGCACCGGCACCGGTGTGGCGCACTGTCCATGCTCCAACATGCGCCTGGCATCGGGCATCGCACCCATCCGCAGCATGCGCGATGCCGGCGTGTCCGTGGCCCTGGGGGTGGACGGCAGCGCATCGAACGACGGTGCCCACATGCTGGGCGAGGCGCGCCAGGCCATGCTGCTGCAGCGCGTGGGCTACGGCCCGGCGGCCATGAGTGCCCGAGAGGCGCTGGAGATCGCCACGCTGGGCGGTGCGCGCGTACTCAACCGCGATGACATCGGCGCACTGGCTCCCGGCATGTCTGCCGACTTCGTGGCCTTCGACATGGAAGACGTCGGCTATGCGGGTGCCGGCCACGACCCCGTGGCAGCGCTGGTGTTCTGCACGCCGGCCAATGTGTCCAGCAGCGTCATCAACGGGCGTGTGGTGGTCGAGGACGGGCGTCTGCTGACCGCCGACCTGCCCGTGGTGCTGGGCCAGCACCGCCATCTTGCGCGCAGCCTGTTCGAGCGGGCTGCCGCAGGGCATTGAGACTTTTCGGTGACGGCCATCGCTGATCCATTGCGATGGCCAGACATCGGTGTGAGAGAGATTCCAAGCCTTTGTGGCACTGGAAGAAAAGTGGGCTCGGGACTGGTGTCAGGTGACTTGGAGTGCCAGAAATTCTTTCTCGATGCTGGACACGCTATACGGCGCCGCGCATGGGCTGTATCGGCAACGGCATATGAGAGCTCCCGGTTGCGTGCTTAGTCTTGTGGCCTTCGCGGGGAAGCCTATTCCCCGGCGATTGCATACCTAAAAAACAGGAGACAAGACCATGGAAAAGCTGCTTTACGGGGTGGAAGACCGTCCGCCCAGCCTCATCACCACCACGCTGCTTTCGCTGCAGCATCTGCTCGCCGCTCTGGGCGGCATCATCGCCGTGCCGCTGGTGTTCGGTGGCGCGCTCAAGCTGCCGGCCGACCAGATCGTGGCCCTGGTCAATGCGGCGCTGCTGGGCTCGGGCATCGTCACCATCATCCAGTGCCGTGGCGTGGGACCTGTCGGCATACGCCTGCCCTGCGTGATGGGTACCAGCTTTGCCTTTGTCGGCGCGGGCATCAGCGTGGGACTGGAGCATGGTGTGCCCGGCATCCTGGGCTCTTCGCTCGTGGGCTCGCTGGTGATGATCGTCGGCAGCTTCTTCATGCCTGTGATCCGTCGCTTCTTTCCGCATACCGTGACCAGCGTGGTTGTGACCATGATCGGGCTGTCGCTCACGCCCGTCGCCGTGGACTGGGCCGCAGGCGGTGTGGGCAGCGGCAGCTATGGCGCCGTGGGCAATCTGGCGATTGCGGGCTTTGTGCTGGCGCTGGTGATTGGCTTTGTGCAATGGGGCAAGGGCGTGATCTCGGCATCGGCCGTGGTTCTGGGCATTGCCTGCGGCTATCTGCTGTGCCTGGCCCTGGGCTTGATCGATTTCACCCAGGTGCGTGAGGCGCCGATCTTCGCGATTCCCCAGCCGCTGCATTTCGGCATGAGCTTTCCGGTATCGGGCATCGTTGCCATGTCCATCGCCTTTCTCGTGACCATTGTCGAGACCACGGGTACTTTCATGGCCCTGGGGGCGGCAACACAGACGCCGATCCGTGGCAAGCGCCTGTCCAGCGGCATGCTCTGCGACGGCGTGGGTTCGGCCTTTGCCGCCTTGATGTCGAGTCCTCCTGTCTCCACTTTCGCGCAGAACGTGGGCGTGGTTTCGCTCACCGGCGTGGCCAGTCGCCATGTGGTGATGCTGACCGGCGTGATGCTGTTGCTGGCCGGTCTGTTTCCGGTGCTGGGAGCGCTGGTCGTGACGATTCCCCAGCCAGTGCTCGGCGGTGCGGGCCTGATGATGTTTGCCATGATCATCCTGGCGGGCATCCGCATGCTCAGCGGCGCAGAGCAGACGCGTCGCAGCGGCCTGATCATTGCAGTCTCGCTGGGCTGCGGTCTGGCCGTGACGGTGCGCCCCGATCTGCTCTCCAAGATGCCTGCCTTTGTGCGCGAGGTGTTCGGCTCGGGTATTACCGTGGGGGCGCTGGTGGCCGTGGGCCTGAATCTGCTGCTGCCGGGGCGTGAGTTCGATGCCCACGAGGAAGAGCTGGAGTCCGCAACGGCAGCCCCGGTTGCAACCAGTTCCGCCGCAGCCTGAAGCGCAGGCCCTGGGCGCTTAAAGCGTCATCTTGCTGTCGATGATGACCTTGCGCCAGCGCGCGAGGTCCTTGACGATGAGGTCGGCAAAGACCTTGGGCGTGCTGGGCATGGGCTGGGCGCCTTCGCTTTGCAGACGCTCGAGGATGGCGGGGCTTCGGAGCGAGGCATTGATCTGCTGATTGATCCTGGCGACCACGTCGGCGGGCATATTGGCAGGACCGACCACGCCATACCATTGGTCGGCCTCAAAGCCGGGCAAGCCTGCTTCGGCCACGGTAGGCACATTGGGTAGTGCAGGGATGCGCTGAGGTGATGAAACGGCAATGGCCTTGATCTGGCCGGAGCGAATTTGGGCCAGCACGGCAGGGATGCCGGTGAACAAGGCCTGAACCTGACCTGCCACCAGGTCATTGACGGCCGGTGCCGTGCCCTTGTAGGGCACATGCTGCATCTTCAGCCCGGCTTGCAGGCTCAGATAGGCCATGGTCATATGCGCGGCACTGCCGTTGCCCCCCGAGCTGAAATTCACTGCGCCCGGGTTGGCCTTGGCGTAGCTGATGAACGATGCCAGATCATTGACCGGCAGCGATGGATGCACGACCAGCACGTTGGGCACACGCGCCACCCAGGCCAGAGGCGTAAAGCTCTTGATAGGGTCGTAAGGCAGCTTGGGGTAGAGCGTTGGTGTAACGGCCAGCGTGCCGACATGACCCATGAGCAGTGTGTAGCCATCGGCACTGGCCTTTGCCACGCGGTCCGCGCCAATGCTGCCGCCTGCGCCGGCGACGTTTTCCGGCACCACGCTCTGGCCCCAGGCGGTCGTCAGCTCATGACCTATGGCGCGACCCAGAATGTCGGCGGAGCCGCCGGGCGTGAACGGAATGACCATGCGTATGGCCTTGCTGGGGTACTTCGAGTCCTGTGCCAGAGCCGTACCGGTCAGACTGCCCAAGGTGGTGGCCGCAGCCCATTGGCTCCATTGGCGACGGTTCAGAGTGAAGGGTTCACGTGCGGTGAAAGCGGGCATATTGTCTCCTCATGATGTTTTGCAGACAGTCTATGAGATGGCGCTCTGCCTGGCTCTGGCGCAGCCGGCATAGCTGCTATGCAGTGACTGCCTGCCAAGCCTTGGACAGGTACAGGCTCGCTACACTGCAGTCATGACTACAAGTACAGACACCCCCGTGAATCGCCCTGACATCACCATTTTTCACAACAGCCGCTGCAGCAATTCGCGCGGCGCGCTGGCGCTGCTGCGCGAGCATGGTATCGAGCCCAATATCGTCGATTACATCGCCACGCCGCTGACGGCGCCAGAGTTGGCAGAGCTGGTGGCACACCTGGGCGTTTCGGTGCGTGACTTGCTGCGTACCAAGGAAGCTCAGTTCAAGGAACTGGGTCTGGACAACGCAGCGGTCAGTGATGTCCAGCTGATTCAGGCCGTGGCTGCGCATCCGGTGCTGCTCAATCGACCCATTGTGGTCACTCCCAAGGGGGCCAAGCTTTGTCGCCCGCCGGAGCTGGTGCTGGAGCTGATCTGAACGAGGTGGGTTGCAGATTGAAAATGGCCTGAACTCCTTGAGCTGCCGATGCAAGCAGCTTCTGGTTCAGGCGCATTGGTGAATACCGCAAGCGCCTAAGTCTCGCCTAAGTGTGGACGTTCAAACTTCCCTTCAACGACACCGATCCGGTGCTTTTTTGAAAGGATGACCATGAACACAATTCTCTCCACACCCCGCCGATTGGTCATGGCCCTGGTGGCCGCTGGTGCGATCGGCGCACTGGGCGCCACCGGCGCCGGCCTGGTGGGAACCCGCAGCGCTGCCCAGGCGCAGGTGACGCAATCTGCGGCGGTTGCGCAACCCGCAGCCCTTAACCTGCCTGCGGTAAATGCTCCCAATTTTGCAGATATCACGGCGCGCAATGGCGCGGCCGTGGTCAATATCAGCGTGGTGGGCTCCTCTCGCGCCATGAGCGACGATGAAGGCGACCAGACCAGCGAACTTCAGCAACAGGGTCAGGGCATCAGCCCCGATGACCCCTTCCTTGAATTCTTCCGCCAGTTCGGCTTTCCTGGAATGCCGGGCGGGCAGGGCATGGGACCACGTGCGCAGCAGCCCGATACACCCATGCGCGGCCAAGGCTCGGGCTTTATCGTCTCCAGCGACGGCGTGATTCTGACCAATGCCCATGTGGTGCATGGCGCCAAGGAAGTGACGGTCAAGCTCAACGACCGTCGCGAGTTCAGGGCCAAGGTGCTGGGAGCCGACCCCAAGACCGATGTGGCGGTACTCAAGATTGACGCTGCCGGGCTGCCCACGGTCAAGCTGGGCCAGACCAGCCAGCTGCGTGTGGGGGACTGGGTGCTGGCGATTGGCTCGCCCTTCGGCTTTGAGAACAGCGTGACGGCTGGTGTGGTGAGTGCCAAGGGACGTTCTCTGCCCGATGATTCCTTTGTTCCCTTCCTGCAGACGGATGTGGCGATCAACCCCGGAAACTCTGGTGGCCCGCTGTTCAACGCACAGGGCGAGGTCGTGGGCATCAACAGCCAGATCTACACCCGCTCGGGCGGGTATCAAGGGGTGTCGTTTGCGATTCCCATCGAACTGGCAACCCGTGTGCAACAGCAGATTCAGGCAACGGGCAAGGCCCAGCATGCCAAGCTGGGTGTGAGTGTGCAGGAGGTCAATCAGGCCTTTGCCGATTCCTTCAAGCTGGATAGGCCCGAAGGTGCATTGGTGGCCAGTGTCGAAAAGAATGGCCCTGCTGCCAAGGCCGGACTGGAACCAGGCGATGTGGTGCGCAAGGTGGATGGCAAACCCGTTGTTGGTTCGGGCGATCTGCCGGCCTTTATCGGCCAGGCCTTGCCGGGGCAGAAGGTAACGCTGGAAGTCTGGCGCAAGGGTGAATCCAAGACTCTGAGTGCGACCCTTGGCGATGCCAGTGACAAGGCTGCGAAGGTGGCTAAGTCCTCTCCGGACGCTGACAAGGGAAAGCTGGGGCTGGCTTTGCGCCCCCTGCAGCCTGAGGAAAAAAAGCAGATTGGTGTGGACTCCGGCCTGCTGGTGGCTCAGGCCAGCGGTCCGGCAGCAGCAGCAGGTATCAGCCAGGGAGACGTGCTGCTGTCCATCAATGGCGCGCCTGCCGGAAATATCGATGAGGTGCGGGCCGCAGTCGCCAAAGCGGACAAGACCGTGGCCGTGCTGATCTGGCGCGATGGCAACAAAATCTTTGTGCCGGTGCGCCTGGGTTGAGTTGATCCCTTGCCGTATGAAAGACCGCATCCTTAGGGGTGCGGTTTTTCTTCTCTGTTTTTATTGATTAAAAACAAAAAATATCTGAATAAATGAATATTTGGTGGATTTCCACATGATGTTGTCATGTTTCAAGAGGTAACGAGTTTCTAGAGATGTAATGCCATAGACTGCCGGGCCAACGCATTCATTCGTCTTTTTGACGCCGTGCGGTGGCGATTCGGCGTGACCGCAAATACATCGTGACGGCCCTCGGAGCAGGCGCTGCGAGGGGAGGATTTTTTGGATCAGCAACACAGTCTGCAGGTGCAAGGCCTGGGCGCTTCATATGGTCCACGCGTGGTTTTGGCCGAAGTGGATTTCACACTTCCGCAATCAGGCGTAACTGCATTGCTGGGTCCTGCGGGTACAGGAAAATCCACGCTGCTGCGCACGCTGGCCGGACTGAACGCGGTCAATCCGCGTTTTCGCAGCTGGGGGCAGGTGGTCTATGCCGCTCAGCCATTGCACATGCCTTTGAGCGTCGACGGCGCGCAGGCCTTGCCGCGCCTGGTACAGCAGCATGCCCGGCTTATGCGCGCCAGTACCCTGGATGCTCTGATCGAGAAAGCACGTCGGACCGAGCACCGTGCGCCACTGGAGTGGCGTCGGTGGGTGACTGCACAGCTGCAGCACTATGGCTTTGCCGAGCTGGCCCAGGCTCTGGATAAGTCCACCATGCTGTTGAGCGCGGTGCAGCAACGCGCCGTAGCCATTCTGCGCGAGGCCTGGGCCCGGCCTGCGGTGTTGATGGTGGATGAGCCCACGGCCGACCTGGAAGGCTATGAGGCATTTTTGTTGCTGGACTTGATCAAGCAGATCGGCCAGCAGTGCAGTGTGCTGCTCGTCACGCACCATCAGCAGCATGCCCAGGCTGCTGCCCAGCAGATGTTGTTGCTCGCAGGTGGTCATATTCAGGAAGCTGCAGCAATGGCGGTGTTCACTCTGCGGCCGCTCAGTGCTGCCGGTCAGCAATTCCTGCGTACCGGAAGCTGCGCTGTCCCCATGCCGGGTACCCCTTTGAATGAGCTGGCCGACGATGTATTGCCGCCACCTCCCTTGCCTGTCGCAGCCTTGGCGGCCATTGCCGAATTTTCCGACCTGCTGGCATCTTCGGCAGCAGTGAGTGAGGCCGTTGCTCCCTTTAAATTGGAACCCGTGCTGCCTGTGCCAACGTCGGTCTCTGCGCCTGCACCTGCACTGTCGCAAGCGGCAGCGGTTGCGGCATCTGGTCTGTCCTCTGCAACCCGCTACCAGCCTCGCATCGTGAATGCGGCTGTGCTGATGGAAATGCAGCCACTGCTGGCTGCTGAAAATGCCATGCCAGCCAGCCGCGGCCCGAACGGATTTTCCTGGCTGGTGCCAGGAAGGCTGGCAGGTACGCCCTGGCCGGGTGTGGTCCATGACATGGACGCCGACCTCAAGGCCCTGAATCGTTGCGGTATCACCATGCTGATCACGCTGACGGAAAAGGACTTCCCGCAGGATGCCTTGGCCCGCAATGGGCTCAAGAACTTTCACCTGCCGGTCTATGACCACGAGCCACCGACAGTGGCACAGATGCAGATGCTGCTGGCACGCATGTCGGTCGCCCTGCGCCGTGGAGAGGTGCTTGCCGTGCACTGCCTTGCAGGATTGGGCCGTACCGGAACCGTGCTTGCCGCCTGGCTGGTGCGCGAGGGCCTGACTGCCGAAGAAGCGCTGCGCCGTGTGCGATTGATTGACGCTCAGTATGTGCAATCCGAGGCGCAGGAAGCGCTTCTTTATGAATTCGAAAACGCATTGCTGCAAAAGATGGCGTGATGTTTTCAAGACCACCAAAGCATGGGCGCTGCGGACTGCAAACGGCCATGACGCGAAAGATTAGCAATAGGAAAGTGAGAGCGTAATGAGTTTGGATACCGTGTTGACGCAGGCCGTGGCTTCGGTCCCCGAGTGCTTGGCCGCTGGTTATGTGGATGCTGCTTCGGGCATGTTGCTGTCGATCCGTACCGTGGATTCCCATCCGCGTGAGGTGATTGATCTGGTGGCGGCTGCTACGGCCGACCTGTTCAACGGCCCCAATGTCTCCATGATCGAGACCATGTTCAAGCGTTCGCGCGGCCTCAGCGATGATGGTCACCACTATTTTCAGGAAATCATCGTCAACAGTGACAACCTGATTCACGTCTTTCTGCGTAGCAAGGCAGTGCCCGACTATGTGGCAGTCTTTGTCTGCCGCCGTACCGCCAACCTGGGCATGGCATTGACCAAGGCACGTATGGCGATGCCGGGCATCGAAGCTGCGGTGTAACCGGCGGCCCTTCATGTGAGGTGGCGGCTTGCCCCCTTGGGGTGGAGCTGCCTCGCTTGCCGCCTTGCGGGCATGCAGTCTGCGTGCGATGCATCCTTTGTTTCTGGTGCTGGGCATTCCCGCTGTAGCGGCGCTATCCTTGCTCCATGCGTTTACTGCTCGTTGAAGATGACACCATGATCGGCCAGGCGGTGCTGGCGCTGCTGCGCCGTGAAGGCTATGTGGTGGATTGGGTTCAGGATGGCGCCCAGGCCGATACAGCCTTGCATGGCCACCAGTACGATCTGGTGCTGCTCGACTTGGGCTTGCCCAAGCTTGATGGCTTGCAGGTGCTGCGCCAGTTGCGTGCGCGCAAGGATGCCACGCCGGTGCTGGTGGCGACCGCCAGGGATGCCGTGCATGACCGCATTGCGGGGCTGGACGCCGGGGCCGATGACTATGTCATCAAACCCTATGACATGGATGAGCTGCTGGCCCGCATTCGCGCGCTAACGCGGCGTGCGGCAGGGCATCTGGATGCGGTGTACGAACATGGCGGCGTCATGCTGAACCCCAATACTCGCGAGGCCAGCGTGAATGGCCAGCCGGTCACTCTGTCTGGTCGTGAATGGGCAGTGCTGCAGGCGTTGCTGGCAAGGCCGGGGGCCACGCTGTCACGTCAGCAAATCGAAGACAAACTCTATGGCTGGGGCGATGAGGTCAGCAGCAATGCGGTGGAGGTCTATATCCACGGGTTGCGTAAAAAGCTCGGCGCTGCCGCAGTGCTCAATGTGCGCGGTCTTGGCTATATGGTGCCCAGGCCATGAGCGAAAACCAAGCATTGCAGCGGTTGAAACTGCCCGGCTCGCTGGGCGGGCGTCTGTTGCTTTTCATTGGCATGGCGATTTTGCTGGTGGCCGTGCTGCAAGGGGTGTTTGCCTATCGCAATGCACTGGCGCAGACCGATACCCTGTTCGACTACCAGATGCAGCAGACGGCGTTTGCACTGCGGGCGGGTCTGCCGGTCGATGCCAAAGGCAGACCGCAGGGAACGCCTCCCGAAGATGAAAACAACGAGTTCATCGTCCAGGTCTGGACCAATGAGGGACTGAGAATTTTCGAGTCGGCTCTGGGGGATGCCTTGCCCCAGATGGCAGTGCTGGGCTTTGCCGATGTGCCTGCGCGTGGCACGACCTATCGTGTGTTTTCACTGCAGACACGATCTCAGGTGATTCAGATTGCACAGGACATGCGCGTGCGTCAGATCCTCGCGCGTGAAGCCGCCTGGCGCAGCTTGTTGCCTGTGGTGCTGCTGTTGCCGCTGCTGGCGCTGGCCGTGTGGTGGGTGATTCGCCTTTCACTGACTCCCGTGCAGCGGGTGCGCAGGGAGTTGGCCTTGCGTCAGCCTCAGGATTTGGCACCCGTGGCGGAGCATGATCTGCCGGATGAGATGCGCCCGCTGGTAGAGGAGCTCAACAGCCTGCTGCAGCGCGTACGGCAGGCTTTTGAGGCACAGCAGAATTTCGTGGCAGATGCTGCGCATGAGCTGCGCTCGCCGCTGGCCGCGTTGCAGCTGCAATTGCAGCTGCTGCGCAAAGCAACGGACAGCTCCGAGCGCGAGTCGGCGCAGGCCCGTCTGGCGCAAGGAATCGAGCGCGCCAGGCGCCTGGTGGAGCAGTTGCTTGCATTGGCCAGGCAGGAAGCCAGGCCGCAGACTGAAGATGCACCGCTGGCTGACTTGCGCGTGCTGGTCGAGCAGGCTCTGGCTGATGCCGCGCCGGCTGCCCAGGCCAAGGGGTTGGACATGGGTCTTAGTGAAGACCCGCAGCAGCAGTCCGCATTCAGCGTGGCCGCAGACGCAGAGGCACTGGCGGTGCTGCTGCGCAATCTGCTGGACAACGCCATCAAATACGTGCCCGCCGGGGGGCGGGTTGATGTGGGCTGGTTGCAGGACGAGCACGGACATGCACTGGTGGTGGAAGATTCGGGTCCAGGCATTGCACCGGCCGAGCGCCAACGCGTCCTGCAGCGCTTTGTTCGCGGTCAGGGGGCTGGTGGCATGGCCGGCGGCAGTGGCCTGGGGCTGGCCATTGCGCAAAGCATTGCGCAAAGCAGCGGCGCCCAGCTGTGGCTTGACGAGTCGCCGCAACTGGGCGGTCTGCGTGTCAGGGTCCTGTGGCCTCAGTCCTAGTCTGACAATCGATTGCTTGAAAATACAGGCGTTGGGATCTGGCTTTCATTGCATGATTGAACGATAGTCTCAGCCGAATGAAA
Organism: Comamonas sp. wu1-DMT; assembly: GCF_040187805.1. Taxonomy (NCBI): domain Bacteria; kingdom Pseudomonadati; phylum Pseudomonadota; class Betaproteobacteria; order Burkholderiales; family Comamonadaceae; genus Comamonas; species Comamonas sp. wu1-DMT. Next base: position 110,542 of record NZ_JBANEM010000011.1, read on the forward strand.
GTGATGATGCCTAGGCTTTAGGCTTTGCTTGAGCTGCCGCACTCGTCGTGCGGCCGTACCCCCAAATTGCACCATGCCATCAATTATTCAACGCCTTTCCCAGACCGTCTCCGCATCTCAGAATCTGCCCAGCTTCACGCGACCTCTTCTGGAAATCATGGTGGAAGTGACTGATCTGGAGTCGGCCTATCTCACCACCGTGGATGAGGCACGCGGTATTCAGAATGTCCTGTACTCCCTCAATACGGGAGGAATGAAGATCCCCGAAGGGCTGGAGGTGCCCTGGCACGACACCTTGTGCAAGCGGTCGCTCGACGAAGGGCGTACCTTTACTGACAATGTTGGCGAGTGCTGGGGCGACTCGGATGCAGCGCGTCAGCTGGGTATCCAGACTTATGTGAGCACGCCCGTGCGTTTTTCCAATGGTGCGCTGTTCGGCACTCTGTGTGCAGCCAGCGACCATTCCGTCGCGCTGGCCGCGGAGGCCGAGGATCTGCTGCGCCTGTTTGCCAAGATCATTGCAGGCTTTGCCGAGCGCGAGCAACTGGTGAGATCGCTGCAGCATGCCAACGAGGAGCTGGCTTCGTTGGCCATGCTCGATTCCCTGACTGGATTGCCCAATCGCCGCTGCGTGACCGAGGAACTCAACCGACTCATTGCTCATTGCCGTCGCACCCGTGAATGGGTGCTGGTGGGCTTTGTGGATCTTGACCGATTCAAGCAGATCAATGACCAGTTCGGTCATGAGGCTGGGGATGCATTGCTGCGTGCCATGGCCGAACAACTGCGATCAGGACTGCGCAGCAGTGACATGCTGGCTCGTTTCGGTGGCGATGAATTCGTCATGGTTGGCGCGGGGCCTTTGCTGGATGAAGACGCTGAGGCCGTGATCAGGGAGATGCAGCTGCGATTGAGCAAAGCCTCTGTCGCCAGCTTGCAATTGGCCGACGGTCGTGAGATCGAGTACGCAGGAGCCAGCGTGGGAATGGTCTGCTTGATGCCCGATGACACCGATGTGGATGATGCTTTGCAGAAAGCCGATGCCGCAATGTACAAGGTGAAAGCCGCAAGGCAGAGACTGCCTGAGGTGATCTGACCTGAAAAGACTCCGCAGGGAGTCTTTTTCATTGCGGCGAGACAGTCGATCGACTCTTGCAAAAGAGGGCTGAGTGCAGGCTTGAAGTCTCGGTAATAATCGTTGGCGGAGGTATCGTTTGTGAAAAATTCGCTCGCAGAAGGTCTGGACTTCGAGGATATGTTCAACCTGGCACCGGTATCGCTCTGGATGGAGGATTACAGTGGCCTGAAACAGATTTTCGATCAATGGCGGGCGCAGGGGGTGAGCGATCTGCTCAGCTTTCTCAAAGAGGATCCGGAGCGGCTCAGGCTTTGCAGTCAGTCCTACAAGGTGCTGCGAGTCAATCAGTACACGCTGGACCTGTTCAAGGCCGAAGATGAGGAAACCCTGAAGAACCGGCTCAGTGAGGTCTTTCGCGGCGACATGCTCGACAGCATCATGAACGAACTGGTCGCTCTCTGGGAGGGGGTGCTCAGTTTCGAGACCCGTTCGGTCAACTATGCCCTGGATGGACGGCGGCTCGATGTGCAGGTGAGGGCGCGTGTGCTGCCGGGCTACGAGCAAAGCTGGAGCCGGGTGCTGGTCTCCCTGGAGGATGTGACGGCGGAGGTGCAGAGCACGGTGAAGCTGCAGCGCAGCGAGCAATACGCCAGAGACTTGTTCGAGTACTCTCCGGTGTCACTGTGGGTCGAGGACTTCAGCGTGGTCAAGCGCCTGATGGACGATGTGAGAGCGCGCGGAATCACCGATTTCCGGACTTTTCTGAAAGTGCATCCGGAATTCGTCACCCGCTGCATGCAGGAAATCCAGGTGCTCGATGTCAATCGCCAGACGTTGCAAATGTTCGGTGCCGAGAGCAAGCAGCAACTGCTGCAGAATCTGTCCAAGGTCTTCAGGGGCGAAATGTACGATTCGTTTGCCGAGCAACTGATAGACCTTTGGGAGGGTAAGCTGGTGCAGCAGCGGGAAGTGGTGAACTACGGGCTGGCTGGCGATGTGCTCCATATTCATATGGAGTTCGCCATCATGAGCAGCCATGCGGAAAAATGGGGCTTGGTTCTGCTGTCGCTCGTGGATATCACCGCTCGCAAGAAGGCTGAGGCTTATCTTGAATATCTGGGCAAGCATGATGTGTTGACCCAGCTGCGCAACCGCGCTTTCTATACCGAAGAGCTCAACAGGCTGTCGCGCAAAGGGCCCTGGCCCTTGTCTATGCTTGCCATAGATATGAATGGACTCAAGGTTGTCAACGACGAGCATGGTCATACTGCAGGGGATGCCATGCTCAGGCGCATGGGGGAAGTTCTCTCCAAGGCAGTGGATGCGCCGGCCTGCGCCGCCCGCATCGGCGGCGATGAGTTTGTCGTCCTTTTGCCGGGAACCGATGAGCGCGGTGCCGTGGCATTGCAGGAGCGCATCTTGTCCTTGCTGGAGCTGAACAATCAGTTCTATCCGGGTCACAGCATCCAGGTTTCCATGGGGCATGCCTGTGGCCAGGAAGGCACGCCGATAGAAAGCATTGTTCAAGGGGCGGACAAGGCCATGTATGCTGAAAAAGCACGCCTTTACCGGGACAAGGAGCGCGACAGGCGTGTGAGCTCAGCCTGAGCTCGGATATGCGTCAATCAAGTTCCACTTCGCGTTGCGGTCTGACCCGCTGGCGGGAGCCTACAGTGGGTTGGGACGCCCCAATCTGTCGAGAGAGACAAAGGTGATCTGCCAAGTGTTGGAAGTGCCACCTGGCACAAGAGTTCTTCATGGCTGCTTGAGTCTTGCCTTGAAATATCACGGGAGAAGTCTATGAAAGTCATCGGGCTTGCCATGTTCGCCGCAATCGCCGTCAGTGCCTGCAGTTCTGCGCCATCTCAAGATGCAGACCGTGAAGTTGCATTCACCTGTGCAAACGGAGAATCCATTTCGGTGCGTTTCTCGCCTGCCAACAGCAAAGCAGTCTTGATACGTGGCGGTCAAGACATAGAGCTTCCACAGCAGCCAAGCGGCTCCGGATTTGTTTACAGCAACGGGCCCAATACCATCCGAGGAAAAGGACTGGATCTGACGGTAGAGGTCGGCCGCATGGTGCCGATTCAATGCAAGGCCCGGTAAGAGGCCCTCTGACTATCGCCGGAATTCCACCGCATCCATGCGCATGTGCTCGGTTGCGGGCGCAGACCCTTGAGGCGCATTTGGCGTTCGCCGTCATCTGACAGTGGAGTTTTCTTGAGTGCTTGGCCTTTGCCGCAGGGTTATGGTTCCAGCTGTTTTTGCAACTCCTCGACGAAGCATTGCGTGCGTTCCGAAGGTGCCGAATGACTGGGCAGTGCCAGCACCACTTCTACTGAGCACTCGGGCAGGAACGGTTTGATGCAGAGGCTTGACGCAAATGTTGCCGCCACGTAGGGGTTCACCACGCCCAAGCCTGTACCTTGCGCTGCGAGACAGCAGATAGTGGAGGAGTAAGTGGTCTCGACAGTTGAGCCGGGGCGGACATCATGCTCAAGCATGGTTCGCTGCAGTTGCAGGTAGATGTTGTCGTCCGAATTCAAGGTCAGCAGCAGCTGGTTTTCCAGGTCCCGGACATGCAGGCTGCTGTGCTGTGCCAGCGGATGGTCTGGATGCATGACGCAGACTGCCTGGGTCTGATGCAGAACGCTTGCGTTGAGTTCAGGGGAGCCAATGGCCATGGTACTGACCACCAGGTCAAACTGGCCGTGCAGCAGTCCTTCCCGAAGATGTGTAGTGCCTAGCGTCTGCAGGCTGATGTGTGTGCCCGGGTAGTGCAGCAGAAAATTGTGCAGGGCAGCAGGAACGATGGACAGTCCCAGTGCCGGGGTGCAGCCTATGCGCAAAGTGCCTGCACCGAACTGCCGCAACCCCTGAAGGTCGCGCTCAATGCGGTCCAGACCTACGAAATGTTGCTGCACCGTCGAAAAAAGCTCCCGTGCCTCTGCAGTCGGGCGCAGCCGCCCTTTGTGCATATCAAACAGCTTCAGGTCCGCGCCCGTCTGCATCTGAGCCAGCAGGCGGCTGATGGACGGCTGGGTGGTGTGCAGCAGCTGCGCAGCGGCGGTCGTGGTGCCGGTTTGCATCACGGCACGAAATGCTTCAATTTCTTTAAAACTCAAAGGGCGTGGCATGGCGCAATCGGTTTGATGCTGAGGAGGAAGGGTATACCAACCACGTATAGATGAGTTTGAAAAATGAATTTTTCCGAGTAGGTTAGGCTTTCTACACTGACTTCCATACGAATAAGTGCATGCGTTTTCAGGAATTGAGGGCGCATCAATCAATCCAAGGAGTCATTAGATGGTTTGCATTAGCGCTCGTCGCTCTCTGTGTCTGGGAGTGCTGGCTGCCGCAACGTTGGCGAGCGTCGGCTCGGCCTGGGCTGAAGGCAGCTCCGCATATCCCAATCCTGCTCGTCAAATTCGCATCATCGTGCCGTTCACTGCGGGTGGCAGCTCGGACGTGCAGGCCCGTATGCTTGCCGACAGACTCGGTCGTATGTGGAATCAAGCCGTGGTGGTCGAGAACAAGCCAGGTGCAGGCGGCCATCTAGGTGGGAAATATGTGTCCGATCAGCCGGCGGACGGCTACACGCTGATGGTGGGATCCATCGGATTGCATGCTGCTTACGGGGTTTACAAGAAACTACCTTACGACCCTGCCAAGGAGTTGCGCGTTGTCACCGTGCTGGCGGAGATGCCTCATGTCGTGGTTGCAACCCCCAATCTGCCGGTCAAGAATCTGCAGGAGCTGACCGCGCTGGCCAAGAAGGATCCAGGCAGCATCAATTTTGGCTCTGCTGGCGTGGGCTCGTCGGTTCACATGATGGGAGAGCTGTACAAGCTCCAGTCAGGCGCTCCCATTGTTCATGTCCCCTATCGTGGCAGCTCGGCAGCGCTCAACGATTTGCTTGGCGGCCAGATCCAGCTGATGTTCGAGAACCCTCCGACAGTGCTGGCTCATGTCAAGGGCGGCAAGCTCAAGGCGTTGGCGGTGACCGGCAATGAGCGCCTGGCGGCGTTGCCGGATGTGCCGACGACCGGTGAGGCAGGAATGAAGGACTATGTGGCCACATCGTGGACCACGGTTGCCGTGTCCTCCAAGGTGCCTGAGGCCCTGGTGCACAAGCTCAGTGAAGACATCCGCAAGGTGGCCAATACACCCGAGTTCCGCAAGGGGCTGCAGGATCAAGGGATGAGTGCCGTGGCCAATACCCTGGCAGAAGCGCAAAGCTTTGTGGCCAAGGAAAAGCAGCGTTGGGACCAGGTGATCGCTGCCGGAAAGATTACGGCGAATTAACCAGAGCCGGGCTTCTTCATGCCCTGCATCGCTTTCGAGTCGCAGCCAGTCGCTGCGACGCTACTGCTTGATATCCAATGACGACCTCTTCTCATTCTTCTTTTGCTCCCTGCCGGCGCGTGGGTGACGGCAGCCTTCATCATTTCTTCGGCTATTACAACAAGTCCAACTGGGACAAAGGCAATCGCCTGCTGGCAGCCCAGCAAACGCCCTGGATGGACATTTACCTGACGCCAGAGGTCAAGGCCACGATTGGCTATTTCGACACTCAGGACGGTGACCGCTTTCACGCAGTGGGCGAGACCGGTGCCTGGAACTTCCAGATGGGCAGCCAGCTGCAGTGGCTAGACGGCGCACCGGGCCGCAAGCTGATCTATAACGATCGCACGGGCGATATGTCAGCCCGTTACCCGGGCTTTGGCGCCGTGGTGGTGGATGTGGATACGCAAGAGCGCCGAGTTCTGCCCATGCCCGTGTATGTGGTTGCACCCAGCAGTGCCTGGGCGCTGTCGGTCAACTACCGGCGCCTGTACATCACGCACGAGACCATTGGTTACAGCGAGCCGGGCCAGCCTTTTGAATTGCCTCTGGCGCCCGCAGATGACGGCATCTGGTGCATGGAGCTGGCGAAAGGTGATTCCCGGTTGTTGGTCAGCTATGAGCAACTCAAGGCATTCCATCATGTGTCGTCGATGGACAAGGCCATCCACTGGGTCAGCCATATCGAGATCAACCCGGCTTCTTCGCGCATCCTGTTTTTGCATCGATGGACAGAACGTGTGAAGGATGAGACCTGCTTTCTGCATCGCCTGATCACCATGAACCCGGATGGTTCGGACATGCGCTTGCTGGAGTGCTCCGATCATCCGCTGCCGCAGCTGGCTGACGACTTCGACCCCAGTGCCGTAGGCACGTTTGACTATGAAAAGTCGCAATACCAGATCTCTCATCCCTTGTGGCAGGACAACGAGCACATCATTGTCTGGGGGCCACATGCCGGCGAAATTCACTACCACCTCTATCACGATGTTGAAGGAGGTGAGGTGAAAGTGATTGGTCGCGATGTACTGGTGGCAAACGGCCATATGACGTTCTCGCCGGTCAGTACCCGCTGGATGCTGAGTGACACCTATCCCGACGACAGGACACACGAGCGCTTTCTGTTCCTTTTCGACATGCAGACCGGCGAGCGTCGCAATCTGGGCAGTTTCTATGCCACTCCGGAGCTGAGCAAGGAAAACCGCTGTGACCTGCATCCACGTTGGAGTCGTGATGGCAAGCAGGTATGCATTGACTCGGTGCATGAGAGCCAGCGCCAGATGTATGTACTGGATGTCTCGTCGATCGTGGAGGCGGCCTGAAGGTTGAAAGCGGCGCCATCGGTGATGATGGTTCTGGTGATCCGAGCTGCGGTGTGCTTCAAGAGGGAAAATTCTGGCGCTCGATGCCTTCGTCTGCGCGAGTGAGCTGCCGCGAAGGAGCTCTGGGCGTTGAGGGCTGAGATGCATGTCCTTGTGGTGCACAGCAAGTACGGCTCTGCTCCATGTGCTGGCGCTGCTCTCGGTAGCTGCAGACTTTGTCTTCGGCGTGCATCAGAGCTCAGGCGACTGGGCTAGAATTCCTGTATCGGGAAAGCAGCCTCCCGTCCCGCAAGGGTAGACGGTGTCCCGTCCAAGAGCTGGATATTCTCTATGGAGCTTTTATGGACACCGCTTTACCCAGGCCTACCGACCCGGTTGCGCCAGCCTCTCTTTCGCTTTCAGAAGCGCTGCGCTTCTGGTTGAAGCTTGGATTCATCAGCTTTGGCGGTCCCGCAGGTCAGATTGCACTCATGCATGAGGAGCTTGTAGACCGCCGTCGATGGATTTCCGAGAAGCGATTTCTCCACGCACTTAACTACTGCATGTTGCTGCCGGGGCCCGAGGCTCAACAGCTTGCAACGTATCTGGGATGGCTGCTGCACCGGACATGGGGTGGCATTTTGGCAGGGGTTCTTTTTGTCCTGCCATCGCTGTTCATCATCATGGCTCTGGCCTGGCTGTATATGGCCCACGGGGACATGCCGGTCATTGCGGGCATTTTCTATGGCATCAAGCCCGCTGTGACGGCGCTTGTGGCACAGGCAGCCTACCGAGTGGGCTCCAGGTCGCTCAAGAGCAGCTGGCATTGGGGCATTGCGGCTGCTGCGTTTGTCGCCATTTTCGCGCTCAATGTTCCGTTTCCGCTCATCGTCATTGCGGCTGCAGCCATCGGTTTCATCGGTGGCAAATTGCGACCCGAGGCCTTTGGTGGCTCCAGCCATGAAAAAAGCAATGCGCGTCAGCCAGTCGGGGTCGCATTGATCGATGACGACACTCCAACTCCGCCGCATGCACAATTTTCCTGGCGAGGATTCTGGAGGGTGTCGCTGGTCTGCCTGACGCTGTGGGGCATCGCAATGGGCGTGCTCGCCACGGCGTTTGGTCTGGAATCGCCGCTGGTACAAATGGGATGGTTCTTCACCAAGGCTGCGCTGATGACTTTTGGTGGCGCATATGCGGTGCTTCCCTATGTTTACCAAGGCGCGGTGGAGAACTTCCATTGGGTGACTGCAACACAAATGATCGATGGCCTCGCTTTGGGAGAGACCACTCCGGGCCCTCTCATCATGGTGGTGTCCTTTGTGGCTTTTGTGGGCGGCTGGACAAAAGCGATCTTCGGTGTGGATTCGCTGCTGCTCGCTGGAGTCGTCGCTGCAGTGATTGTGACCTTCTTCACTTTTCTGCCGTCGTTCTTTTTCATTTTCCTGGGTGGTCCCTTTATCGAGTCCACCCACGGCAATCTGAAATTCACTGCGCCATTGGTCGGAATCACCGCTGCGGTCGTGGGTGTCATCCTGAATCTGGCGGTCTTCTTTGCCTACCATGTAGTTTGGCCCCACGGCTTCGCAGGACACATAGAGTGGCCGTCGATTGCCATTGGTCTGGCAGCAGGCATCGCGTTGCTCCGCTTCAAGATCAATGTCATCTGCGTCATTGTGGCGGCAGGGCTGACAGGATTGCTTGCGCAGTTGTGGTGATCGCTCAAGCCCCTGGTCTGGGGGCGAGTCGTAGGGCATTTTGCGACTGTCATAGGCTGGGAGCTCTGGTTAAACTTGTCTTACCCCACCATCAACCAGGTTCCTGCCTCTATGCCACGAATCGCGCTGATGTTAATGCCGCATAGGTCCAGATGATGCCTACTGTCAAATCCATCATCCCGCTTGAACTTGCACCAACCCTGTTCGAGAGCGCCAACGCCTTCGAGGCCTGGCTGAAGAAGAATCACGCTACTTCTGAAGGCCTCTGGCTCAAGATCGCCAAGCGAGGCTCCAACGAGCCCAGTGTCACCTACCCCGAAGCGGTGGAGATTGCGCTGTGTTGGGGCTGGATCGATGGACAGAAGAAAAGTCTTGACGATCAACACTATCTTCAGCGCTTCACGCCGAGGCGCGCGCGAAGTGTCTGGTCGAGAATCAATGTCAACAAGGTACAGGCACTCATTGAAGCGGGCCGCATGCAGGCCCCGGGTCAGGCTCAGATAGAGGCGGCCAAGGCTGACGGGCGCTGGGCGCGGGCCTACGACAGTGCGCGTACGTCCACGGTGCCCGAGGATTTGCAGGCTGCACTGGAGGCCGAGCCGGCGGCCAAGACCTTCTTTGCAAGTATCAATGCCTCCAATCGCTACGCGATACTGTGGCGTATCCAGACAGCTGCGAGGGCCGAGACGCGCGCCAGACGCATCGCTCAGTTGGTGGAGATGCTTGCCCGCGGCGAAACCATCCATCTCTTCAAGCCGAGTGCCAAGGCTTGATTACGAAGCTCGCATGCGTATTGGCATCCTGCATTGAGCGGCCTGCGTTTCTGTTGCTGTCTGGTTGCCTGCGGCGAAAAGCATGACTCATATGCCAGCGCCAGAGAAGGGCTGGTCGATATTCACGCCGACGGGGGCAAGGGTTGGGTGACGAGGGGGGACGAAGCCAGGGGGCAAAACTGGGGGCATCTGAAATGCACCCCCAATTTCTAAAAATGTACCCTCAAATGTGTCCCCAGAAGTCCTCTTATTGCGGCACATTCCTGTGGACTTCGGCGCACTTCAAATTGAGGTCTACAGAGGGGAAAAAGAAAAAGGCCGGAAGGTTATGCACCTTCGCGGCCTTGAATTTGGTCCCCCCGACAGGAATCGAACCTGATACGGGTAGAAATAGACGGAAAACCACTGGATGGGCGTACAGTTTTTGGTGCAAAAATGCCGTCTATTTCAGCCTGTTCCGACATTCATGTCCCCGGGTTCTCCGGAAATGTAACTGTCCAATTTTCGGCGCTCCGCTCCTTTGTCGGCGTGGTCGATCCAGCGCGAGTACACGCGATAGAACATTTCTACAGAATGGCCCATCTGCTTCGCAGCCCAGGCGGGTTTGATGCCGGCCATCAGGCAGATGGTGGCGAACGTGTGGCGGGTCTGCCTGGCGTCCCGCTGCCGGATACCCGATAGCCGCATGGCCGGTTTCCACCAGTACCGCAATGGCCAGTCAGTGGATTCAAAGTCACGCCCAGCATCATCGACAAAGACACGCCCGCCCGCCAGCTGAGAAACTTTCCGCTGGCGCTCGAGCACGCGATGCGCCCTGCCAGTCAACTCAATGAGGCGAGCTGATGATGTCTTGGTCGCTTTTACGCGGCCACGGGTAAGGGCTGCGTCAACCAGCACGGAGCCGGAGCGCAGATCCACGTTGCCCCACTTCAGCGCGATCATCTCGGATGGACGCATGCCTGAGAAGAATGCGAATTCGTAATAGTCTCGGGCGCGCGGGTCTCGGAAGGTTCTCAGCAGGTGCTCGACTTCCTCGAGTGTGAATGGGTCGGGCCCGGGCGCTGGTGCTTTCGCATCGTCACTTGCAGATGCAGAGGCTCTGGCAGGAATTTGGCGTTATGCGCGTACTCCAGCGCCATGGACAGGACGGAGGCCACGTTGTTGAACGTCTTGGCATTCGTGGGCAGCACGGACAGGAGCAGCTTGAGCTCGCGGAAATCGAAGTCTGCGGCTGGCATCTTGCGCACGGTGTCAAAGTGATAGCTGTCCAAAGTCTGCCGGTAGTGCTGGGCGGTGCTGTGCTGTACTTCTGGGCTCTTTACTTGCAGCCATTCGTTGAACACAGCGCCCAGAGTGGGCTGGCCAGACTCATCGCCCGTGCAAGCAGGCTTCTCGGCTCTGGGGCTGTCTGGGAAGTATTCAGCGAGCACGAATGTCCCGCGCTCTATCTTGCCGAGGATCTCCAAGCGCAGCCGCTCCGCATATTTCAAGTTCGCGGGGGTGGGCGCCAGGGCCAAAGGCTCCTTTCCGTAGCCCTGGGCGCGCAAGTCGATTTGCAGGGCGTTCTTGCGCTTGATTACGCCGGGCATGCTTCTGCTTTCTTGCGGCCTCTGGTGCTGGGCGCGCAGTTAGCTTTGTCGATGAACTCATCCAGCGCGTTGCTGTCGATCAGCTTGCGCCCTTCAAACCACTTCCAGACGCGGCCCTCCGGCCACACGCCGGAGCGCCCTGTGCGCTCATCAAGGAACGTCGTGGGCAACCCGGTCAGCTCGGATGCCTTTTTGATGGTGACCCAACGTGCTGCTGTCATTTTCTGCTCGCTTTCTTCTGCAGGATCTTGCGCAGCGCCTCGGCGTTGCCGATGGGCTGCTGGCGCTGCTTTTCATAGGGGTTCGGGCCACGCCAGCATGTGAGCTGGCGCTCCGGAGGCACGAAAACCACTTCGCCAGATTCCAGGCGCGCATAGAGGTCGCCCTGCTGGGGTGTGTAATCTGCTGTCATGGTTCCTGTCCGTTGTCTTTGGCGCGGCGGTCTGCAGCGGCCTTACGGCCCTGGCGCATGCGATCGACGAACTCGGCTTTCTTCTGAGCCTTGTGGCGCTCATTCCCCTCAAGAGTTTCGATCGCGCGCCGATGCTTCTCCTCAATCCATTTCGGATTGATATGGCCTGCGCCAACCCTTATCAGGGCACACATGACCATCATGAAGCCGCGCACTTGGCCAAGTTTCGTTCCTTCATCTTCATCCTGGCCCCTGCCTGCCTGGAAAGCGGCATCAAGCGTCGACTCAAGGCCAAAATCCGAAACCTTGTGCTTCTTAAAATAGGCGATGACCTCCTCGGCCATCTCGATGCCCTGCACGTATCCCTTGTAGAAATGCGTCGGCTGGCAATCGAACCGTACTGGCCGCCATACCTTTACCCTTGATCCAGCTTCGCGCCGAACGGCATACTGAAAAGACAGGTCCCCTGGTTCTCGAATCTCCCCGCTGGGCATCGTTATTAATGAGGCTTCACGTACTTCCTCAAAGCGGCGGAACATCGTGCGGTCGATGTGCTCTCCGATTGCCTCCAGCTCATCGGGTGATAGCAAGGCCCCTAAACCGTCATACACAGCGGCGTCAACCAGAATCAGATAGCGCTCGAGAAGTCCAATCAGGCGAGAGCCGGCCCGCCATTCGATGGGGCAATTCTCCGGATCAATCTGCAGTGAGATTTCCTTGATCGGGCGGGCAAGACCGTTGGTGTCGGCTCTTAGGGTGGCAATGGCCTCCCTTGTGTCACGAGAGGCCATGCCGGTACCGAGTGAGCCGCGCAATGTTTCAAAGCCCGCTTCATACGCGCGAGTCATTGGGTTCGAGCGGAGACTATCTCCAACTGGCCGCAAGTACAGAGTGATAGTGGAAAGGCTAGTCGGCTCCATCGCTTTTCGTGTTTCACTTGGCAGCGAGGAGATGGCTTCCGGTTTTCGGTTGGTTTGTTGGAGCGCGGGAACTTCGGTCATGCTGCATCCCCCAGTTCATCAAAGAAGGGGCCGCACACCCAGCTTCCAATGCTTCCCGCAATGGTGGACCCGCTGGCGTGGTCGGCAATAGCGCCCAGGCTCTGAACCATGAGTTGCCCAGCGTCTAGGAGTCGCTGGCGCTGCCAGTCTTCATCGCTGGTCTGTGCCATCTGCAGCGTTTGATTGACTGTCCCCAGGCCGCCAGCCACCTGTTCCATGAACAACTGGAGTTGAGCGCGCGAGAGTAGCCCCGGCTCCATAGTTGCAGCTGGATCCCTGCGGATCGGTGGAGTGGGGCGGTTGCGGTATGGCTTGGCACCGGCATAGGTAGTCAAGGTGCGCAGGTCTTCAAGTGTCCCGGGCAGACCCCCAATGGCGGAAAACAGGCGCTGGGCAAACTGGTCAGCATGTTCTAGCAGACCCGCTGCGGAAATGGCCGTGGGCACAAGCTCGGATGGAGCGGCATCCAGGCAGGTTCCAACGCTCTCCAGGTGGTGACGGATGAGGGCAATGCCATCCAGAGGCTGGCGCGGACTCTCGCACTCATCAGGGTGGCAGAGGTCGTATGCAATATTTACAGCCGTGATTGCAGCATTCTCAGCGCCAGGAATGTCGAACAAACCTGCTTCAGACAAGTCGCTGCTGATGCACATCAAGATGTTCAGTGCCTGGGCCTGAAGTTCCTCGGATTCACTGCGGTGGGCTGGCGCCGGAGTGACCGCTTCGGCGGATTTTTCGGGCTTGCGGGTATTTTTTGGCCGAGTTGGGGCCTCTGCTGTAGCATTCATAGCAGTTCGTTTCCTTGATGGGTTTCGGACTTAGAAGCCCTTGAGCGCTCTGACCTGCTCATGGACTTCGGGGAAGGGGCTAGTAGCTTTTGCTGCTGGCCTTTTTCTTTGCTGGGGGTGCTGCGGCTTGGTTCATTGCATTGATCCTAGGCTGTCTGGTTCGGTTTTAGGGCCGTTAAATATGTCGAATTCGACGTATTTAAACGTTGGTCTTTTTGTTCGCCTTTTCAGGTTCTCACAAATCGCGATTGACGCAAGTTTTGTCGCCTCGATGCATGTTTGACGACAAAACTTGCGTCAAACGGGATTGCTGGTATATGGCGGCGGCTGTATTTCTCATGTGCTCAGTTCTTTCCATTCAGGCTCTCACAGTTCTGAAAAATGCAAGTGCTGGCGCTGGGGAACGATAGGGGTTGCATTTCCTGGACATGTGGTAGACGACAGATGGAGCGCTTATTGGAGTGCCGAAATCAGCGTTTTCCGAGCGTGTTGCAAACTTAAAACGCGTTGTATTTCGGCCGGCCATCCGGAATTTCTCGGTTTTCGATGTACGCGTTTGCAAGCTCATGCCGGCTCGAACTCTTGATTCGTATGCGCTTTGAGAGGCTTCGGCTTCTTGCCATCACGCAACAGCTGGAACATGCGGCCGATGTGGCGGTGTGAAGCGCGCATTGCCGTCTCCTGCACACACTCGTCCACGAACTGGGCAAACACACGCGTGATGTCGGCCACAGCGTAGACTGCATACTGGGACCCGTTGGCCTCTTCGCGATGGTTGCGGACCATGCCGTGCGGCTTGGGGCTGAGCGGCAGTTTCCACACCACTGTGTCCACCACCCAATCGGGCAGGCCGTAACGCTCGTTCATGCGGATGCGGATTTTTGTGATGGGCTCACAGTTCTGGGGGCATTGATCCCAGACACGGGACTCGGCTAAGTCTTCGACCTGGGTTTCCAGGCGCTGCATGTCTGCGGCGATCTTGGCTTGGGCCTGCTCCAGCTGGTAGAAGGCTTGCGCCTGAAGCATCAGGATCTCGCCTGGCGAACGCGGCGCCATGCTGTAGCTGCCGGTCTTGCGGATGCTGGGCAGCACCTCGCTGCGGACCCACTTCTGGAACGGCTTGGCTTGGGGCTTTGTGCTTCCGAGGATAGCGCCGTACAAACCGGACTCGCTGATGATGGTGACGCCGCGATTTCCAAAACCTACGATCTGTCGGTTTTGCTTTTCGTCGTCGTCCAAGCGCCGCGTGAGAGCTTCGGTATCCGAATAGTCGAGAACCTCAGCGATCTCCATCGCGATGAAGCTCAGGCTGCCGTCATCGTCGGAGATGACGGTGACGCTGTGGCCTTCGAAAACAAACGGCGTGATGTTGCTCATTGCTGGGTTCCTTTCCATGCGTTGACTATCCATAAGAGTGCGAAAACTTGCGAGACACACATTCGGTACTTTTGAGTAACTGAAAAGTCAGTTCGCTGACTTTTGGGTGCTGAGCTGTGTTGAGTCACCTTGACGGCTTGCTTCGAGCCGGAGCACCACTTCTGCGGTGAGGCTTCGGCGCGCGGCTTTGCTCTTTTCTTGCAGCCATCTCTTGAGTTCAACAGGGAGCCGGATGTTGGTTTGCTCTTCGCTCTGTGCCATGTAAATTCCTTTCATGTAGCACTTTGCTTGGTTTGAATGTAGCACTCTGCTTGGTTGCAAGCAAGCACTTTGCTTGGATAATGGGTGGATGGCTTCTGAAGACGTACAAACCAACCTCCGCTTGCCAGCCGATCTGAAAGATCGGTTGGTGGCTTCTGCTGCTGAAAACAACCGTTCACTGAGTGCGGAGGTTGCATCCAGACTTGCTTCTACATATGAGGGCGGTCAGCGCATGGTTTCGGAAGAAGTGCTTAAGAGCGTTTTTGCCGAGCTTGGAGAAAGCCAGAGAGCAATGCGTATTGCCCAGGTTTCAATGAGAGATTTGTTGGCGTCATATGTGCGATTGATGTATGCGCGTCTTCCTAAAAATGACCAAGAAGAGGTCACCTTCAAACTTGCATATGAACTTGCTTCCGATCTGAAGGAAGATGGAAATCCAAAGATTGAGAGCATCCTTGGCCGGCTAATTGGCGCGCAGCACGAAGCACTTCTTAAGACTGCTGCTTCGGTCATTCGGGGGGACTCTGATCTCAGGAAGTCAATCCCTGGTAGCGACTTAGATGAGGACATGAAACCTTCCTAGTTCCGATGAATTTCGTCGTTACCTCATTGCAGCGGGAACACAGGTCCGCTGTACAGATCATCGGTATCAATGTCAGCTTGGGCAATGAATCGCTCGACCTCCTCCACGCTGATGCCGTGCTTGTCTGCGATCTGCTGTGACGTGTAGACCAATTGACCATCAGCGCCGACATGGGTTGCTTTGGGCATCAGGTCCATCTCTCTGGCCATTGCGTCCATTTCCTTCTTGAACGACTCTGGTGCAAACCTGTACATCTGCGCATACAGGTGGGCATGCTCAGGCTTGTGTATGGCGGCATCGCCTTCGCGCTTCCTGATTTCGTTCAATGCGTGACCAGCCTCCCAGAAGCGTGGGTCCACACCATCCGGACCTGGGCGAGTGAAACGAGGGTTGGATTCGGGCTCGTGCTGGCCCGGGTGTTTGGTGGCAGTGACAAGTTGGCTGATCGACGAGGCAGCATTGGCCATGCCCACAACCTCCTGAATGATCTGCGCCTGCATCACGTTCGGGATCAGGTTCATCGCATCCTGAACCAGGTTGGCTAGCCGTGGGTTGCAGTCGTTGCGGCGCATCAGAGCCCAGACGGTGCTGGTGTGTTTGAAACCGCGCTGCTCGGCCTCCTGCAGGAAGCGATCGACTAGGCGCATAGCATTGGTGCGTCCCTGGGGCGTAGTCTCTGCAGGGTCACCGAAGATGGTATTTCCAGCGAGTACAACGCAGCCGGCGAGGTTGACGAGGAACTGCTCCCCATCGGGGTGCGGCTTAAACATGGGGTTCTTTGACATAGTGGACTCTGGAGAAGTTGGGTTAAAGACGCTGGCGCTGGGATGCGCGATGGTTGCGCCAGAGCAGGCCTGCGGCCCAGGCGGCAGACTGTCGGACGCCGGCGCCAGCAGTGCGGCGCATTGCGTACAGGCGCAGGAAGGGGCGGACTTGGCTCATGACTCTCTCCATTCCCGCCATTCGCGGGTGTGTGCTTCTTCTTCGGCGCAGGCAATGGCACCGTACTCGGGGCAGTCGGCAAGCAGCCGATTGCGGGCAAAGGTTCCCAGTAGCGAGCGACAGATCTGCGCGCTGCGGCGGTGGGCCCGGGCCTGGATGGTCTCGGCACCGGTGTGGGGGTCAAGGTAGAGGACCTCGGCAGCCTGGTCGTATAAGTTGGCGGCAAGGCCCCACTGCATAGCGAGCTGGGCGCGCTGCCCGGCCTGGGCAAGCATGGCGCTGTCCGAGCTGGCGGCTTTGGCCTGGCTGGCGCTGATGTGCTCCTCAATGCTCATGCTGCTGCCTTGACCTTGGCGAGTGCGCTTTGCAGGCGGAGCTTGAGGGCAGGAGCCACAAGAAAATCCACCCGGACAGGATTTGCATAGGTCACGCCATCAGGCCCGCCCCATCCGGTCTCGAACAGGCGCGCGTCACTATCCTGGCTCACGCCATCCCAAGTGAGAGCGCTTTCTGAGGTGATGTTGTAGATGTGGCCGTCATCGCACCAGCCACAGGCTTCGATGTTCCACACATGGCTCAGCAGGTTTTCAAGGTATTGGCCAGAGCTGGCGCAGCCTGCAGGCGCTGAGAAAAACACAATGCGCTCATGCATCGTTTCGTCAGCCGGGCACATGACCTCGGGCAAGCTGACGATGGCGCGGAACAAGCGACCGCGGCGAACGGTTGGCGCAGCGGACGGCTGGCGCGGCGTTGGAAGGGCGCCCGGGTGGGCGGGTGTGTTCGACATTCATCACTCCATTACTTGAGCTGCGAGGAGAGCTGGAACATCCAGATCACTTGCCGAACCGTCATTGCCTTGACTTCGCTCCAGCTTCCACATCCGTCTGCTGGGGTTCGTTGCTTGCTGCGATGAAGTATAGAAAAACTAGCCAATAAAAGTCAAGTAAAACTAGCTTATAGATTTGTTTTTCTAGCCTTGAGGATTCTTGGTGCAAAAAAGCCCGCCACTGCGGGCCGGTGCTGAAGTTGAGGAGGGCTACTCTTGGCCCAGCTCGGCCAAAGTGTCTTGCAGAGACTTGATAAGGCGCTTGACGTCTTCGGGTGGCATCTCGATCCAGGACGTGGATACAGGCAAGCCTGATGCCGTCTTCGCTGTGTGCTTCAGGCTGATCAACGGCTTTCCGTCCTCGACACGGGTGCGAATGCTAGTGAACTGAAGGCGAGGGGTGGGAGCTGTCATGGCTGGGGTGGTGCAATGAAAAAGCCCGCATGGGGCGGGCTTTTGACGTCCTAGAAGCGCTTTAGGCTGGATGTAGGTCTGCGTATGTCTGTCGTGTTGACCTAGGCAAGTCAACACGAGTGGATAGCCGATGCGTAACAACGAAGTTCAAAATCTTCTTGTGTTCCGCAGTGCAACCTTTGAAGGTGATCCGCTGTAGAACAGCTCCGCCATACCTGTATGCCAAGACGCCAATCAATTCATCCGTGAACGATTGAGTGACGCCTACGTTAGAGAAGTCGATCTCTACTGAGTCGTGATCGAGAAGCAATTGCTCAATCTGCTGCCTCATTTGGGCAGCTGTTGAGCGCGATGCCAAAAACGCGTGGTGAGCATGCTCCCGTAACACGTAGCTGCAAAGTACATTCATGCTAGGTGCCTTAAGAAAAATTTAGTGCGATCCCACTTTGAGGCGGGTTCTGGATCTTGTCAAGGCTTGTTGACGGCTTGAGGCCATAGATTTTTCCGAACGGAATTGTCAGAGAAATTGCTACACCGCTCCAGTTGCTAGGTAGGTTTTTGTACGCTGATCTGCGGTGCCTTACAGAGCTGTCGTACAGGCAGTTGTTGGAGATTATTTGCAGTCGACCGCCAGCCTCAAGAATCATGTCTTTGGCAACATAGAGGCCAACACCTTGGTTTGAGGTCTCTTGACCAGCAAAGTCCACCCCGAAGTTGCAACTTACCAGGGGTCTCATCGCCATTTCAATTGCTTCCGCATTGCTAGTGTTGTCTTCAAGCTGGTCGGCCAGAGTGCGCAACATTCCACATCCATCGTCAACAATTGCAATCTCTATCTGCGCGGCCCTTTGAGGGGTGGCGTCTAACACTTGAGCAGATATCCAAGCTTTTGACGTTACCTTCCCATGACGCTTTGCATGTGTCGTTGCATTGAGCAGCAATTCGGCAACTAAGTAGCTGATGGGATCACAAATGGCATTCTTATCAAAATTTTCCACATTATTTGCCCTGGCTTCACGAATGAAGCTTTGAGTCAATGCAGTTGATATTTGAGTAGCAACCCCCTCAACCTCGCCTTCATCAAGAAGTCGAGTTAGTTCGACTAAACGATCCGCTCTGTCGCGTCGGTTCTGTTCCGGAATTTCTGTAGACGGCGCTGAAACATTAGTGAAGAAGTCCATCCTCGTTAGATAGGATGCTCTTCGTCTGTCCATCCACTGCACGTCGCAAACACGGCATGGGTGGTGGCTATGGATGGCAGCCTTTAGCATTGTCATGCCTATTGGGGATGCATACTCGTATTGAGATGCATCAAGAATTATGTTGTCGGAAGCGCGAATTGATTCGCACAAACCAAGAAGCTGGGAGATATTGTTTGCATTCAATATCCTTGGGAGAGTAATCGACTCCGACATAAATGAATAAATTGGTGATTTATTTTTTCCTGACGTCAGGCGAGGATATGTTTATATATCTAAAACACCATCGAATCTGACCCTACGGATCCTGCCACGCGACAGATGCACTCGATCTCTTCCAGTGGAACTGTCATTGGTTCGTAGCCATTGTTGATGCTGCGCAGTTGCACTTCGTCATTGCGCTTCCAACCCAACTCTTTGAGCAAGCACTTGCCGTTGTGTAGCCTCACGACCACGTCGCGACCTGGCTGGGCTTCGATGCTGGGGGTGACAACCACGAATTCCCCAGCCCTGTAGCGTGGATGCATAGAGTCGCCCTTGATGCGTAGGGCGTAGGCCCGTGGGTCGCCTGTCCAGTATTCGACCCACCCATCTGGCGTGTTGTCTTGCACCAGATAGCCATCATCTCCACCGCGCACGCTTCCTGTAATTGGCACTCTTCTTGACTTCTTTAGTTCTAGCGCTGGCTCAACGTTGGATTGAACCAAGGTCCCCCACAGAGGAGGAGCGTATCCGGTGGCCTTGGCAATCGCTTCGATTTGTTCAAGTTTGGGCTCGTGCTTGCCAGTTTCCCAATGCCCGACATTGGCCTTGGTGCGACCAACAGCTTCGCCAAGCTTTTCCTGAGTCCAGCCCGCATGCTGTCGTGCAGCTTTGATCCAGTCTTTGATATCCATAGCTTGATGGTAAAGATTTCCTAGTCATCGTGGGCTAGTAATACTTGCCTTTGATGGCTAGCAATGCTAGTCTTGAGGTATGAAACATCCCATTGAGAAGGCGGCTGAAATCGCCGGTTCGGAAAAAGCCCTTGCTGATTGGATTGGCGTCACCAAGGCAGCAGTCTGGCAATGGAAGCAGGAAGGGCGTCAGACGCCAATTAAGCACTGCCCAGAAATCGAACGCCGAACGGATGGCGCTGTTACTCGTCGAGAGCTCCGCCCTAACGATTGGCATCTGATCTGGCCCGAATTGGTCAAGGCAGTGGAGGCCTGATCCATGGCTTCGCCTCATGCCCGCTTCGGGTTGCGCGGGATTTTTTCCGCGCGCTTGCCGTCCAGTTCCACGCGACTGCATTCGCAACTCACTCGCAGCTCTCCATGCAACCAGTCCAGTCGCAAACGGCTGGTCGTGAGCACCTGTGTTTGCGCTCCTGTTTCTGGGTCGCAGTTCTTGGAAATGCTGGTCCTGGTGGATTCATGCAACGGGGCTGCGGTGATGCGATGTGCGGTGTTCATGACTGATCTCCCTCTGGTGTTTGTTTGCATGGCTGCAATGGTCGGCTCTCCCATCTTTCCCGTCCACGTCCATTTTTCGGAGAACCGGATATGAGCGCTCTTGATGCACTGCGTCGCGGCACAGACAACTATCCCGGCGGCCGCGCCTCTCTGGCCCCACGCATTGGGAAGACCGATGAAGTGGCGCGCAAAGAACTGTCCGGCGCAGCCTCTCACAAGCTGGGCGCTGTCGATGCCTTGGCGATTGCTCGCATGTGCTGTGAGGCTGGCACGCCTCATTGCTATGACTACGCGGCCTATGTGGCTCAGGAGTGTGGCGGGCGCTTTGAAGTCGTGACAGTTGCTGGCGCTGAAGTCTCCAGCCCGGTTGCCAAGGTCTCGAAGCTGGTGGTTGAAACCTCCCATGTCACCAGTGCCGTGATTGAGGCCATGCAGGACGGCGTGATCTCGGATAACGAGCTGGCGCAGATCGAGCGCGAGATCGCAGAAGCCGAGGAGGTACTGCGCAAGCTGCGCCAGGCCGCCCGGGCTGTCAATGAGGCCGGCAAACCGCAGGCCGCTATGGCCTAACCCTTTTCGCCAGCGGCCAGGGTAGCTCCCTCAAAGCAGATCCACCACCTGCCGGCCGTTGGTTTTTTCTTCGTGGTGCCCCTTTATGTGGTGGACACATGCCAACAGTAAACCAACAACAAGACAGCGTGACAAAGCGTGATGCCAGCGAGAAAGGGCAATTGCATGAGTGATGTGCCCGAACCAATGACGCCATTGGAATGCAACCTCCAAGATTTTCCATTCATGCCGCTGGACGTTGGACGCCTGCGTGATTCGGACCTTGCGGCGAACGAGACGCCTGAGGCCTGCTGGGCTGCGGTGCTGATCTGGGCGGCATCCTGGCATCAAGTGCCAGCGGCCTCGATCCCGGATGACGATATGTGGATCGCCAAGGTCGCAGGGTATCAACTGCGCGGAAAGATCGACAAGGCATGGAAGAGCGTGCGAGGTGGCGCTCTGCGTGGCTGGATCAAGTGCAGCGACGGTCGCCTTTATCACCCCGTGGTCGCTGAGAAGGCTCTAGAGAGCTGGAAGTCAAAGAAGGAGCGCAAGGCAAAGGCAGAGCACGAGAACGACCGCAAGCGCCGTGAGCGCGAGGAGCGAGAAAAGATGTTTGCGCTCCTGCGAGCAGCAGGCCATACAGCAGCATGGAACATCCCCACTACAGAACTGCGCCGCCTCGTTTCAGACCTTCCACCCACTAGTCACGGCTTTGATGATGAACCCATGTGTGACCTGTCACGCGGACAGGTCATGGAAAACGGCGTGACAGATTCGGACGAGTCACGGCTAAGACAGGGACAGGGACAGGGACAGGGACAGGGACAGGGACAGGGACAGGGACAGGGAGACTCTATTAATTCCGTAGCTAACGCTACGGACGGCGGCGAAACGCCACCGCCTCCTCCTTTGTCTCCGTCTCAACCCGATCCTGCCAAGCCACCGAAGGTGAAAACCCCGGAGGACATGGCCAAGGCCGAGCTATGGCGAGCGGCGGTCTCTGTGCTGGAGCAGGGCGGTTGCCCGGAATCACAAGCCCGCACGTTCATGGGCAAGCTGGTCAAGGACTACGGGCAGGACGTTGTGCGCGATGCTGTCACTGCTGCCGTGACAGCACAGCCGGCGGATGCACGGGAGTACCTGAAAGCCACCTGCCAGCACGCTGCTGGCCAGCGCCAGCACAGCCGCGTAGGCACTCCGCCGAAGGGGAAGCACACAGGCTTTACCTCGGATTACTACGCCAACGCGGAAGGGTTCGGGGATGAGTGACGCTGACGAAATTCGGATGGTGGCCTGCGAAACCCATGGCGAGTACCGATCCAGGCTTGATGCCAAGTCCGGGCGCTGGTCGCGCTGCTGGGGCTGTGTTGAGGCGGAATTGCTGGCGCTGGACTCTCTGGCCCGGGCAAAGGAGGCCGCTGAGCAGCGAGCGCTTGAGCTGGAGCACCACCTGGCTGAAAGCGGGTTGGAAGGGCGGCTATTGGCTGCGCGGTTCTCCAATTTCATTGCCCGCACACCTGCCCAGCAGAAGGTGCTTGATGCCTGCCAGTCCTTTGTTGAGCCCGTCGAGGCTGACGTTTGCCGCAATCTCTGGCTGGTGGGTGGTGTGGGTGTAGGAAAAACGCACCTTGGCGCGGCCATGGTGAGTCATTTCATTCGGGAGCGTGGCATGCCTGCAGCCCTCTTGAGCGCACGAGAGGTCATTCGCCAAATGCGTGCCAATTGGGGGCGCAGCAAGGATGCCCGCGCGCTTGGAGAGTCTGAGGAGGAGGTGGTCGAGCGCCTGGGCCGTGTTGGCCTGCTGGTGCTGGACGAAATCGGCGCTGGCTTTGATTCGGATGCTGACCGCGTGCAGCTGTTCGACGTGATCGACTTGCGGTACCGGCTGGGACTGCCGACAGTGGTGCTTTCCAACCTGGTGGCCAAGGACATGAAACCGATCCTGGGCGAGCGGACGTATGACCGACTGCGTGAAGGGGCCAGCTTGCTGACCTGCAATTGGAAAAGCAATCGGACGGGGGTGCAATGAACGCGCCAGATCCGTTTTTTGAGACAGATGAATCCGCAGGCGACGTGCCGAATGTGGTTCTGCAGGCCGAGCAAAGCGTGCTGGGCCTGTTGATCCGCGATGGTGCGCCAGCGTATGACATGGTTTCTGGTCTGCTGAGCGCGGACA
Source organism: Comamonas sp. wu1-DMT (assembly GCF_040187805.1). NCBI lineage: Bacteria > Pseudomonadati > Pseudomonadota > Betaproteobacteria > Burkholderiales > Comamonadaceae > Comamonas > Comamonas sp. wu1-DMT. The sequence goes on from NZ_JBANEM010000011.1 coordinate 133,330, forward strand.
GTTTCCAGAACGCATTGCACCAGGTGATCTGGTCAACCGTCGAGGGGCTGGTGCTCGCCGGCGAGGATGTTGACACCATCGTGGTGATGGAGAAGCTGGGGCGCGGCACAGATGTGCAGTATCTCCATGAGCTGGCGCAGGCCGCTGGCTCCATCCACGGCATCAAGCGCCATGCAAAGCTGATCGCAGACGGCGCGACTTTTCGCCGCCTGCAGATTGCTGCCCGCACAGCGCTGACCGATACAGAGGACTTTGAACTTTCCATAGAGCAGCGCTTGGCAAAGGCTGTGGGCCGATTCGAGGGGGTCATTGATGACCGGGCCAGCACCGATCCGCAGCCCATCGAATCCTTTGCCGCAGATTTCCTGCAGGAGCTTGATGACCTGGCAGACGGCAAGATCCAGCTGGGCCGGGAGACCGGGATTCCAGGCCTAGACGAGATTCTTGCCGGCGGCTGGTATGACGGCCAATTGGTGGTCATTGCTGCGCGGCCGTCAGTAGGTAAATCTTCATTTGCCCAGCAGATGGCGGAAAAACAAGCCCAGAAGGGTTGGGCTTCCGCGTTCATCGGCCTGGAAATGCCCCAGAAGGAGCTTGTACGTCGCACCGTTGCCAACCTCGGCCGGGCTCCGTTGCGTGGGCTGAAGACCGGGAAGCTCAGTCATGAAGACTGGGATAGGGTCGCTGATGCCGTGGCGCATTTGCGGGATCTGCCTCTGTACCTGGACTTTTGTCCGGGCGCCACGCTGGTGGAGATAGTGACCAAGGCGCGAAAGCTGGTGCGAAGGCACGGCCTCAAATTCCTGGTGGTGGACTACCTGCAATTGATGCAGGGCACCAACGAACGCCAGGATCGGCGCGTGCAGTTGCAGGAGATCACCCGATCTCTAAAGCAGCTGGCTGGTCAACTCGGCATCACCGTGGTGCTGTTGTCCCAGCTTAACCGCGATGTGGAGAAGCGCTCCAACCCGCGTCCAACGCTGGCTGATCTGAAAGAGTGCGGAGCCATCGAGGAAGACGCGGACGTGGTGCTGGCGCTGTGGGATCACCGCAAGGGCGGCATCGATGAGCCATCCATCAAGGGCCTGGCAGCCATCAAGGGCCGCGATACGGGCCAGAGCGGCATGGCTTTGCATTTCGATGGCATGTACCAGCGCTGGTCTGAATCCACTGAATCACTTTCCACGCCACAAGGCGATTCCACCCGTAAAGGTCATAAGAGGTACCCAGATGACTACTGAACAAGTCCCCGTCAAGGCCGCCGTCTGGGTGCTCCTATGGAGCAAGAGCCAGTGCGCCACCCATGTCGAGCCTCTCAAAGACATGCTGGACAACAACTTGCGGGCCTACCAGTGCGACCGCCGCATGGATTTTGTGCCATTGGCCATTGGCTCTGAGGCCGATGTGCGCCATGCGGCTGCAGAGATCCGCCCCACGATGCGTGACCGCCAAAAACAGCGACAAGGAGCCCTATGAATAAAGATCCATCAAAGCCCAATCTGATCGAACGTATGACCAGCGCCAGCAACAGCTCCGACCTTTCCGTAAGCCTTGATTTTCGAGGTGATGCCGATTTCCTGATCGCCTCCGGCATGCAGCCCGCCAAGCTGGGGCGGCTGGTGTACCAGCTCATGGCCGAGTGGGACTCTCGCCTAAAGCCGCGCATGCTGACAGCGGCCGACATTGAGCGCGTAGCCGAAGCCATGCCCAGGCTGGCCAAGAAGACCAAGGACAGGCGGGGTGTACGGGTGACGGAGGTGCTGGACATTGCGGGTGCCCAGGCGGCAGCGGCCCAATGGCAGGCGCAGACACGGCGCGAGATCCTGGCGAAGCTGCCCAGTTTCATCAAGCTGACAGACCAGCATGCTGGCTTCACTCCATGGGTTCTTGCGCAGGGCATAGAGGAAGGGCTGGCCAAGCTGTCGGATGTGCTGCTCTGGTGGTGCGATCGCCGTTGCCATGAGTGCGGCGGCACAAACCTTGCCAGGGGCAAGACCTGCAAGGTGTGCCACGGTTTCGGAACCCGGGAAGTGCCGCATGGCGTGGAAGGACTGAAGATCTCGGAACACATCGCGCACCATGTGGATCGATCCCGCCAGCTCACGAAAAGCAACCTCAAGAGCATGCAGAAGATGAAGGAGTTTGCGGCGGGCAAAAAGGTGGTCTAGAATGCGTCCGAATAGCGCAGGCGCAATCAAACCGCCTTGCCATCATCGCTAAACGGTCTTTAGGCGTGGAGCCTTATGACTTCAGGTAATTGATGGAAAGCCGCGCTCAAATTTCTCAAAGCCCTGATCGGAAACGGTCGGGGCTTTTTTGTTTTCCCTGAGCCAGCCAGGGTGCGCGCCTGCTCAAGCGCGCGGGGTTTGGTACCGCAAGCTGTGGCGCTGGACAGCGAACGGCATTCACCCGGCGCCAGAAGGCGTAAGTCCGAATGGGTGGAACTATTCATTTTCAGGAGTGGCCATGAGCCGATACAAGCCTCGGATTGCCGCCGCGCCTGTCCGTGTGCAGATGGTCAAGGCTGGCCAGATCCACCAGGCCCAGCGCATTGGAGCCACTGCCCGCGCAAGAGGGCGCGCACGCCAAGAGGCAAGGCTGCGCATCTGGCTGCGTGATGGCCCCCACTGCGCTGCATGTGGCGAGCTGGTTGACATCACGCCCGGCACACATCGGCCCTTTGAGCTGGACCACATAGTCCCACTGTGGAAGGGTGGCCAAGACAACGATGGCAATAGGCAGTGCCTGTGCCCTGGTTGCCATAAAGACAAGACGACTGCTGAAGCAGCGGAGCGAGCTAGTGCAAGATAGCGGCATGGAGGCTGCGATGAGTGCGAACGAGATATGGCAAGAAGTGCAATGCGCACAGGGCGACCACGATAGATTCGGAGACGATCTGCTGGTGCTTGGACAGCGCTTTCATTGCCATATGTGTGGCGGCGAGCATGTGGCCAACCCCGGCACGGTCGAGACGCTGATTGAAATTGATGGCGTGATTGACTATCCAGAACTACCAGAGACGGCGGAGCAACTGGCAGCACTCAGGGCCATGGCTGGGCAAGCGCTCACAGTGGGCGTCTACGTTACGAGGGATGGCTCTGATGTCCATCGACTCGTGAAGATTGATCCTTGCTTCACAGATTCTGGAGACTTCGAGTGTGTGCATCCCTCTGATGAAGGCTGGTGCATTGTTGGTGAAGTCGAAAGCAATCTGCTGGAGCGCTATAGAGCTGTTGACCTGGAGCGCCTGCGAGCGCTGGGCCTTGCCTGATCGTCTGTCCTGAGCCCTCCTGACGCGGCCTGATGGCATCGGAAGGGGAGGGGGTGGTCAAAAGGTCGGAGCCCTCCGGACCGGATACCGCCCTGTTCCGCACGCGCACAAAAAAGCCCCCTGTTTGATTGTTTTTCGGCAGTCTGGCGCTTCAAGAGTCGCGTGTAAGTTGTTGTCGTTAATGAGAATTAATGGCCTTTGAATTTCGGATATACCGATATTCAAAGAAGTAGGTATTCAAAGAATCAAAGAGGTGAGCCATGCCACGAGGGGGCTCTCGGCCCGGTGCTGGCCGCCCAAAAAAGACCGCACCCACAACGCCTGCCGTTGAGGCGCCTCCAGCGACTGGCGGCAAGTACAAGAGGCGGGCACCGCCTGCCGTGGATTCCGAGGGCTTCAAGACAGAGGATGCGCCGCAGAGCTGGCCGTTCGGCAAAGATCGGCCTCCCCCGCCACCCGCTCCGGCACCTGCGCCCGATGTGTCTGGCCTCATGCCGCTGGATTACCTGTTGTCGGTGATGCGTGATGAGGAGCTTCCACAACCCATACGCATGCAGGCCGCGACGCTGGCCGCGCAGTACTGCCATGCCAAGCCTGCACCTAAAACCGCGAAGCAGGAGGCCGAGGCCAAGCGCAAGGAAGGTTTGCAATCCGGCCGCTTCGGCCGCCGTCAGCCGCCCACGCTAACAGCGGTCCAGGGCGGAAAGTCATAGCCAGTTTCTGGCGTCATCGCCGGAGACTGATATGGAATGGACGACCTCATGCCTTGACTGGGAGCGGCGAATAGTCGCAGGCGAAAGCCTGATCGTGTCGCCCCCTCTTTTTCCCGATGTGGCGGACGAGGCCTGGGACATCTGCAGCAGCTTTGTGCTGACGGATGTGGCCGGGCACCCCACCATTGGTCAGGTGGCTCGGCCCTGGTTGCGCGATTGGGTGCGCACCATCTTCGGCGCAGAGAGCCCAGAGGGGCGCCGGCTCATCAACGAGTATTTCCTCATGGTGAGCAAGAAGAACGCCAAGAGCACGATTGCTGCGGCGGTGATGCTGACCGCGCTCTTGATGAACTGGCGCGACGGGGCCGAGCTGCTGATCCTGAGTCCGACCATCGAGGTCGCCAACAACAGCTACAAGCCCATCAGCGCCTTCATCAAGGCCGATGAGGAGCTGCAGGACATGCTTATGGTCCAGGACTACCACCGCCTGGTCACGCACAAGGACTCCGGCGCATTCCTCAAGGTGGTGGCCGCCGATGAGGCGACCGTAACCGGCAAGAAGGCCAGCTTTGTTTTTGTGGACGAGCTGCACGAGTTCGGCAAGAAGGGCCGAGCATCCAACATGCTGCTTGAGGCCACTGGCGGGCTGGCATCGCGCCCCGAGGGCTTTGTGATTTACGCCTCCACGCAATCGGAGGAGCCCCCCGCCGGCGTGTTTAAAACCAAGCTGGAATATGCGCGCAAGGTGCGGGATGGTGAAAGGGAAGATAGGAAGTTCCTGCCGCTGGTTTACGAGTTCCCCCGCGAGATGCTCGAAGCCGAGGCGCACAAGGACCTGAATAACGCCTATGTGACCAATCCGAATTGGGGCGCTTCGGTGGATAAGGAGCGCATCGAGCAACTGCACAACCAGGCGCAAGAGGGCGGTGAAAAGGAGCTCAAAGAGTTCTTTGCCAAGCACTTGAACGTCGAAGTGGGCATGAACCTGCGCAACGACCGCTGGGCGGGCGCTGACTTCTGGCTAGCTGCTGCTATCCCGGTTTTCTCGCTCGAGGAACTGCTGGAGCGCTCCGAGGTCGTGACGGTCGGCATTGACGGCGGCGGCCTGGATGACTTGCTGGGCCTGGCCGTCATTGGCCGGGAGATCGATACAGGGCGCTGGCTGGTCTGGGGACGCGGATGGATCCACAAGATTGCCATGGAGCGGCGCAAGTCCGAGGCGTCCAAGTATCAGGACTTCATCAAGGCAGGAGATCTGGTGCTGGTCGAAGAAGTTGGACAGGACGTGGACGAGGTGGTCGCCATCGTGGGCCAGATCGAGGAGTCCGGTCTGTTGGACAAGGTGGGCGTTGACCGCTTGGGTCTTGGCGCCATCTATGACGCCCTGGTGGGCACCGACGAGGAGCCTGGGCCGATCCAGGCGGAGCAGGTGGTAGGCATCCCACAGGGTTATCAGCTCAACGGAGCGATCAAGACCGCCGAGCGGCATGTGGCCGCCAAAAAGATGGTGCACGGCGGCAGCGCCCTGTTGGCCTGGTGCGTCGGCAACGCCAAGACCGTGCTGCAGGGCAACGCAGTCACGATCACGAAACAGGCCAGCGGCACGGGAAAGATTGACCCGCTGATGGCCATTTTTGATGCCGTGTACCTCATGGCTCTCAATCCGGAGGCGAAGGCCGGCCCGGCCATCTACTCCATGGAGCTGGGATGACACACACTTTCAATATGACGGCTGCCAACCACGGCAGCCGAGTCCTGGGCGACTGGATTGCGGGCCGCGAAGGCGCAGCAGAACGGGCCGGCCTGCTGGCGCTGAGCGAGAACGAGGTAACCAGCAGCGGCACATCCATGCAGGAGCTGGCCAACCTGCTCGGCGCTTCCAGCCGATCCGCCGCCGGCGTGCGCGTGACCCGCGAGGCTGCCATGCGCGTTTCAGTGGTTTATGCGGCCGTGGCGCTGGTGTCCGGCGCCATCGCTTCGCTGCCGATCTCGATCTACGACCGCGCAAGCCGCGAAAAGATTGACCATGATTACTGGTGGCTGCTGAATGAGCGCGCCGGCGAGCAATGGTCTGCCTTCACGTTCTGGGAGTACATCTCCAGCTCCAAGCTGTTCGAGGGGGATGGATTCGCAGAGCTGGTGCGTTCGAGCGTGCGGAGCTCCAAGGTCATCGCTTTGAAGCCTCACCACCCGCTGAGCGTGGAGCCATTCAAGAAGGGCGACCGGGTGCTCTACCGGGTCAATCCGACTGATGGAGGCCCGGCCTACACGCTGGACAGTGCAGACATGCTGCACTTTCCCAGCCTGGGGTTTGACGGTCTGCGCAGCCCGAGTCCGATCACGTTTGCGGGCCGGGAGGCCATCGGTGCGGCCATCGCCGCCCAGGACCACAGCAGCCGGTTCTTTGCATCGGGCGCCAACTTTGACTATGCGCTCAAGACCTCGGGCCGCCTGAACGACAAGCAGCTCAAGGAGCTCAAGGCTTCGCTGCTGGCCAGAATCCAGAACGGCGGGCGGGGCCCGCTGATCTTGTCCGGAGGTCTGGAGCCCGCGCAGCTGTCCATCAATAGCAAGGATGCGGAGATCCTAGCCACGCGGCTTTTCAACGTGGAGGAGATCTCGCGCATCCTGGGCGTGCCCCCTCACATGATCGGACACACTGACAAGCAGACCAGCTTCGGTACCGGCATCGAGCAGCAGGGCATCGGCTTCGTGCGCTACACGCTGGAGCGCCATCTGTCACCCATCAGTCAGGAGCTGAATTACAAGCTCTGGCCGATTCGCTCTCAGGTGTTCCTCGAGCACTTGCGTGAAGCCCTGGAGCGCGCGGATCTGAAAAGCCGCTACGAGGCCTACCGCATCGCCATGGGCCGCGCCGGCGAAATGCCGTTTATGGATGCCACTGAGGTGCGGCGCAAGGAAAACATGCCGCGCAACGACAGCCTGGCACGCAACCCGGGCGGCAGCCCAAGCAAAGACAACGGGAATGAAAAACCATGAGCCAAAGACTTCTGCAGCTGCTGGCTGAAAACCGCCGCCCTTTTGAGCCCATCGAGAACAAGATCATCTCGGCAAACAGTGACGGCCAGGCAGCGATCTATCTGTATGACCCTATCGTGGGCGACCGCGCGACGGCTGAATGGTGGGGCTGCGTCTGCCCCCAGGACTTCGTGCCCGCGCTGCGCGCCCTCGATGCCGAGGAAATCACCCTCTACACGAACTGTCCGGGCGGTGATGTGTTTGCCGCCGAGGCCATGTGCCAGGCGCTGCGCGAGCACAAGGCCAAGATCACCATGCAGATCGAGGGCTACGCCGCCAGCGCGGCCACAGCCATCGCCTGCGCCTGTGATGAGGTCGTGGCCACGGCCGCCTCCAAGTACATGATTCACCAGACGTGGACCATCGCCATCGGCAATGCCGACGATATGGACCATGTGGCCGAGCTGCTGCGCAAGTGCGACGGCACCATGTACGACGCCTACGAGGCGCGCACCGGCCAGGCCCGTGACCAGATCGAAGCCTGGTGCAAGGCTGAAACCTGGTTCACTGCCGCCGAGGCCGTCGAGGCTCGCTTTGTCGATCGCGTGCTCGAGGCCAGCCCGAGCGCCCGCGCCACAGCCCGCCAGTGGAATTTCTCGGCCTACAGCAACGGTCCGCGCAGCGAAAGCCCGGCGCCCCCAGCCAAGGCGCCCCAGGAACCACCGGCGCCGACCATCGCCTACGCCACCCAAGACCACCGCGACCGCCAGCAGCAGCGCATGCGCATGCTGGCCCGTACCCGTCAGTAAAGCGCCTCGCGCAACTGAGACAGCCGCCCTTGAGGCGGTTTTTTTTACGTCCTCTACGACCTGCGCGAGCGGTCACAACTGAAATGAAAGGCTCACCATGAGCAAACTTGCACAACTGCGCGCCCAGCGCGACGCCAAGGCCAAGGCAGCCGCCGAGCTGAACGCCAAGACTCCCGCCGACCAGCGCATGCCGGCAGCCGACGCATCGGCACTGGACACGATCCTGAACGAGATCGAGGCCATCGATGACGAGATCGCCCGAGAAAACCGCCTGACCCAGGTGGCCGGCGATGAGCATGCCGAGCATGAGGCAGCGCTCAACGCGGCAACCAATGGCGGCAACAACTCCAACGAAGCCCAGGCGCTGCGCGCCATGCTGGTGGGCGGCCTGTCCAATCTGACGCAGGAGCAGCGCTCCTCCATGGCAGCCCGCCAGACCGGCGATATTCGCGGCGCGATGTCCACCACCGTGGGCACGGAGGGCGGTTACACCGTGGCCACTGAGTTCAGCCGCACGCTGATCGAGGCCATGAAGCAAATGGGCGGCATGCGTGCCGTTGCGACGGCCATTCAGACAGGCACCGGCGCTCAGATGCTGTTTCCGACTGCTGACTCCACTCAGGAGGAGGGCGAAATCGTTGGCCAGAATGGGCAAACCAGCAAGCAGGACACCACTTTCGGTCAAGCGGCTGTCGATGTCTATAAATACAGCTCCAAGAGCATCGGCGTGCCTTTCGAGCTGCTGCAGGACTCGTTTATCGACATCGAGGCCTATCTCAAGAATCTGCTGCGTCTGCGCTTGGGCCGCATCCAGAACCGTCATCAGACTGTCGGTACCGGTGTTGGTCAGCCATTTGGCGCCGTGACTCGCTCTACCGTGGGCAAGGTCGGCGCCACCGGTCAGACGGCTAGCGTCACCTATGACGATCTGGTGGATCTGGAGCATTCCGTGGACCCGGTCTATCGTGCGCTCTCCGGTTGGATGTTTCACGACGACACGCTCAAGGTCCTGCGCAAGATCAAGGACGCCCAGAACCGCCCCATCTTCGTGCCTGGCTACGAGCAGGGCAACCCTGGCGGCGCCCCTGACCGCCTGATGGGAAAGACCATCACCATCAATCAGCACATGGCGCCCATGGCCGCCAATGCGAAGTCCATCCTGTACGGCGACTTCAGCAAGTACCTGATCCGCGACGTGATGGATGTGACGCTGTTCCGCATGACCGACTCGAAGTACACCGAGGTTGGCCAAGTCGGTTTCCTGGCCTTCTGCCGCTCTGGCGGCAACCTGCTGGATGTGGGCGGCGCAGTCAAGCACTACGCCAACTCGGCTACCTGATGAACCCTGGCCCCGGCTTTTGCTGGGGCCGCACCTGAAGGAATCGACATGGCAAAGAATGACACCAAAAAGACCGCGGGCGCAGCGGCTCCTGATGCGAAGGACGCCCAGGCCGATAAGGTCGCCCAGGCTGAAGGCACAACCACAGGCGCGACAGGGACCGCTGCAGGCGCAGCGCCACCAGCCGCAGCGAATGAGCTGGCTGGCCAAGCCGCGAATACGGCCGAGCAGTCCCCGGCAGCGTCTGCCGCAGGCCCGGCAGATGTTGTGCAGCAAGTGGGAAGCGTGAGCGATACGCAGGTCGAGGAGCTCGCGGACGCGCTGCTGGCGCGCGCCCAGGATAGCGGCGCGCTTGCCCCGTCTGCATGGCCGCCTCAGCTCTTCGATGTCCGCGTTCTTGCTCCCGTCACCATCGGCGGCGTGCGCTATCAGCCCAACACTGTGCTCGAAGGCCTGCCGCTGGCGCTGGTCGAGGCTCATATGGGCAGCGTAGACCCTCATCCAGAGGCTGTGGACTATGCCCGCGCCAATGATGGGGAAGTGGTTCAGTACCAGGGACCGGACCAAGAAGACGAAGGCCAGGACTAGACCCATGCAAAAGATGGACCTCGCCTACGCCAAGGGACATCTGCGCATCGACCCCGACGACACCGAGGAGGATGCGCTGATCTCGGGATGGATCCAGGCTGCATATCTGGCCATCGAGGGCAAGATATTCTGCAAGCTCTACGAGGACGAGGCAGACATCCCCGAGGGCTCAACCGGCATTGCCATCGATGAGGGTATCCAGACCATCGCCCAGTTCATCCTCGGACACTTCTATGCCAACCGGGACGCCGTGGCCCCCGGCCAGGCAGCGGAGGTCCCGATGGGCGTGGACTGGCTCCTCGATCCCTACATCAACACCGCAGGAGGATTCTGATGCTCAAGGCCGGAACCCTGCGAGACCGCATCCACATCCAGCGCCGTCTACCTGGTGGTGGGCTTGGGCAGCCTTCCAATAGCTGGGAGGCGGTGGCCAGCACCTGGGCGAACATTCGTTATGCATCCGGCAGCGAGGCCATCCGCTCCGGACAAATAGCGAGCAAGGCCCAGGTGAGCATTCGCATTCGTTGGCGTACTGGTATCACCGCCGAGATGCGCGTTCTGTCACGGGGCGTTGAGTACGCTATCAAGGCCGTGCTGCCAGATCATCAGCGCCGCGAGTATGTTGATCTGGTCTGTGAGGTGACCAATGGCTAGGGTGGCCAACTCCCTGATTGCCGCAGTCGATCTTTCGGGCCTCGAATCGCTCTTTGATGATCTGGGAGATGCTGCCGAAGAGGCGGCGCGGCCTGCGGCACAGGCCGCCGCCCAGGTGTTCTACGACACAGCCAAGATCAACGTCGCCAGAATCAAGAAGCTCTCGGGGAACCTGGACAAGGCTATCTATCAGGCCTTCTCACCTGAGAACAGCGGTCAGGGAATTGCCGAGTATCACATCAGCTGGAACGCAAAGACTGCGCCGCACGGCCATCTGCTGGAGAACGGCTTTTGGCAGCGTTACCAGGTGGTGATGACCCGAAAGGGCTGGGTGACACTGGCACGGCCGGAGAGCGCCGGCAAGAAGAAGCCGCGGCGCCGGGCCAGTCAGGCTGAGAAGGATGCCTATTACCTGCCCCGCCCTGGTGGGCCGGTCTACATTCCGGGCAAGGCTTTCATGCGCGGCGCGCTGCGCGCAGAGCCGGCTGCTGTGCTGGCCTCGGCTGATGTGCTTTGGCAAGCCATGGAAAGGGTGAAGTGATGGACGAAGCTCTACACGCAGCCATTGCGGCCATAATTCCGAACTGCCACGGCACTGTGGCCCCGGCCAACGCGCAAACGCCTTATGTGATCTGGCAGCGCTTTGGTGGCGATACCAGCGAATACCTGGACAACGAGGATTCTCAGGTGGACGCCGCCGATGTGCAGATCCGGATTTTCAGTCCGGATGTTCTCGAGCCGAAGAGGCTCATGCCGCAACTCGTGAGTGCGCTGCGACGGCACCCTGGCCTGACAATTCGCCCGGTCGGCAACTTCCGCGATGACTTCGACCACGACATGAATCTGTTTTCGGCGGATCAGGATTTTGAGATTACTTATTGAAAATAGCCTGCTAAGTGATTCGATTTTTTTGGCGACGCATGAATAATGCCCGCGCAAGAGAGTTTGCGGGTTGTAAATACCAGCAACTCGCTGTCAACCTACAATGGGCATACTGAATCTCTCCTGCTGAAAAATGAAATTTACTCATCTCGCTTTCATTCCTGTGTTGCTTGCATCTACATTGGCGAGCGCCCAAGGAACAGTCAATGTTGCAAGTTTTGCGAATAGTCTTGAGGAAATTCGAGGTGAGTGCTCGCAAATGGCATCGAAGCTGTCTGGTGAGTCCTCTACTGCTGAACTCAAGCAACGGCTGGATAGCGACCTTCGTCGAATGAAGAGTAGGGGAGATGTACAGGTGTACGCGGTGGGGCATGGGCGCCAGCAAACAATGAACTATCAGCTAGAGGTGATGACCGCGGATAGTGAGGCAGACGCCGCTGAGCGACAGCAAATTTCCAAACAGCGAGACGAGGGGGTATCTGTGGTTAATGCTTGCGTGGAAAAAGCGCTGGAGAAGGGTAAGGCCTTGTACTCTGGAGTCAAGCGCAACAAAAAAAATGCAGGAATCGGCGACACAGTTGATGACGGCTTGGCTTGTGAATACTCAATCCATTTCCTTTTATGCGCCGAGCGGCTCACAGGAGTCAAACAACGATTGGAAAAAGGCAAAAGCTGGCGCCGAGCTATCTGGCCTTTAAATTGCTCTTTTGGATTAAGCGCGAGTAGTCGCAATCTCGCATTCACCTAATAAACCACCCTCGGGTGGTTTTCTTTTGCCCAAATGGGCTTCTGGGACCCGCCATCGAGCGGGTTTTTCTTTGCCTGAAAGGGGCACAACCATGCGCAAAGTTCCTCTGCCCGATGGGGCAAAACTCTATCTGTACACAGCTGCTCTAACTGCCTTGGCAGCCGGCGCAATTTCCAATGCAGCAGAAGCTGTGGTCACGGTCGCCAATACGCTGGCGGTGAAGGATGTTGTCGTCATCGCCAGCGAAGACTACCCCGAGCTTGAGGGGCGTGTCGCGCGCATCAAGACCGCAGCTGCTGACAGCGTGACGCTGGAGGGCGTAGACACCAGCAACCTGGAAAAATTCACCCCTGGCGGCAAGGTATCGCTGATTCCGCTGGATGCGGACGAATGGCAGCGCCTGCCTTATGTGTCGACTTTTGGCTTGACTGGCGGCGACATCAAGACCGGCACCAGCTCTTACCTGGACGTGGATGACGACCAGGAATTCAGAGCGGGGCGGAATGCGCGCCGCCTGGAATACACCATCAGCTGGAAGCAGGATGGCGTAGCTCGTGCTGCGCTGCAGGCCTCCGATGGCTTGGAGTCGGTGCACCGCCTGCAGTTCAAGGACGGCTCTGTCAGCTACTACGTTGGTGAGCTGGCCTACGACGATGTGCCCAGCACCGAAAAGGGCAACGAGCAGACCACCAAGTCCACGGTGCTGCTGCGCGGTGCGCCCACCAACCTGGCCAAGGCATCCTGATCATGAGCGAGCAGATTGCACGCCAGATCGTGCTGGGCCAGCGGCCCAAGGGCATCGTCCATTCCCTCAAGGTCGCCATGCCGGATGGCACCGAGGGTCTGCTGCCCGTGACCTTCCGATACCGCGATCGCGTGGAGTTCGGTGCATTCCTCGACGGCATCTTTGCTGTAGAGCCTCCGGCGTTTGATACCGCTGCAGGTCAGCCCTCTACGCAGCAGCAGCGCGGCGTGGTGCAGATCAATGGACAGTATCTGCACAGCTGTTTGGAAGGCTGGGGACTGGATGCGCCGTTCACCCTGGACAACTGCATCCAGCTGGCAAGCGAACTGCCAGCAGCGACCCAGGCTGTGATGAACACCTACAAGCAGCTGTGCTTGGAGGGCCGCTTGGGAAACTGATTGCGGCAGCGCGTGCGCGATACATGCAGCTCCCGGATGCCCAGTACCTCAAGGAATGGGGGCTGCCGGTGAGCCAGTACGCGGACATGTTCAGTGTCCAGGTCTGGCCCGAGAACTGGACTGCCTGGTGCCTGTTCGATGCCCTGCAGACGCAGTGGCGCGTCGGCGCCGGCGGTGTGGTGGGGCTGGACTACGGCGTGCTGGCCGATGAACTTCGCGCCCGCGAAATCCCCCATGAAGACCACGATCGGCTGCGCGCCGAGGTGCGCGTCATGGAGGCTGCCGCACTTCAAGAAATCTATGCTGAGGCTGAAAAATGAGCGATACCGACCGCCGTAAAGTCCAGATTGAGGCCTCGATGGACGCCACTGGCGTGCGCGAAGGTGCTGTTGATGCCGTGGCTGCTGCCAAAGGTATGGCGGCAGGCGTGGAGGAGGCTGGACGCAAGGCTGCCCAGGGCCTCAAGCCTTTGGAAACCCAGTCTCAGCAGTCTGCTGCGGCCATGTCTCGCGCCGAGAAAAACATGGTCGGCAGCATTCAGCGCGCCACCGTGGCTCTACAGTCTGGTGGCAAGGCGGGAGCTGATTACTACGAGATATTGGCGAAGCAGCGCGGCATCTCCAGTGACGTGCTCAAGCCCTATATCGACCAATTGCGCCAGGCAGAGGCAGCGCAGAAACGACTGAGCCAGTCCGGTGACTACGTCATGAGCGACCGCGCCAAGGCTGCTGCTCTGCGTGGCGTGCCTGCGCAGTTTCAGGACATCATCGTGTCGCTGCAGGGCGGACAGAATGCAATGACTGTGGCCCTGCAGCAGGGCTCGCAGCTGATGACCATGCTGGGTGGGGCGGGGGAAGCTGCAAAAGCGCTGGGCGGTTATGTGCTGGGCCTGGTGAATCCGTTCACGCTTGCCGCCGTAGCAGCTGGCGTCTTCTCTTATGGTCTTTACTCAGGTGCCAAAGAGGCCCATGCATTCCTGGTCGTGCTGCAAAAGACTGGCAATCAGGCCGGCACCAGCGTCCAGCAACTGGTGGACATGTCCGCTGCCATGGATAACGTGGCAGGCATTACCCAGGCCAAGGCGGCCGAGGCATTGCTCACCTTTGCCGGGACAGCTGGTGTGGCGGCGGATCGTCTGCAGCGCTACACCACGACAGCGATTGAGTGGGAGCGTGCCACCGGGCAATCCGTGGAGGAGGTGGCCAAGGACTTTAAGAAGTTGGGCGAAGACCCCGTCAAGGCGGTGCTTGAGTTGAACAAGCAAATGGACTTCCTGACGTCGGCAACCTTTGAGCAGATCAAGTCGTTGCAGGAAGTGGGGCGTGAGACGGATGCAGCCCGCGTGGCCCAGGACGCCTACGATTCGGCCATTGCCGGCGCTACCAGCACGATCACCGCCAATTTGGGCCTGGTGGAGAAGGGCTGGATTGCCATTCGCAATGTGGGTGCCGAGGTGATCGACATGATCAAGTCTCTCGGCCGTCAGGAGGGCATGCATGCTGTGGTGGAGCGGCTGCAGAAGGAGGTCAATGACTACCAGGACCGTGGCCCAACCAACTCTGTAACCGAGAGCACAGGAAGCTATGCCAAGGGCCTCAAGACCCGTCAGAACAGGCTCGACAAGGCGCGCGAGATGTTGGGGCTCTCGGAGTCGGCCAACACTTATGTGCAAGGCTCTCGTGAGCGTGAGCGGGCACTTATCAATCTGAGCACAGAAGCCAGCAAGCACTATGACAAGCAGACGCAGAAGCGCTTAGAGCTGGCTGCTGCCGAGAAGAAATACGGAGAGGCAGCCAAGACCAGCGCAGAGGCTCAGAAGCAGTATGACTTGCTCTTTGCCGGCATCAATAAGAAGTACGAGGAGAAGGAGAAGAAGGGGGGTAACACAGCGCCGGCCTCCCGACGGCTTGACCTCTCCGAGATCCAGAATGCCGCCCGCGAGGAAGTCCGCATCATCGACGGCAAGCAGAAGGATCTTGACCGCCTGCGTCAGTCAGGCCTGGTTGATGACCAGGGCTACTACAGCCAGAAGCGCACCCTGATCGAGGAGTCCAGCAAGGCGGAGGAAACCGCACTGCAGGAGCAGATCACACGCCTCCAGCAAGAGAATGTCAAGGGCAGCGATGCCCTGGCCGTCAAGAAGCAGATTGCGGATACCGAGTCCAAACTGGTTGCCAAGCGGCTGGAGAATGAAGAAAAGCTCAAGGCCCTTTCCCATGAAGAGAAGCTGGCGCTGGATCGCCAACGCATGGCCGTGGAGGCCCTGGCCGAGTCGCACCAGCGAGCCATGGAGCAGATGCGGATTCAGCAGCAGCGCACTGTTGACTCGGCCTGGATGGGGAGCAAGGGCCGACAGCGGGCGGAAAGCCTGTGGGGGATCGAGGACAGCTACTTGGCCGAGGAGCGCAACCTGCGCGATCGGCGCATGTTCACCCCCAACCTCTCGAAAGAGCAGCAAGATCAGATTGATCAGCGCCTGGCTTATCTGGAGGTTGAGAAGAATGAGCGCATTCGCATTGCGAAGGCCACCTACACGGAGTTGGACGCGCTCCAGAGCCGATGGGAGTTGGGTGCGAGTTTTGCAATGCAGAACTATGCAGACCAGGCCAGCAATGTAGCGCAGCAGACAGCGGATGCTTTCACCAATGCCTTCAAGGGCATGGAGGATGCGCTGGTCAACTTTGTGATGAGCGGCAAGCTGGATTTCAAGTCCCTCGCCAACTCGATCATTGCTGACCTGGTGCGAATCCAGGCTCGCCAGGCTGTAGTGGGGCTGGCCACCGGAGTGCGCAGCTTGTTTGGCTTTGCCACCGGCGGCTACACCGGAGACGGCGGCAAGTATGAGCCTGCCGGCGTGGTGCACCGCGGTGAGTACGTCATCAACGCAGAGAGCACCAGGCGCATTGGCCTGGGCTTGCTCAATCGCATGAATGGCTATGCCGAGGGTGGACTGGTGGGCGGTGCGCCTGCGGCTGCGCTCAGCGGGCCTTCTGGCCTGGGTGGCGTTCAGATGATCCTGCAGCCCAGGATTCACATCGACAGCCGCACGGACAGAGCCGAGGTGGAGGCATTGGTGTTCAAGGGAATGAAGACGGCCAGCGATCAGGCGCAGCAGGAGCTGCTCTACAAAATGTCTCGGAACATGGTATGACCCAACGCATCATTGAATGGCCAAAGCAGCTGCGAATGCGGCCTAGCTCTCAGGAGTGGGAGCTTTTGCAACCTATGACGGGATCTGTGAGCGCATTCAGCGGCGCGTCTTACGATAAATTGATTGGCCCACCTCGGTGGGCCTTTTCAATGGATCTGACGGACGCCCCGGCGTCGATGCTGCCCCAGATTGAAGCTGCATTGCGCCAGTTACGGGGCGGTCTCAATCTGCTTCGCATCGGTGATATGCGCCGCACCGGGCGCGTCAGCGTGGTGCCGGGCGGTGGCGCCAAGGAGGTGCAGATGCTCCCATGGTCCAGCCAGTGGACGCGCTGGGGGCGCATCGGTCCTGCGCCGGTGGCCATTGCTGGCGAGGAGGTGGAGGTTCGGCAGACCACGGACTATTTTCAGAACGCCACGGCTGCGTTGAGGGCCGGGGTTCCGTATGTGGCGGTGGTGGAGGCTTCGGCCACGGTGTCGGCACATGTGGCTTTGTCGGTCGCTGGCGCGGGCGTAGCGGCTCCCTTGGGGGTTGTCTTTGATGCCCTGACCGGTGCGGTGGTCAGTCAGTACGGCCCGGTTAATGCCTGTGGGGCCGCTGCAGCGGGGGGGGCGCTGGCGGTGCTGGCTGACCTTTGGCGGCCAAGCCGGCGATGTGTTGGCCCAGGCCTATGCGCTGCTGCCGGCCCATGGATTGATCCACCTCAAGATGCGCCGCCCCATCCTTGCCATGCAGGCGGGCGCCCTTCCGCCGGCCTATGTGCCAGCGGATTCTGTCAGTGTCTGGGATGAGTATGGCGTGCAGGTCGATGGCGCCGGTCAGACCGGAGCCACTCTGGCCACGCGGAACTGGCCTCCGGGCCTGACCCTGCGGGCCGGGCACTGGATCAGCTACGGCGACGGCATGCACATGCTGCTGGAGGCAGCCACGCCGGACGCGGACGGCAAGGCGCAACTCTGGATTGAGCCGCCCATCCGCCGCAGCCCCGCCGATGGCGCGCCGGTGGTGGTGCGCAATGTCACAGGCCTGTTCAAGCTCAAGGTCAGCCCCAAGATCAGGCAGGAGGGGATGGTCGTCAAGGGGCAGACGCTCACCTTTGAGGAAGATCTGAATGCTTACACCTAACCAGCTGCTGCAGGCGCAGCGGCCGGCAACGGCTGTTGCACTGCTGGCAGAGATGCAGTTCACCACGGGCACCATGCGCCTGAGCACCTGGGAAGGAAGCCTGCAGGCCCTTGGCTATGAGTGGGCCTACCTCCCCGGGGTGATGGGCATCAGCGGGGTGCAGCAGGCCGAGAACATCGAGTATCCCGCCATCGATGTGTCTCTGGCCTTGCCTGACCCTTCCATTCTGTCCCTGGCCGTGGGCAGCGAGAAGACCTATCGGGGCCGCTTGTTCAGGCTGTACATGGCCATCATGGATGACGAGTTCCGACTGGTGGACGACCCGCAGCCGCTCTATGTGGGGGTGATGGACCAGGTGCAGATGAGAACGGGGGACGGCGCCGAAGACAAGGGTGCACTGACCATGCGTTGTGAGCAGCCCGGCAAGGACAGCCGCAATGCGATGAGCCAGCGGTTGACGAATCAGCAGCAAAGCAAGAGATACCCCGGTGACACCGGGCTCAGCCGCATGGCGGAGTTGGCAGGAGGGCCGCAAACATGGCTGACCAAGAAGTTTCAGCAGGTATGAAGCGCTTGCCCGATTGGGAGCTGCGCTTGTCCGATCTCGTCGGCCAGCGCCTGGCAGAGCCGTTTGCCTGGGGCGTCAACGACTGCGTGCTGTTCGCTGCCGATGGCATTGCCGCCATGACAGGGGTAGATCCGGCGGCCGATCTGCGTGGCCAGTGGGTCAGCCGTGGCGAGGCGGTGCGGGTGATCGCCCGACTGGGCGGCTTGCCTGATGCCGTAGCGGCCTTGGGCCTGGAGGCGGTCGCGCCACTGTTTGCGCAGCGCGGCGACCTGGTGCTGCACCGAAGAGATGGAACGGATGCCCTGGCGCTGTGCCTTGGCAATCAACTGGCGGGACCGAGCGATTCGGGCCTTTTGTTTTTTGGGCTGGAAAACGGGGTGCAGGCATGGCGCGTGGGCTGAAGAAAATCGCTGCAGCGCTGATTCTGGCCAGCCTGTGCACCCAGGCCAATGCCATGCCGGCGGCCGTGGCTGCTGTCGGGGTCTGGATGGGTGGTGTGGGTGGGGCGTTCCTGATCATGAACGCCACTGCAGTAGCCATTGGCCTGCAGGTGGCCGGCTTCATGGCCTTGGGCATGTACCAGCGCCAGAAGGCCAAGCGCGAAGCGCGTCGGCAGCGTGACGCCTACAACGCCAGCCTGACCGACCGCAATACGACCGTGGCCGAGGCATCGCCCGAAGTGCGGCACATCTACGGCCGCGCCACGGTGGGCGGGTCTGTCGTGGCCATGTTCACCCGCGGCGACAAGGACCAGATCAAGGACTTGGTGATTGCCTGGGCTGGGCATGAGTGCGATGCCGTCGAGGATGTGCTGATCGCTGGCGAGTCGCTGCAGCTGGATGGCAGTGGCAATGCCACCGCATCGAAGTGGGCGAGCACCAGCACCAGCACGGTGGGCGCCACTGGCGCATTCAGCCTTTCGGGCGCGCTGAACCTGCCTGCGGATACCCAGCGCCTGGTGTCGATTTCCAAGGGTAGCAGCGACGATGCAATGCAGCTTGGGGAATCGCAATACACCCAGACCGGCTTGGTGGTGCAGCTCAATCCCGACGCCATGGATGTGTGGGCTGGCCAGGCCGTGAGCATCCAGTACAGCCGCGAAGCCACGACCAGCTATGTGCGCGTGCGTCATCACCTGGGCGCCGCAGACCAGGCTGCGGATGGGCAGCTCATTGCCGACTCATCCGGGCTGCCTGGTGCCTGGACAGCAACGGATCGGTTGCGCGGCATCTGCTACAGCGTCATCACGCTGGACTTGAATAATCAGGAGCTGCAGAGCGGTCTGCCGCAGCTCACGGCGCGCATCCGGGGAAAGAAGGTCTTGGACCCGCGCAGCAGCACCACTGCTTGGAGCGATAACCCGGCCCTGTGCATCTATGACTTTCTGCGCGCTGGTGACTATGGCAAGGGTGTGTTCCCGGAGCAGGTGGAGGGAGTGGTGGCCGCGGCCAACGCCTGCGATGAGCTGGTTGCCATCCCTGGTGGTACGGGTACAGCAAAGCGCTACACCTGCAATGGCGCCTGGCAGTCCGGCACGGATCCGGACAACGTGCTCGAGGATCTGTGCGGCGCCATGGCGGGCTATGCCATCCCAGGCGGAACTTGGGGTGTCCATGCAGGCGTCTATGTGTCGCCCGTGCTGGTGCTGGGTGATGACCAGGCTGCGGGCTCCATCAACATGGTCCCCGCGCCCAGTCGGTCCGAGGCCTGGAACGGGGTCAAAGGGCAGTTCATTGACCCGGCCCAGTTCAATCAGACGGTGGACTTCGAGCCGCTGCAGAACGCCCAGTATGTTGAGGATGACGGCGGGGAGGTCTGGGGGCAGATCCGGTTACCGTTCACGGACCAGGGCTGGCGCGCCCGCACGCTGGGCAGCATCAGCATGGAAAAGAGCCGCGCCAAGAAGATTGTTTGGCGCGGCACGCTGGCCTGCTTGCGTGCACGGGTCGGAGACCGGGTGATCGTCAACAACGCGCTGCTGGCATTGAGCAATGCGACTTTCAGGGTGATCAAGCGCTCCTATGACCATGGCTCCGCCGCCGTGGAGCTCTCGCTCGAGCAGGACGAGCCGCGCTTTTACCCTGGCGTCAGCAACACGCAGCCGCCGGCGCCAGGCGTTCAGCCAGACCCCACCTACAAGGTCAACCCGCCCACGGGGCTGGTGCTCACCAACCCTGCGCCCGGGCGAATCGGGGTGCACGTCGATCCCAGCGTGGATCTGCGTGTGACCAATGGCGGCGCCTTGCTCATCCAGGTACGCACGGCGGATAGCAGCACCTGGGTGAGCATGCCCAGCGCTCCGGGCAATGCCACAGACCAGGTCATCACGGTGCTGCAAAAGGGCGTCTACGTTGTGCAGGTGGACTGGCGAGCCAGCACCGGACAGCAGTCCGGGCAGTGGCTGGCCGGTGCCGTCACGGTGACGGAGACGTCATTTGCCACTGGCGACGATGTGAGCAACGCGGTCTCTGGCTACGCCAACAAGGAGAACCCAGTGTTTACCGGTGTGGTCGGCTTGCCCGCATACGCCATCGACAACCTGCCGCCGGCGGGCGGCGACAACCGGCGCAAGGCCATCTTGGTTCCGCTGGACCTGGAAGACCGGCCGGCTGTCTGCGTGAGCGATGGCACGGACTGGATCAGCCAGATCACCGGATTGCCGGTGGATTACGTGGCTCCACCCCCACCACCTCCGCCAGCCCCGGCGCCGGCACCGTAGATCGCATCAAACCAACCCAACCGCCCTAGAGGCGGTTTTTTTATGTCCCAAAGGAGGTCGCATGGATAACGCGACGTTTTTTGCCGTGCTGAGGACCCAGGCTCAACTGGCCAAGCAAATCAATAAAGGGGCCCGCCCATGAGTGACGCAACAAACCAAGAAACGGTCGATATTGCCAATCAGATCCTCGCGGAGCTTCAGCAAGCTGCGCGAGATGGGCAGCTCATACAGAACGGCTATTACGAAACTGAGGCTGAAGGCCGCAGTGACGTGATGGATGGAGACACATTCAAAGTTGCGGTGCCTGGAAGCCCAGATGCAATTCTGTTGTATCGCCGAATTAGTTCAGCAGTTTCTGATCTGCTGGCTGTGCTTCCATCTTCCGCTGGTGTCTCTGCATCGATTGTGCGTGAATCCAGAGTGACAACAGGCACGCACGCTATCGGAGACCTTAATCCGTCTGATGTTGGTACTGCGTACCAAGTTGGAGTAATGGTTCTGCCTCAAGACATTAGCAAAGACCGCGTGCTTACTCGATTGGAGTGGGTTACCGGTACCAATGCGGGGATGGTTGTTGCTATTTATGCTGTGCCTGATGGGGTTGTTAACGACGCTGCGTTCACTCGCGTTCGCCGATGGGCCTTACCTAGCCGTGTCGGCCGCAATATTCTCGATGCAAATGATCTTCCAAAGATCGTCATCCCTGCCGGACATGTGCTTGGGATAGCTGTCACCAGTGGAGCACTCTATACAAATAATGCAGCGTCCCCTACGCCGTATTTCAATATCGGAGGGGAAACTGGCTCACTTGGTCCACTTGTGGTTTCTCGTCGTGTTGCGCTGAGAATTGATACTGTCGATTCGGGATTGTTGGGTTCTGGTAATGCAGAGGCGAGTGCAAACGACTCAAGGATTCAGATCGATTCTCTTGGTGATGTTCCGCAGTACATCGGACGTAAAAATTTTGACTGGGCACCTTCCGTTGGCACGGAGGTCAATGGAACCGCCGCATTCGCGGAGCCTGTAAAGCGCCGAAGCCGCATTAATCGTGTTCGCGCCAACGTGAGAACCAACCACATCACACTGGCCGTTTATACGTTGTCTGGCGGTGATGGGTATGGCAAAAGCACTATCCACGGGCAGACAACGTACGTTCGTCGTCTTGTGCAGGACATACCTGTTACTCCCGGCCTGGTTGATCTGTCCGGGAGCCAGATTCCAGAAATGATTGCAGAACCTGGAGAACTGATAGGCGTTTATGTGGACGGCTACATGGATATCAGCACTGAGGTTGTTCAATCGACACCCTGGCATTCCGTATCGGGTGCAAGCGGTAACTTGCCCGGCCCGAATCCTGACAAACGTATTCAAATCTCTGTGGAATTGAGAAGTGTTGTTGACGACTCTGCTGCATCAATTCAGCGAGCTGTTGCTCTAGCAGCTTTGAATGGGTCGCAGACGCAAGATACAGGCGGATTTATTCTGGTGTTCGGTGTTGGGCAGTCGAATCTTGCCGGACGAGCTATAGCGGCAAGCAAGTTCACTGTTGGTGCCAACCGTTCATACAAATGGTCGCCTGCGAGTTCCGCGCTTGTCACATTAACCGAGCCTTCGGGCACTGATTCAACGGCGTTGACTGGCAGAACATCGCTTGGGTCTGCGATGGCGAAAACTGTGCTTGACATGACGCATGGACGTGTGGGGGTGATCTTTGTAAATGCTGCCATCGGCGGTACACGCATTGACACCCATTGGGCAGCCTCTGGCAGCGCATGGACTGCGGCCGTGGCTATGTTCAATGCAGCGGTGGCAAGTAGCAAGGCCAAGAAGCTCAATATCGTAGGCTCATGCTGTCTGTTTGTGCAAGGCGAGAGCAATGGTGATGTGGCAACTGATGCAGCCACGTACAAATCAGCATTTGCGGATCTTGCCGCGCGCGTTCGTGCATTGATGGGCTCTGAGTCAATTCCGATCATCATGGCTCAGACGGGTATCGACAACGATCCCACAGCGCCTGCTGATTACTCGGTGATTCGCGCGGCTCAATCTGAAATCGCGGCAACTTCAGCAAATGTCTTCATGGCACACGCTGGCGCCAAGTGGTTCGCAGATCGAGGCTGGATGATGGACCGCTATCACTACACGGCACCTGGCTACGACGATGTTGGATCGAGCCTGGGTGCTGCGGTAGCAGTCCATGCCATGGGCGTTCATCCGACAGTCACAGGATAGTCAATTCGCCCGCATTGACGGGATTTTTCATAGCCACCTTCGGGTGGCTTTTTCGTGCCTGGGAGGGCTATGGAAAACAACGAAACGCGCGTCGCCGCTTTCAAGATCACGCTACTGACGCTTGCCGGGGCGGTGGCAGAGGTCACGCTCGAGCGCTGGCTCACTATTGCGATCTTGGTCTACACGCTGGCCCAGCTGTATTTCCTGATCCGAGACAAGTGGTGGCGCGATCCGGAGCGCTTCAAAGAGAAGGAGGGCGCACAGAATGATGCTCAATAAAACCAGGGTCGCAGCAGCGGCCCTTTCCATTTCTGCGGCTGCCGGTGCTGCATGGATTGCAGCAGAAGGGGATGGGCCCAAGAGCGTCAGTCAGTCCGGCGAGGTCTTGCTACACCCCTACGTGCCCACGCAAGGCGATGTTCCCACCATAGGCCACGGCTCCACGCGCTATGAAGATGGCCGGCGCGTCACGCTGGCAGATCCGCCAATCACCCGTCAGCGGGCCGTCGAGCTGGCGCTGGGCGAGTTCGACCGCACATATGCGCAGTGCGTGCGCGACAGCCTGGGTAAGACGCTGGTGAATCAGACAGAGTTTGACCAGGCAGCGGATTTTTCGGGCCAGTACGGCTGCAGCGCTTGGCGCGGCTCCAGCATGCTGGCCAAGACCAAGGCGGGCGACTATGCCGGCGCCTGCCGGGCATACCTGGGCTACAAGTTCATGACAAGCACTCGACAAGAGGGCCCGGGCTGGACGGCCTATCAATGGGACAAAACGGGCAAGCCAGCTCGCTGGCGCTTTGACTGCAGCACCCCGGGCAACAAGGTATGCCGCGGCGTCTGGACGCGCCAGCAGGGGCGCTACAGCGCTTGCATGGAGGCCCAGCCATGATTGGGAAGCCTCAAGTTCTAGCGCTGGCGCTGCTGGCCAGCCTCTCAGGCAATGCTGTGCTGGGGTGGGCCTACCTCGGCCAGCGCGACCGAGCCACCAGTGCCCAGGCGAATACTGGGCATGCGATTCAGGAGCGTGATGGGGCACGCGGTACCGCCCAGGCCTGCAGCGATAGCGTGGGCGCTGTGGCAGCTGCTGCCGCGACCCAGCAGGCTCAAGCCGCGCCAGCACTGGCAGCAGCAGCGGCACAAGCCCAGACGCTCAACAAGCGAGCAGACAGCACATTGGCGACCGCGCCGGGCCCGGATGCCTGCGCAAGCATGCAGAACCTTGGCGATGAATGGTTGAAGGAGAGAGCTCAATGATGACGCGTGCTATCTATTTTTTCGCAGCTTGCGCAATGGCGGCGGGGTGTACGACCACAAAAGAGGCTACTCCTGTTGAACTGCAAAAAATCAACATCGCCGTGCCTGTGCCGTGCCAAGTCGCCACGCCAGAGCGGCCGGCTATGCCCACCGAGGTCCTGGCGCCTGGCGTGACCCCGTTTGTCCTGCTTCGCGCGTCTCTGGCTGAGATAGACCGCCGCGAGGCATACGAGGGTCAACTGGCTGCCGCCCTGGCCAGCTGCAGAGCCCCCCTGAAATGACAAAACCCCGGCGCCTTAGGGAGCTGGGGTTTTATTTGTTTGTGCCTGGACTGTCGGCGTCCCTGCTGGAAAACGCTCTGATGGCTGCTTCGTCGACCTCCGATTCAGGCACTCCAGCTGCCACACACGCAATGAAAAAGGAATCTGGCTCATCAGGGCACCGAAGAGAGCGGCGGTGATACCCAAACTCTCGGTTTCCGCTTTGACGGTCCGTGGCCGTGTATGTGTTCCGGCCTTCAACATCGAGGCCTTTCCCATCTAGGGGCCGCCAATGAATATTGCGTGAATTGTTCCCATGCTCCTCCTTCTCTCTCTAATGGCCAAGGCTTAGCGCCAGCCATAGCGAAATCTCCTCATACGGGTTGGTGCTTGAAAAGTCCTGCACTTCCCGATGTGGTGGAGCTTATCAATATCTAATTTTTCACCCCTCGGCCAGCCTTTGCAGCACCCTCCGATTCACAGACCTCCTTCGGTTTTGAGCAGCTGTATGAAGCCTCGCACGTCCAAACGGAAGGCTTCGGCACACGCTTGAAGCGTGCCTTTCCATCTACCACCTCGGGGATGACATCCACACCACTACGTTCGGAGCATTTCAATTGAACTCCAACCTGTTCACCCCGACCCGCGCAGAAGTTTCGAGCCTTGGTTCCTTGCTCTGCATCCGTTTTGGTCTTTCCTGTACCTATACTATTAAATATATCTCCAGATACCTGACGACAAATTCGCTTATCTGGAGCGCCTTCACTGGCGGTTGGACGCGAGGTAAGGAATTGCTGCCCACGTGCATTTCGAGCCGCTTCCTCCATTTCGACCAATCTTATCGCTTCGGCCCGACGATGCTCGCCCATTGATGTTACTTTGTCTTCAATAGCAACTTTTCGCCAATCATCCCGAGCTTTCGTTTCTGCAGCTTTGGCTTTTTCTTCGGGCGACAACTCTCGCAGCTTCTTGCTTTCCCCCCCACTCACGCGGTGCACCAATTTGTACAGTCCCTTCTCCGTAAACAGGGGGAAGAAAAAAAGCCATTAGTGCCGCCGTGTACCAGGGCTTGTGCATATCAAAAACCTGTAGCAGAGGTCGTGTCACACTTCTGACGTAAGAAGTCCAAGGCAAAGGCGAGTCTGGCAATCATACTTTCCGAAGGAGAATGGAAATCAAGGGTAGTTCGATCAATTCTGAAGACTTTAATCCTGGTTTTGCTGATGCTCTTAACCTCTGACCATTTAGAGAAATCAAGTGGCTCGACGAAGGATGTCGGTCCCCACTCCAGGTTCTGAGGCCGCCTTGTCTCGTTGTTCCACTGGGTTAGGTGTGACTTGAATTGCCCATACTTCAATGAAATCTTGGTAAGACAACCCTCAATCGTCTCGACTTTAGTAATATCTCCAAATCGATCTATATTTGCAAATTTCCCACTGGTTAGTGTCCAGCTATTTGTGTCTACTTTCACGCTTGGCAGGACTTGCTCCAAAAACTTCTGAGCACTCTCGACTGTCTGTTCTTGAGCGTGAATAGCTCCGTGTGCAGATAATAGTATGAACGTGATGAGCGATGCTTTTCTGAAGGTTATAGTCATATTGGCGTTCCAGTTGTGAAGTTTATGAACTGTATTGATGTGGGTGCATTGTTTCTGAGCAATATTAAAATGAACCCTGATGCTCCTACTTAACTAGTATTTACCTGTTACCAAATGGACGTGTTAGACACCTACTCTAGAGAATTTGAAGTGTTCCAGCATTACCACAACATCTGAACTGGCGATCATGGGCATGTTTGTAGTCCTCCAGGGCGTGCATTTTTTGCACCGTGTCTTAATGTAGCATGCTGAATGGCGCCTACGGCATCGTACCTTCGGCCAGCCATTGATTGATTTCCCCATACCGGTCATAGCTCGCAAAGTCCACGACGTGGGGGTGACGGGCATTCAGGTAGGCCCAGAACACATGCACTGCCGTGCCTTCCGCAGGCTACACAGTGGCAGACCACTGCCGCCAAAGGGCGAGCACCTGCGTCCGGGCATCCTCACGTCGCTTGCTATTTCACCCGCCGGACGGACAACTCCAGCTCATACCCCATGGCAGCCAGGGCGGCGGCGACGGTATCAATCTTGGTGGCATGGCCCAGGTCAAAAACGCGGGTCATCTCCTGCGGCTTCACGCCCATGGCGCGGGCCACATCGGCAGGGCGGGCGCTGGTGGCCAGCCGGGCATTGAGCAGAGCCACCTTGACCGCGACACTGGCGGGCAGCTCCACTAGGCGCTCGCCCTTTTCGGGTTTGCTGGGCGCCGGCACTGTGCGGCCATCTTCAAAATAGAAGTCCATGGCTGTGACCAGCGCGTCCCGGGCCATGGTTTCTGCCTCTGCCAGGTCATCGCCCTGGGTGATCGCTTCAGGAATATCCCGAAACGTGACGGTGTAGCCCCCTTCGTCGGCGGGATCGAAGCGGGCAGGGTACTTTTGCATGTTGTGTCCCATCTAGTGGTCGTGAAGCTCAGGAATTCAGGCTAGGCCCCTTCGGGCCTGCCTCCTTAGTTGATTCCTAGTTGCTTCAGGATTGCGCGTCTTGTGCCTTCCTTCAGCTCTTTACTTGGGTGTCTTGGCAGGGTGCTTGCTTTGCCGTTGTGGTACAGCCTCCAGTGATTCGTACCGTTCTCGACTCTGACCCCCCTGCGCTTCAAGCCACCGCTTGAATTCGCTGATTTTCACGACCACCTTTCTTTTGTTGCGATGGTGCAAGTATAAACAAAAATGCTTAGATAATGCAAGCATTTTTGTTTATTTATTTTCCCCGAGTCGGCCACACTATTGGCGTGATTCGGAGCCACGCATGCTCAAGCTCGAGCGGGTGGCCTGCCGGGCGATGGTGCAGGAGGTTGGGCTGGCTCAGAAATGAAAAAGCCCCGGCACTTGATGATGCCGAGGCCTTTTTGTTGTCGCAGTTGCCTTGCTGGGATCTGTGTCCCCGCAATGTCCCCGAGCCACTTGAGAAGCTCGCAAGACGTTGATTTTTTTAATAAAAAATGGTCCCCCCGACAGGAATCGAACCTGTATCTGTCGCTTAGGAGGCGACCGTTCTATCCATTGAACTACGGGGAGGGACGCTGGATTCTACCCGTGTTGCCAGCCTGTGGATTCCAACCGACTTATTTATGTCAGCTCTGTACTGTTGACTTCGACAGAGACGTGGGTGAGTTCTTCGTGTACCGACAGCAACCGGCGGATGTAGTCGGGTGTGACCGTGGCAGCGCCCTCGACTGCGATGATGCAGGCATGGTGGTTCTTGCCTACGCGCCAGACATGCAGGTCTGTGATGGTGACGGGTTGCGGACCTTGCGCGATGGCATCACGTATCTCTTGCACGACGGGGGCATCCATTTCGGCATCGAGCAACACGCGGCTGCTATCGCGCAGCAAGCCCAAGGCCCACATGGCCACCATCACGGAGCCGACCAGGCCCATGACCGAATCCAGCCAAGCAAAGCCCAGGAGCATGCCACCCAGCAACGCTGCGATGGCCATGACTGATGTGGCTGCGTCTGCAATTACGTGCAGATAGGCGGAGCGCAGGTTCAGGTCGCCATGCGCATGGTCGTGCCCATGGTGATGATCGTGGTGGGACTCATGGCCGTGGTGATGGTGGTGTCCGTCCTTGAGCAGCCAGGCACAGACCAGGTTGACCAGCAGGCCAAGAGTTGCCACGCCTATGGCTTGCTGATAGTGAATGGCGGCAGGCGAGAGCAGGCGTTGTATGGATTCAAAAGCCATCAGGCCTGCAACCAGCAGCAGGCAGATGGCGCTGGTGTAGCCCGCCAGGATTTCTATCTTCCAGGTACCGAAGCTGAAACGTCTGTCATTGGCCAGCTTGCGCGCAGCGGCATAGGCGCTGACGGACAGGCCTAACGCCAGCGCATGTGAACTCATATGCCAGCCGTCTGCCAGCAGGGCCATGGAATTGAAGTAATAGCCGGCGGTGATTTCCAGCACCATCATGGCAAGCGTCAGCAGCATGGCCAGCTTGGCATTTTTTTCACCCAGCGGATTGCCTTGGTCAAAGTTGTGGGAGTGTTGCCGGGTAAGGGGGGAGGCGGTGTATGAGGTCATGATTGGCTTGTTTTTATATACTCTACCCCAGTATATTTTCCATACCGGCAGGAGGACTACAATTCCTGCATATGTCGCATACCGTTTCGAATCAAAAACCGTTGCTCGCGCGCATTCGCCGCATCAAGGGGCAGACGCAGGCACTGGAGCGGGCTCTGGAAGAGGGGCAGGAATGTGCCGTGGTGCTGCAGCAACTGGCGGCTGTGCGCGGGGCCGTCAATGGTTTGATGCTGGAGTTGCTAGAAGGCCATGTGCGCGAGCATCTGGGCGTCGAGGCCGCGACGGCCGAGCAGCGTGAACAGGACCTGGAGCTGGTCGTAAAGGTGCTGCGTTCCTACGTCAAATAGGGCCGGGCTGCAGGCGTGGGCGGCCTGCATGGATGAAGCGGTGGATCAGGGCTGCACCAGCGCCGCCAGATCATTGACGAATGGCTGCACGCCAGGATGGCCGTGCAGCCATTGCCTGCCCAGAAATTCTTCGATCGACTGTTGCTGCAGCCCGAGGCCGGGCCGGCGGGCCGATGCGGCCTGCAGCAGGTCATGAGCGCGGTTCATGACCTGCTCGCTGTCTGCGGCCGCGGGCTCGCCCAGCTCCAGCATCCATTCCTGCTGGATGCGGAGTATCAGTTTGCCCGCGGCTTGCTCAAGCGCAGTGCGGTTGCGTGGCATAGCAGAATTGATGGCTTCTATCGCATGCCAGAAAGGGGATGAAGGCAGTTCTCATGCTTAGTCCTTGCGAACGGTATAGACGATATCCATGGCGCTGGTCATGCCGGTCTGGGCGCGCAAGGTGACGCTGCGCGACAGGTCGTAGAAGATATAGATGATGCCCATGGCTCCCGACAGGCTCTGCTCGTAGGTCAGGTAGAGCTTGTCCGAGATGCGCTTGCCCATGGTCAGCGCAGCACCTGCTGCATCCGTACCGTCCCCGCCTCCCTTGAAACCGACTTCATCGAGCCCCAGGCTGCCCGCAATCTTGCCGCTGGAACTGTTGCCGCCAGCCAGCAAGGCCATGGCGGCCTGCTGAAGCAGGGCGCTGCTGGCCCCGCCGGAGGCAGGGTCGCGGCCCATGACTACCCAGGAGAGCTTTTCCGCGTCGGGCAGGGCAGGGTCCGAGTACAGCAGCACGCGTGGCGCACTGGCCGTGCCCAGCACCTGCACACCGGCCTTGACGGCAATATTCGGGCGCAGCGCCAGTATGTCCAGCGAGGGGTTGTTGTAGGGGCCATTGAAGCGGATCAGCCCGGTTTCCACATTCAGCGACTGTCCCCAGGCGCGGTAGCGGCCTTGCTCGGTACGGATCTCTCCGGTCACGCTGGGCGGGCCGCCGATGTAGCTGGCGCCTCGCACTTCAAGCTGACCCAGCAGTCGCGTGGTTATGCCAAAGCCTTGCAGCGCAAAGTCACGTCCCATGTCGAGCTTGACAAGAATGTCTGGCACCTTGCGTGGCGTGGCGCGGGCCTGCTCCTTGCGGACCTGTTGTTCGCTACGCCGGCGCTCCTCCTCTTCGGCCTTGCGCGATGCCGCCGAGCGCACCACCACATCCTTGTCCAGCGATGGCGCGGATTCCTCGGGCAGGATGATGGAGGCTCTGTCGACCGTCAGGTCGCCGCGCAGCGTGAACTGGCCTTTCTCCAGCCGGGCCTGCAGATCGCCGGAGACGCTGACCTGACGGTCGGCGCGCACCAGGACTTGCAGCTTGCTGGCCTTGGCCTGCAGATTCATGCTCAGGCCCGATTCGGCCCCCGTACCCGGTGGTGTGAACTGGGCATAGCCCGAGCCGGTAAGCTGGCCACCGTCTTCAGGAGCTCGGGTCAGATTGCCGCTATAGCCCAAAATGCGCGCCTGGCTGCCCTTGCCGCCCTTGAGGCGCAGTTCGGTGATGTCCAGTCTGGTGCCTTGCAGCTTGGCGCGCAGAATGCCGTCGCGCAGGTCCACGCCATCGAGCAAGGACACGATGTTGAGCCCATCGGCCTTGATATCGCCCTGCCACTTTGGGTCCTGCAAGGTGCCGCTGATGCTGGCATCCGCCGCCAAGCTGCCCTGAATGCGCCAGCCCGGTGGCGCAAACAAGGACCACAGCCCCATATCTGGCATATTGGCGTGCAGCTGACCGGACAGAGGCGCTGTGGCGGGTAGCGTCCAGCCGTCTTGCTGGTAGCTGAGCTGGGTGCGCAGGTCGGCGTTGAGCTTGCCTGCGCGCTCGCTGTCCCAAAGCAGTTTGGCGTTGACCTGGCTGCCCTGGGCCTGCACGTTGAGGCGCATGTCCTTGATGCGCGAGCGCATGCCTGCGCCGCCGATCTGGCGCGTGCGCGTGCCGCCGGCGCGTGTGGCGGTGGGGCCGGTAGTCTGGATGACGGTGGTGCTGGAGCCATCGTCCACCGCCAGCCGCAGATCGCCTGCGGCGCGTTCGACCGTGAGATCGGCCTTGAGATCCTTGCCCAGAGTGTCCAGGTTCCAGCGCGCGTTGAAGCTCAAGTCGCCGGAAATCCCAGCGGCTTCCAGTGGCGGATCGTCATCGCCCAGGCTGAAGGCATCGACCCAGGCCAGCGGAATTCCAAGGGCCTGCCCTGCGCTGCGCACACCCCATTGGCCGCTGCCGGCACGGGTGACGGAACTCGCCTCCCATGTCAGCTGGGCGGGAGGCAGTGGCTCGCTGCTGGTACGCCTGAGGCTCAGTTTTGGAGGCGTGATCTGCAGCTTGCCGGCGCTGAACTGATAGGAGGTGCTCAGCACCGTGCTGCCGCTGGTGCGCTGTTGGATCTGGACGGGGGCACCGGGCTGAAGCTGCACGACCCAGGGGCCGGGCTTGTTCTTGTCGGGTGTGAGCTGGGCCTGCAGCTTTTCCAGACTGGCTTGCCAGTCCAGCGGTGCCATGCCCTTGCCGCCGACTAGACCGGCCTGCAAAGCGGTGTCGAGCTGAATGCTCTTGCCCGCTTGCTGGGCCTGTGCGGTCAGGCCGACCCTGGCATTTTCGGGGCTGCCGTCAATGCTCAATGCCAGCGCAGGCAGGACGGCGCCCTGGTCGACTGCGGTGCCGGCAGGCAGATAGCGAATCTTCTCGGCGCGCAGCTTGGCCTGAATCTGCAAGCCACTGGCGGGAATGGCCGCGCCATGGGCGGCGCTCATGCGCTTGAGCAGGTTTTCCCAACCGCCCTTCAGGGCCAGTTGCAAATCTGCGCTGCCATCAAGCTGCGCACCGCTCAGTGGGTCCTTGACGCCCGGCAGCTTGCGCAGCCATTGCGTGAGCGTGCTCATGGAGCCGAGCTGCAGCTGGCTTTGGACAGCGCCGCTGGCGGGGCCCATCTGCCCTTCGATGCTCAGTTGCGCACCGGGAGCAACGGCCTTGAGTTGAGCCTTGGCCTGCTGGGTTTCGGTATTGAACTCCACGGACCTGGCATCGACGCTGGCTTGCAGGGCTTCCAGCTGCAGCTTTTCCAGTTGCAGCAGCGGAGCCTGCCACTGGCCGCTGGCCGCCAGTGTCTGAATGCGCAGCGCCGGGCTGTCGCGCTTGCCGCTTGCCGCCTGCAGATTGGCGTCAAACACTATCTTGCTGGCTGCTGGATCGCTGCTGTCGACATCGGCCTGCACGGCCTTGGCACTGATCCGGCCCTGCAAGGGCGAGGCTTCCAGCGTGCTGTAGAGATCGGCCGGGTTGAGCTGTTCCACCGTGGCCAGGCCTTCGAACAACCGGGTACTCGGAGTGAACTGACCGCCGAGTGCGATATGGCCCTTGCCGATCTGGATACGGGAGTCATCCACCTGCCATTGCTGGCCATCGAAATCGATTCGGGCTGTCAGCTCGGCCACGGGCAGGCGCTGCCTGTCCCAGGGGCCGGGCAGTGCGTTGCTGAAACGGGTGTTCAGGTTCCAGGGCTGAGCCTCCAGGTCTGCCGCTGTTGGCATGGTCTCGTCGGGGCCGGCCTGCAACTGGCCGGTCAACAGGGTGCGTGGCCCTTGAGGCCAGAAGGCCGAGACATCGAGATTGTGGAGTCTGGCCTTGGCTGCCATCAGCGGCTGGCTGCGCCAGGGCATGATGCTGGCCTCCACATCGGCCTGCATGGTGCCCACCTCTGCCGTTGCTGCTTCGGACGGCCTCCCGCTCTTCTCCCGCTTCGGCTCGGTTGCCTGCGGGTCTTGAGTTACCGGGCCAGGGGTCGATGCTTCAGCGCTGGCATTGGCCTTGATTGCCAGCCTGGCCGCTTCGGTGGCCAACGTGCCTTCGGCCGTCACCTTGGCCTGCACGGCTATGGTGTTGAGGGCGTCAGCGCTTTTGTCCAGCGGATTGGGTACTTGCACATCGCCTGTTGCTTCTGCTTGCAAGGCCATGGGGGCCGCGCCCTGCAGCTTCAGCTGGGCCTGATAGGCACCCTGGGCAAAGCGCAGGCTGCTGACCTTGAGTTCATGGTCTGTGCCCGTGTATTCATAGCGGCCGTGGAGGTCCTGAACCACGGCCTCAGACGGGCCTTGCCAGATGATCTGATCGATCCTGAAGGGCAGCTCTATTTTCACCGGCAGGGTCAGCGACTGCAGTGGTTCACTGGCGGGTTGGTCGGGGTCGGGGGTGCTGGCAATGCGCAACTCTGCGATATGGACTTCGCCCAGCTTGAGCGTACGGGACAACAGCAAAGGCCTGAACTGCCAGCCGATCTGAGCTTCCCTGACCTCGACCTTCATGGTCGGGCTTTGCCATTGCAGCCAGCCGATACGGCCGCCGTTCTTGACGCTGCCCGTGACCTCCTTGGCCACCAGGCTCTGGTCTGCGGGCAGCCAGCCCGCCACGCGCTGCAGCGTCTGGTTGAGCGAGTCGTCCCTGCCAATCCACCACAGCAGGCTGCCAAGTGCCAGCGCCAGGGCGAGCAGGGCCGCTGCAATAGTCCAGCCCAGTGCGCGCAGCCAGCGGCGGCGTCTGGGGGCTGAGGAGGAGGCCTTGGCGGTAGGGGTTGTGTCTTGTTCTGCCATGCTTAAAACGTGAAGCCCAGGCGCAGGTGCAGGCGCAGTTGCTGCTCCTGAGCGCCCCAGGCGAGATCTGCTTGAATCGGACCGACCGGGCTTTTCCAGCGTATGCCGGTGCCAAAACCGACGCGGGTGTAGAGCCGGTTGATATCGTCGCCGACCGTACCTGCATCGATGAAGACGGCGTGTTCGAAGTCCTGGGTGTTGCCCTTGATGGTGATGGGCCGCTGCCATTCCACGCTGCCCATGGCCAGATAGCGGCCGGCAATCACGCGGCCGTTGTCGGTGCGTGCGCCAATCGACTGATAGCCATAGCCGCGCACCGTGTTGTCACCGCCGGTCAGAAACATGATGGTGGTGGGCAGATCCACATCTTTCTTGGCCATGACGGCGCCGACTCCGGCCTTGATCTGCAGACGGCTGTGGCGCCTGGTTTCCTCATCGCGCTCGCCCAGCGGGATCAGGCTGAGCCAGCGGCCCGTGAGGCGCCCGAACGGCGAACGCTGCGGTGTCAGCGTGGTGCCGGCACCGGCTTCCAGGGCCAGACCGAAGCCCGAGGTAGGCAGTAGGTTGTTGTCGAAATAGCGGGCCGTCCAGCCATAGTTGGCCAGCAGCGAGGAGGCGCCGGGCGGAGCACCTGCTCCCTGGGTCTTGGCGTAGTCGTACTGCAGGTACAAATTGCGCTCTATGCGGTCTTCTGCCTTGGAGCGGCCAAAGCGCATCTGCGCACTGTTGGTGTAGAAGTCGCCAGCAGGTGCACGCTCTAGCTTGCCGCTGGCAAACCAGCGCCAGAGGTCTTCACCAGGAAGGCCGACCAACTGAGTGGAAATCAGCGGGTTCTTCTTGTCCAGCTGCAGCTTGCTGACGGCGCGCCAGTTCAGACCAGGAACCTTGTTGTAAGTGTGATCGATGGACAGACGAGGTCCGGTGTCCGTGCTCAGACCCACACCGAACACCCATTTCTGCAGCTTGGCCTCGCGCACCTTGGCAATCACGGGCGAGGTGATGGCTGCACCCTGATTCTTGCGCTGCTCGTCGCGCTCAGCTTCGGTAGCGGCCTGTTGTGGCGAATCGGCCAGCGAAAGAAATACCGAGTCGTAATAGCCGCTGCTGACCAGGCGCTGCTGCGCATCGAGCATGCTTTGCAAGTCATATTCCCTTCCTTCCGGAAGGCGCGCAATACGGGCCGTGCGCACCGGGTCGTAGCGCTCGGCACCATCGATCTGCAGCGGACCGAATGTATAGGCCGGGCCGGGGTCGTAACTCACGCTCACCTGGGCCTTGTTGGTGTCGGCGTCCACATCGGCGAGACTGGTATCTATGCGGGCCAGCGGATAACGGCGCTTTTGCAGCTCCTTGAGACCACCGCTCTTGGCGCTGCTCCAGGCCGATTGCGAGAATTGCTCGCCAGCCTGCAGCGGCCAGGTTTCCTCGATCTGCAGGCGCTGCGAGGTTCCCAGCTCGTCGCTGGCATTGACGCCGGTAAAGCGCACCTCGGATTTTTCAATGATGGTGGGCGGGCCCGGATCGACCTTGACCACCACTTTGCGCGGTGCTTCTTCCTCGGGGGTATCGGTCAGCTCCACGGTCACCGTGGGGCTGAAATAGCCCAAGGAGCCTATCAGCTCGCGTACGTTGGCATCGGTCGCGCCCAGCAGGCGCGTCAGCTCGCGGCGCTGCAGATCGGGCTGGTGGCGAAAACGCTTGAGTTCAAGATGCTGCTCCAGCAGCGCACGGACTTGTTTTGGGGCATCGACTTCCAGCGTGAAGGCGGGGGGGACCACTGGTGTCGATGCCCATGGCTTCGGCTTCTTTGTCTTTGGGGGAAAGCAGGCTGCAGCCGCTGAGGAGCAAGGCGGCTCCCAAAAGCAAAGCCGGCCTCAAGGCCGGCTTTTTCAAGGGCAAGGTCTGGGGCATGCCCCTATTTTGACAGCATGCGCATGGCGTCTTCCAAGCCTTTGAGCGACAAAGGGTACATGCGGTCCCCCATCAACTGCTGGATGATGCTGATGCTCTGGCGGTACTGCCATACGCCCTGAGGTTCGGGGTTGATCCAGGCAAAGTGCGGGAAGGCGTTCGTCAGGCGCTGTAGCCACTCGGCACCGGGTTCCTCGTTCATGTACTCGACCGAGCCGCCGGGCTGCAGGATTTCATAGGGGCTCATGGTCGCATCGCCGACAAAGATCAGCTTGTAGTCCTTGTTGTACTTGCGAATGATGTCCCAGGTCGGGAATTTCTCGGCAAAGCGGCGGCGGTTGTTCTTCCACATGAAGTCGTAGACACAGTTGTGGAAGTAATAGAACTCCAGATGCTTGAGTTCGCTCTTCACGGCCGAGAAAAGCTCCTCCACGCGCTGGATATGCTCGTCCATGGTGCCGCCCACGTCCATGAGCAGCAGCACTTTCACATTGTTATGCCGCTCGGGAATCATCTTGATGTCGAGATAACCCGCA
This sequence comes from Comamonas sp. wu1-DMT, assembly GCF_040187805.1. Taxonomy (NCBI): domain Bacteria; kingdom Pseudomonadati; phylum Pseudomonadota; class Betaproteobacteria; order Burkholderiales; family Comamonadaceae; genus Comamonas; species Comamonas sp. wu1-DMT. The sequence goes on from NZ_JBANEM010000011.1 coordinate 169,295, forward strand.
TTGGCTGCCGTGGAGCGGATGGTGTCCGGCAGATCCAGTTCCAGTTCGCTGCCCTGGCGCGCAAACTTGCGCAGGCGGCGCAGCGCGACCTTGATATTGCGCGTGCCCAGTTCCTGGGTATCGTCATAGTCGCGGTAGGCTCGCTGCTCCCAGACCTTGACGGCACTCTTGTTGCGGCCCGGCCCGCCAATGCGTATGCCTGCCGGGTTGTAGCCGCCGTGGCCGAAGGGGCTGGTGCCGCCCGTCCCTATCCATTTGTTACCGCCCTCGTGGCGCTCCTTTTGCTCCTCCAGGCGCTTCTTGAGCGTTTCCATCAGCTCGTCCCAGCCCATGGCTTCGATCTTGGCCTTGTCCTCGGGGCTGAGCTCTCGCTCCAGAAGCTTTTGCAACCAGTCCTGCGGAATTTCCTTGGTCAAGTCGGCCAGCATCTCAACCCCCTTGAAATAGGCGGAAAAAGCGCGGTCGTACTTGTCGTAGTGCTTCTCGTCCTTGACCAGAATGGTTCGGCCCAGGTGATAGAAATCGTCCAGGCTCCAGCGATCCTCGCTCTTGGGGCCGATGATGCCCGCGTCCAGTGCCTCCAGCAGGGCCAGAAACTCCTTGACCGACACAGGCAGTTTGGCGGCACGCAGGGTGTAGAAGAAGTCGATCAGCATGAAAAATGTCTCCAGCGCTTATGTAGCGGGTGCATGCTGCTCCAGAAGATAGAGCAGTTGTGCACGGGCTTCAGGCCATTCGCCGCTGCGCATGCTGTACATCACGGTGTCGCGAATCGTGCCGTCGCGGCGCAGCGCATGGCCGCGAATCACGCCATCTTTCTTGGCACCTAGGCGCTCGATGGCGCGCTGGCTGGCGAAGTTGAAGTTGTCCGTGCGCCAGCCCACCACATGGCAGCCCAGCGTACCGAAGGCATGGGCCAGCAGCAGCAGCTTGGCCGAAGTGTTGACATGAGTGCGCTGCACGCTTTTGGCATACCAGGTGTAGCCAATCTCCACACGGCGAATGGCCGGCACGATGTCGTGATAACTGGTCGTGCCCAGCACCTTGCCGCTGGCATCGTCGAGCACGGCGAACGCAAAGCGGTGGCCCTGGTCGCGGCCCAGCAGCGCGGCCTCGATATAGCTGCGCACCTCGCCAGGCTCGGGCACGGAAGTCACTCGAATCTTCCACAGCTCTCCATCGGCAGCGGCCGCTGCCAGTCCAGGCTCATGGCTTAGATCCAGCGGCTCCAGTCGCACACCGCGGTCGCGCAAGGTCACAGGTTCTACAAAAGTCATGGCTTGCTCACTCAAAGTGGATTGCGCTTGCTGCGCCAGAGTCGGGCCAGCTTGAGCCCCAGGCCTCCGCCCAGCCCCACCATGGCAATGGCGGCAATGCTGCCCGCACCATAGCCCTGGGCAAACAGGTCAAGGCCCAGCACATGGGACAGGCCCCAGCCCAGCAGGGCGCCGCCCACAAAGCCGATGGCGTCGGAGCCGCCTTCCAGCAGCAGTTGTTGTGCGGTGCTCATGGGCTGCGTCTCCTCGGTTCTTAAGGACGGTTAGCGGTTGCGCTGATTCATGAAGACCAGCTTTTCAAACAGGCTCATATCCTGTTCGTTCTTGAGCAGCGCGCCAACCAGGGGCGGTACGCTGACCTTGCCTTCCTCGGATTGCAGGGCCGATGCAGGAATTTCCTCGGCGACCAGCAGCTTGAGCCAGTCGATCAGCTCGCTGGTCGAAGGCTTTTTCTTGAGGCCGGGCAGATTGCGCACATCGTAGAAGACCTTCATGGCAGCATTCAGCAACTCACCCTGCAGCTTGGGAAAATGCACGTTCACGATCTGGCGCATGGTGTCGGCATCGGGGAACTTGATGTAGTGGAAGAAGCAGCGGCGCAAAAATGCGTCAGGCAGCTCTTTTTCGTTGTTCGAGGTGATGAACACCAGGGGGCGGTGTTTGGCGCGGATCATCTCGTGCGTCTCGTAGCAATAGAACTCCATGCGATCGATTTCGCGCAGCAAGTCGTTGGGGAACTCGATGTCAGCCTTGTCGATCTCGTCGATCAGCAGGGCCACGGGACGTTCCGCCGTGAAGGCCTGCCAGAGCACGCCCTTGACGATGTAGTTGTGAATGTCCTTGACGCGCTCGTCTCCCAGCTGCGAATCGCGCAGGCGGCTCACGGCGTCGTACTCATACAGGCCTTGCTGGGCCTTGGTGGTGGACTTGATATGCCACTGCAACAGCGGCATGTCCAGCGCCTGGGCCACTTCCTCGGCCAGCATGGTCTTGCCCGTGCCGGGCTCGCCCTTGATGAGCAGAGGGCGCTGCAGGGTAGCGGCAGCGTTGACGGCCAGCATCAGATCTTGCGTGGCCACGTATTTGTCGGAACCTTGAAACTTCATGGGCGGTATCAGCGTAAGTATTGATAAGCGTGCGAAATTCTCACTGCCATAATCGTTTGCACTGCAGCAAGGCATTTGAGCACCCGTCTGAACTCTTGAAGGATTGTGCGCGCAAAATGATAAAAACTTGGACCACGGTATTGGCAGTAGTTGTCGCATCAGTGACCGGCGCGGCAAACGCCCAGGCTGTCAAGGGCGATGCAAAGGCTGGCGAAGGCAAGATCGCCATGTGCATAGGCTGTCATGGCATCACCGGTTATCAGGCCAGCTTCCCTGAGGTTTACAAGGTGCCGATGATCGGCGGGCAGAACGAGGCCTATATCGTCTCGGCCCTGAATGCCTATAAGAAAGGCGAACGAAAACACCCCACTATGCGTGGCATTGCCGACTCGCTGAGCGAGCAGGACATGGCCGATGTGGCGGCCTTCTATGCAGGTCATGGCAATGCCAAGGACGGCAAGGCCAAGGAGGCGAACCCTGCTGTCACGGCGCTGCTGCAAAAAGGCGCCTGCTTCTCCTGTCACGGTGAAGGCTTTTCAAAGCCGATTGACCCGTCCTATCCCAAGGTGGCGGGGCAGTATTCGGACTATGTTTTCCGCGCCTTGCAGTCATACAAAACCGATGGCAATCCGCTCATAGGGCGCAGCAATGGCGTGATGGCCGGCATTGCCAAGCAGTTCAAGAACGACGAGCTGCAGCAGCTCGCCAAGTACATCGGTAGCCTGGACAGCGAGATGCAGGTGGTGGCGCAGCCGCACTTCCGCCTGGGCCAGAAATAGACCTTGTTTCAGAAAAAGCAAAAGCCCGTCAGACGGGCTTTTGCTTTTTCTCAACGAGATGCAACTCAGGGGGCCGGTCCCCAGGGCTTGGGGGGGCAGAGCTGGAGCCATCCTGCCGCGAGTGTGTCATCTCCCACCGGAGGCTGCGCAGCGCATCAGGGGGTACTTTTAAAACTGCCGTCGGTGGTGGCCAGACGCTGCACTCCGGCGACATAGGCTTCGCCATCGGGCGGGCGTCCCGAGCGCTGGCTTTCCCAGAGCATCTGGCCCAGGCATTCCATGGCGGCGTGATGGGCGTCATGCAGATCACGCTTCTTGGCCAGCAACTCAACCGCCTGGCGGATGCCGCGTGGCGAGTCCACGCTGCACTGCTCGCTGATGGACAGATGCATGGACAGATGCAGAAACGGGTTGGTGCGCTCGGGCTCTGAGTCATAGTTGCGCGCCACGGCGGCATCCATGTCGGAGAGCTCATCGAAATACTCGGGGTGCTCGTCTATCCACAGGCTGGCCAGTGTCTCGATGGCCTCCATGGGCGCGCCGCTGATCATCTTGGCGCGCACACCGCAAAAAAAATCGCCGTACGTCGGCTTGACTGGGGTTGAACATGATGGCGCGCAGCGTATCACGGCTGTCGGGCATCAGCCGGACTGTGGTCTTGCTCGCTGGCCTGGGGCGTATCCTCTGCCTCGGCGTTGCCAGCCAGGAGATCGGCACGTTCCTTGGCCATTTGCTCCACCAGTTGCTGGCGGCCCTGCTTGGCCACCGCAATCAGCTGGTTCTTGTCCTTGTAATGCGGGTACATGCGCTCGGCCAGTGCCAGATTGTGCTCTCTGAAGCGTGCCGTGATGCGTTTGGCCTCGGCCGGACTCTGACCTAACAGCTCCAGCACCGACTGGGCCGAGATCAGGCTGGACTCGAACACTTCACGCTGGGCATGCTCCACACCCAGGTCGCGCAGTTGGAACCAGTGATTGAGATCCCGGGTGCGGGCCACGATCTCCAGGTTGGGGAAATGCTTGCGTACCTGGCTGGCTATCTTGAGGGACTGCTCGGGAGTGTCGACGGCAATCACCAGCACATGAGCCTTGGCTGCGCCTGCAATGCGCAGCAGATCCATGCGAGTGGCATCGCCGTAAAACACCCGGTGGCCATAGATCTGCGCGGCCTCCAGCATTTCCACGCTATGGTCCAGGATGGTCGGGCGTATGCCCTGGGCCAGCAACACGCGAGCCACGATCTGGCCGTAGCGGCCGAAGCCGGCAATGATGATGGGCGAGTCCTGAGGCTCGGAGATCTCTTTGGCCTTGTCGGAGCCGCATTCCTCATCCTTGATGGTGGAAAAGCGGCGCAGCAGCAGTTTGTCCAGCAGCACCAGCAGCAGCGGGCCCAGCAGCATGGACAGAGCCACAGCTGCGACCAGCATGGACGAGACGCTGTGGCGAAACACCTTGTACTGCGCGGCTGTCTGGAACACCACAAAGGCGAATTCCCCGCCTTGCGCCAGCATCAGCGTGAACACCGGGCGTTCGCGCCAGGGAATCTGCATGAATTTGGCCAAGCCGAAGATCATCACTGCCTTCAGTGCAATAAAGCCCGTCACCATGGCGGCCATGGCCCAGGGAGACTGGAGGATGACGCCAAAGTCAATGCTCATGCCCACGGCCATGAAGAACAGGCCCAGCAGCAGCCCTTTGAACGGCTCGATATTGGTTTCCAGCTCGCTGCGGTATTCGCTGTCGGCCATCAGCACGCCGGCCAGGAAGGCGCCCAGCGCCATGGACAGGCCCACCTGTGTCATCAGCATGGCAATGCCTACGACCAATAACAAGGAAGTGGCGGTGAAGATCTCGGGGGTCTTGCTGCGCGCAATCCAGCGCAGCAGCGGTTGCAGCAGCAATCGGCCTCCGATGATGACGGCGCCAATCGTACCCACGGTCTTGAGAATGGCCAGCCAGACATGGCTGTCACCGTGGCTGGCATGGGCAGCCTTGTAAGCGCCGAGAATCGGAATCAGCGCCAGGATGGGGATGGCCGCCACGTCCTGGAACAACAGGATGGAGAAAGCGGCCTGTCCGCTGGGAGTACGCATCAGATTGCGCTCGGCCATGATCTGCAGGCAGACAGCGGTGGACGACAGGGCTAGGCCCATGCCCGCAATCAGGCTGACGCGCCAGGACAGACCAAAGGCCCATGCGGCCAGAAACAGAATGCCGGTGCAGACCGCCATTTGTGCCATGCCCCAGCCGAAGATCGGTCGCCGCAGCTCCCAGAGGCGCTTGGGCTGCAGCTCAAGTCCGATCACGAACAGCATCAGCACCACGCCAAATTCGGCAAAGTGCAGGATGTCGTCCACATTGCGCACCAGACCAAAACCCCAGGGGCCCATGGCAATGCCGGCGCCCAGGTAGCCGATGATGGCTCCCAGGCCCAGGGCTCTGGCGATGGGGACGGCTAGAACTGCCGCCGTAAGATAGATGAAGCCGTAAGTCAGCCAGATGGGAGAGCCGTGTTCCATGGGAATGTTATGTGGTGTTAACCCTAGAGAGATTCCATTTTGGCACCCGCAGTCAGGCGTCAGATTTTTGACAGAAAGAAAAATGGGACGAATGATTACCTGCTGCTTATAGCGCCTGGTCAACCATGCGTCTGCAAGTTGACCGCGCAACTTTTAAGATAAGCGCTTTGTGACTGGCGCTTTAGATCGGCGTTTGGAGTGAGTATGGATCTGCACACCTGGTTTGCTTTTTTTGTGGCCTCCTGGATCATTGCGGTCTCGCCGGGCTCGGGGGCCGTGCTGTCCATGAGTCATGGTCTGTCCTACGGCGTGCGCAAGACCAGCGCCACCATCATGGGTCTGCAGCTCGGGTTGCTGCTCATCTTGCTGATAGCCGGGGCCGGCGTGGGCTCGCTGCTCATGGCATCCGAATGGGCCTTCAATGCCGTCAAGATCGTGGGCGCCGGCTATCTCATCTATCTGGGCATCAGCCAGTGGCGCTCCGGTGGCTCGCCGCTGGCAACGCAAGAGGCCGTGCCCGAGGCCAGTCTCAAAAAGCGCGTACTGACGGGCTTTTTGACCAATGCCACCAATCCCAAGGGCATCATCTTCATGGTGGCGGTGCTGCCCCAGTTCATGACCACCAGCCGTCCTCTGGCCCCTCAACTGGCGATTCTGGCCGTGACCATGCTGGCCGTGGATACCACGGTGATGCACAGCTATGCCGCAGGCGCCAGCGCCTTGCGCGGCCTGATGCGCAGCGCACGCGCCATGCGCAACCAGAACCGCGTGTTCGGCGGCCTGCTGATGGCGGTGGGCACGGGGCTGTTCTTTGTGCAGCGCTCTGGTGAAGCCTGATCCGCTTTAAAAAACATAGCTGCAAGAGTATGAATAGATTGAGCCAGCGGCATATTTGATCGAATAATCTAGGGTAAGCCCCTTGTCCCGCGTCAGACATGGCGCAGGGCAGGGGGCTTCTACATTGGGGGCATGAAAACCTTTCGCTCCTACTCCGAAGTGCTGGCCTCGATTGGGCAGGAAGTCGCCGTCAGCGACTGGATCACCATCACACAGGCCCAGATTCAAATGTTTGCCGATGCCACGGGCGATCAGCAATGGATTCATACCGATCCCGAGCGCGCAGCCCATGGGCCGTTCGGCGCACCGATTGCCCATGGCTTTCTCACGCTGTCCCTGCTGCCTCAGTTTTTCGAAGGCACTTTCAAGATCGAAGGCGCCAAGATGGGAGTGAACTACGGGCTCAACCGTGTGCGCTTCATGGCCCCGGTTCCCGTCAACAGCCGCTTGCGGGCCCGCATGACATTGCAGGCGGCGGAGCGCATCGAGCCGGCCGGCATCCAGATGACCTGGCTGGTGACGGTGGAGCGCGAGGGCAGCGACAAGCCTGTGTGCGTGGCCGAGTCGCTGGCGCGCAGCTTTGGTGCTGCGGCCTGATTCGCGGCGTAATTTTCAAGCCATGAAAAAAGCCCCTTGGCATCGGCCTTGGGGCTTTGTTATTGAGCAGCACCTTGCACAGCAGGGTGCTGCGCAGAAGCCGTCATTCGCCATAGTTGTCCAGCAAACCGGCCTTGCCAGCGGCAATGGTTTCCTGGCGCACTTGCTCACGGCTGAGGTTGCTGGATTGCTGTTGCTGGGACAGAGGCAGATAGGCATCGCCAACGGGCTGCAGCTGACCCCTGGTCATGGCGTCCTGCACCTGGGCCTTGACTTGGGCACGGGTCAGGGTGGACTGTGATGCAACTTCGGGAGGGTAGTGATCGCCGGTGAAGTCAAAGCCTGCGGCCTGTGCAGCGGCGGCGGACATGGCCAGGGTGGCAACGATGGCGAGGCGGTTGGCGTATTTCATGATTCGTCCTTTGGGTACATCGGGCCTGCAGTCCTGGCGGATATCGTCGGTCGGCTGCAAGTCCATGAGTCGTACTTTAGGACGATCTAATTGCGAGAAAAACCCCTTGTTTCGCAACTTATTGTTCTGAAAATAGAGACAATAAGCGGGAACTTAAAGAGCCGTCTTGGGCTCTGCAAGGGCAGCACCCGCGAAGCCCTGCTGACGCCAGGCTTCGAACACCGTTACGGCCACGGCATTGGATAGGTTCAGGCTGCGCTGAGATGCCAGCATGGGCAGGCGCAGTCGCTGCTCGTTGGGGAACTGGGCGCGCACCTCGGGTGGCAGGCCCTTGCTTTCAGAGCCAAAGACCAGCCAGTCGCCAGCTTTGAATTCCATGGCATGCGCCGGGCTGCTGCTATGCGTGGTCATGGCGAACATGCGCTCGCGCTGCGGCTGACAGGTTTCGAGGAGGGCGTCCCAACTGGCGTGGCGGGCTACATTGGCGTACTCGTGATAGTCCAGTCCGGCGCGGCGCATATGCCGGTCTTCCATGGAAAAGCCCAGCGGCTCGATCAGATGCAGGCTGCAACCCGTATTGGCGGCCAGACGGATGACATTGCCCGTGTTGGGAGGGATCTCGGGCGCCACAAGAACGATATGAAACATGGGGCGCTATTGTGCAGCCCGGCTTTGACCCACGCTGCCGCCTTCGCAGTTCCAGACTGGCGAATATGGGTCAAGGCGTGCGTGCCAGCACGACGGCGCTGACCGATGCCGCGCCGGCCGACAGCAGGCAGCCTGCCAGTGCATCCAGCGTGGCACCGGTGGTCATCACGTCGTCGAGCAGCAAAATCTCCCGCCCTTTCACCAGAGCCTGTCGAGCCGGGGCGAGGCTGAAAATGCCGCGCAGCTGGCGCAGTCTTTGTTCTCGGCTGGAGGCATGTTGGGGCAGCTCCAGGTGTTGGCGTTGCACAGCCTCGCTCAGCAAGGGTAAAGGCCTGTTGTATTGCTCAGAGAGGGAGCGTGCCAGCAGCAGGCTGTGGTCAAAGCCGCGCTCGCGCACGCGCTGTGCGGAGGCCGGCATGGGCAGCAAGGCATCGCAGGCCCGTAACTGCTCCCTGACTTCGGGGTGACCGGCCATCAGCCTGCCCAGACTGCGCACCAACCCCAGGTCGGCCTGAAACTTGTAGCGTGTGATGAGGTTTTGCCATGGGTAGGCATAGTCCAGCGCGGCGGTGCAGCGCTTGAGTCGGGGTGGTTGCTTGAGGCAGTTGCCGCAGAGGCTGACCAGAGCCGGCAGCGGCAGGGCACAGCTGTGGCAGCGGTGCTTGTGCTGGGCCCAGCGTGCATGGCAGTCGCGGCAGATACGCGGCCCCGGCCAGCGTCCACAGATTGCGCATTGGCTGGGCAAGGCATCCAGCCAACGCTGCTGCTGGCGGCGCAGGTGTGAAAGCCATGTCACATGAAGGTCGGGCATGGAATCAATATACTCGCGCCGCATTGATCTTCACTCCGGCAGTTGGTGAGCGGCTCGCTCGACTCTCTGCCTGCTTCTGTCCGCCCATGTCCCACGTCCTGCCTCCAACAATTGATTCTGCAGCTGCAAACCATTGGCAAATGGCCGCTCCGGCCGAATCCCCCTGGTTGCACGAAGAGGTGGCCAGTCGCATGCAGCAGCGCCTGGACTGGATCGTGAAGCCGCCTGAGCAATGGTGTCACTGGGAGCCGGTTCGCGGCGGCATGCAGGCTCACCAACTGCTGCGCGAGCGCTATCCGCAGGCCGAATGCACGATCTATGAACCCGTAGCCCGCCGCGAGGCCGTGGCCCAGGACAAGCTCGGCAGCCGCTGGTGGCAGCTCTCGCGCTGGAAGGGGGCTGCCGTGCAGATGGGGGCGCCCGCAGATGCCAGCATGGACATGCTCTGGGCCAATATGCTGCTGCATACGGCAGCCGATCCGCAGACCCTGTTCGAGCGCTGGCACAAGGCACTCAAGGTCGACGGCTATGTCATGTTCTCCTGCCTCGGGCCGGATACGGTGCAGCAGCTGCATCGGCTCTACGCCGAGCTGGGCTGGGGGCCGGCAGGTCATACGTTTACCGATATGCATGACTGGGGCGACATGCTGGTGCATTCCGGCTTTGCCGAGCCGGTGATGGACATGGAGCGCATCACCCTGACCTTTGCCACGCCGCAGCGTCTGTTGCAGGAACTGCGCGAACTGGGCCGCAATCTGCACCCCGGGCGTTTTGCCGGTCTGCGCGGCCGTGGCTGGAAGGCCGGGCTGCTGCAGAAAATGGCGGAGCGCTGGGCCGACAAGCAGCCCGATGGACAGCTCTCGCTGACCTTCGAGATCGTTTATGGCCACGCCTACAAACCGCAGCCCAAGCTGCGTCTGGAAGCCAACAGCGCCGTGTCGCTGGAAGACATGAAGGCCATGCTCAAGCAGCCCCGCAACACGGGTTTGCGATAGCACATCTGTCGTTTTCCGGTCATTGATTCGACACAAAGCTGCCTACAATTTCCCCTAGTTATTTCATGGATAGCAGCAATCCTTCGGGCTTCTCTCCTGCCTGAAGGAAACCAGACAGTGCGGCCCAAGCCGCCAGGGGAGATATCGGGTGTTTCGCTTTGCCAAGGGGACTGGCCAGCGGGTTCGACAGCGGCCGGTTTTCGCATTTCATCATCACCACAAGCCAGCCTTTTGCTGCGCTGACGCATCCCTGTGCCCGGCGGTTGTCGCGGTGCAGGGACGTCCCATCTTCTTCCCTTCTGTCTTGGCTGCCAGGCCAGTTTCAGCCATCTCCTGCACTTGCCGTGAGATGCGCTTGCCAGTACGAGTTTCAAGTCCGATCAGGCCTGCCTACGCAAGGTCGATTGGCATGGGTTTCCGGTACATGCATTAGTGAATGCGCGCAGACAGTGCTATCAAATTCTGGGGCATGCTGCGTTGAAGTTCGCGAGGTAGTGTGAGTGTCACAGCCTTCTGGCCGGCAGCGGCACGAAGCGGTGTGAGCGAGTGGACAACTGAGGCTTAGAGGTAAGTGAAAACGATGAAAAACATTTCCACCAAGCTGGTTCCCTGGAGTTTGGCCTTGGCGGCGTGGGGTAGTTCCATGGCCTATGCGGCGCAGGATCTGCCGGGAGGCCCTGCCGTCAACCAGCTCAATCTGCATCCGCCTGTGACACGCATTGCCGTGGAGCAGCACTGGCTGCACTGGATGATGCTCATCATCTGCACGGTGATCTTTATCGCGGTGTTCGGGGTGATGTTCTATTCCATCTGGAAGCACCGCAAATCCCAGGGTGCCAAGGCTGCGAACTTTCATGAATCGGTCAAGGTGGAGGTGGCCTGGACGGTTGCTCCCTTCATCATCGTGATTCTGATGGCGCTACCCGCCACCAAGGTGCTGGTGGCGCAGAAGGACACGACCAATGCCGACCTCACGATCAAGGCCACCGGCTATCAGTGGAAATGGGGTTATGACTATCTGAGCGGCGAGGGCGAAGGCCTGGGCTTTGTTTCCACGCTGGATAACGCCCAGCGCCAGATGTCCAACAGCGGCGATGTGAGCAATGCGCCCAACGACTATCTGCTCAGGGTCGACAACCCGCTGGTCGTACCCGTGGGCAAGAAGGTACGCATCATCACCACGGCCAACGATGTGATCCACTCCTTCATGGTGCCGGCCTTTGGCATCAAGCAGGACGCGATTCCGGGCTTTGTGCGCGATACCTGGTTCAAGGCCGAGAAGACCGGCGATTACTACGGCCAGTGTGCCGAGTTGTGCGGCAAGGAGCATGCCTACATGCCCATCCATGTGAAGGTGCTATCTGCCGAAGCCTACACCGCCTGGGTGGCCGGAGAGAAGAAGAAGCTGGCCGCCAAGGCCGATGACCCGAACAAGGTCTGGGTGCTGGCCGATCTGGTGGCACGTGGCGAAAAAGTATATGCCGCCAACTGCGCTGCCTGCCACCAGGCCAATGGCAAGGGAGCCGGTCCCATCAAGCCGCTGGACGGCAGTCCCGTGGTCCTGGGCCCCACGGCCGACATGATGCACGCCGTGCTCGAAGGTCGCGCCAACGGTGCCATGCCGGCCTGGAAGCAGCTGAGCGACACCGAACTGGCCGCAGTGGTGACCTTTGCCAAGAATCATTGGAGCAACCAGACCGGCCAACTGGTGCAGCCCGCCCAGTTCGTGGCAGCGCGTGGCGGCAAATTCCCTGAAGGCGGAGGCAGTGCTGTACCCGCCGCTCCTGCGGCAGACTCTGCTGCCCCTGCGCAAGGTGCAGCCGCTGCCGCCAGCGACGCCGGCCCTTATCAAGTCTTTTTCGAGACCGGCAAGAGCGTGCTGGACGACAAGGCCCAGGCTGCGGTGAAGAAGGCGGCCGAGTACTGGAGTGCCCACAAGGACGGCAAGATTGCTCTGTCGGGCTTTGTGGACTCCACCGGCAACGCCGACAAGAACGCGGAGCTGGCCAAGGAGCGAGCCAAGGCCGTGGCCAAGCTGCTGGAGGACAGCGGCATTGCCGGTGACCGCATCGAGCTGCGCAAGCCCGAGACCATCACGGCTGCGGCAGGCGCGGACCAGCAGGCACGCCGTGTTGACATCACGGCCGCGAAGTAAGCCCCGGGTATAGAGACCGATTGGAGAAAAGAATATGAGCGCCGTAGTTCCTCCCGTCCACACCCATGAGGGCCATGGTCACGACCATGGGCACGACGACCATCACCACGCCATGCCCTCGGGCTGGCGCCGCTGGCTGTTTGCCACCAACCACAAGGACATCGGCACGATGTACCTGCTGTTCTCCTTCACCATGCTGATGGTGGGAGGCATTCTGGCCATGCTGATCCGTGCCGAGCTGTTCGAGCCCGGCCTGCAGATCGTCAACCCCGAGCTGTTCAACCAGCTCACCACCATGCACGGCCTGATCATGGTGTTCGGCGCCATCATGCCGGCCTTCGTGGGCTTCGCGAACTGGATGCTGCCGCTGCAGATCGGTGCGTCCGACATGGCGTTTGCGCGCATGAACAACTTCAGCTTCTGGCTGCTGATTCCTGCCGGCATCATGCTGGTGGGCTCGTTCTTCATGCCCGGCGGTGCACCGGCGGCCGGCTGGACGCTGTATGCCCCGCTGACGCTGCAGATGGGTCCGTCCATGGACACCAGCATCTTTGCCATGCACATCATGGGTGCCAGCTCCATCATGGGCGCGATCAACATCATCGTCACCATCCTGAACATGCGCGCGCCCGGCATGACGCTGATGAAGATGCCGCTGTTTGCCTGGACCTGGCTGATCACCGCCTACCTGCTGATCGCCGTGATGCCGGTGCTGGCCGGCGCCATCACCATGACGCTGACCGATCGTCACTTCGGCACCAGCTTCTTCAATCCTGCGGGCGGCGGCGATCCGGTGATGTACCAGCACATCTTCTGGTTCTTCGGTCACCCCGAGGTCTACATCATGATCTTGCCGGCCTTCGGCATCGTCAGCCAGATCGTGCCCGCCTTCAGCCGCAAGAAGCTGTTTGGCTACACTTCCATGGTCTATGCCGTGGCGGCGATTGCCATCCTGTCCTTCATCGTCTGGGCCCACCATATGTTCACCACGGGCATGCCGGTCACGGGTCAGCTGTTCTTCATGTACGCGACCATGCTGATCTCCGTGCCCACGGCCGTGAAGGTGTTCAACTGGACGGCCACCATGTGGCGCGGCTCCATGAGCTTTGAAACCCCGATGCTGTTCGCGGTGGGCTTCATCTTCGTGTTCACCATGGGGGGCTTCACGGGACTGATACTGTCCATGGCGCCCATCGATATCCAGCTGCAGGACACCTATTACGTGGTGGCCCACTTCCACTATGTGCTGGTGGCCGGTTCGCTGTTCTCCATGTTTGCAGGCTATTACTACTGGTCGCCCAAGTGGACGGGCGTGATGTATCCCGAGACGCGTGGCCGCATCCATTTCTGGGGCTCGCTGATCTTCTTCAACATCACCTTCTTCCCCATGCACTTCCTGGGTCTGGCTGGCATGCCGCGTCGCTATGCCGACTACCCCATGCAGTTCGCCGACTTCAACATGATTGCCTCCATCGGCGGCTTTGGCTTCGGTCTGATGCAGGTGTACTTCTTCCTGTTCGTCGTCTGGCCCGCCATGCGCGGCCATGGCGAGAAGGCACCGCAAAAACCCTGGGAAGCGGCCGAGGGTCTGGAATGGGAAGTGCCTTCTCCGGCGCCGTTCCACACCTTCGAGACGCCTCCCAAGCTCGATGAAACCGCGACGAAGGTGATAGCCTGAGGAGGCGCGTATGACGACCCAGGAGCAACGCAAGAACAACCTGAGGCTGGGGCTGATCCTGGCCTCCACGGCTGTCGTGTTCTTTATCGGATTTGTGGTGAAGATGGCCTGGCTGCATTGAGGCAGCCCGATGGCAACGAGTGGAGGAGCTTGAGGTGAGCATAGCCAAGGAAAACGCGAAGATGGTGGGCAAGCTGGCGATCGTTGCCCTGGGCATGTTTGCGTTTGGCTATGTGCTCATTCCCATCTACAAGCATATCTGCGAGCTGACGGGCATCAACATCCTGTCGCTGTCCGAAAAGCAGGTGCCCGGCGCCGGCGTGGCGGGCCGCGACGTGAAGCTTCCGCCCAACAGCCAGATCGACACCAGCCGCACCATCACCGTGGAGTTCGATGCCAATGCTCGCGGTCCCTGGGACTTCAAGCCGGCCATGCGTTCGGTGCAGGTTCACCCCGGCGAGCTGGCCACGGTGATGTATGAGTTCCAGAACGTGCAGAACCGGCGCATGGCCGCCCAGGCCATCCCCAGCTATGCACCGCGCCAGGCCACGGCCTTCTTCAACAAGCTGGAGTGCTTCTGCTTTTCGCAGTACACGCTGGAGCCCGGCGAGAAGCGTGAGTGGCCGGTGGCCTTCGTCATCGATCCGCGCATCTCCAAGGATGTGAAGACCATCACGCTGTCCTACACCTTCTTCGAGGTGGGCGGCAAGACCCCCGCAGCGCCCGATGCCAGTACGGCGGCAGTCGTCACGCCCGGAGGCAGTTCATGACTCAGGACGTCAAGAAGACCGGATTCTGGCGCAGCATCGTGGCCGTCGCGTGGGCCATGCTGGGCGTGCGCAAGGGTAAGGAGTACGAAAAGGATTTCGCCAGCATCACGCCGCTGCATGTGATTGCCGTGGGGCTGGTAGCGATTTTTGCCTTGGTATTAGCGTTGATATGGATCGTCAACCTGGTCGTTTAGCCTTGGCTGAAACAGGTGTGGCGAATGCAGTGCAAGTGATAGTGGAGCGTCGGTCAAAACAACGATCAACAGAGTCAGGAGCCGAGTGATGAGTGCAACCCCGCAGGGCGCAACCCCTTACTACTATGTGCCAGCCGAATCCAGCCATCCCGTGATGGCGGCCATCGGTCTGTTCTTTGTGATTCTGGGCGCAGGCACCTGGATCAATGGTCACGAATGGGGAATGTATTCCCTGTTCGTCGGTCTGGTCTGGTGGCTGGCCGTGCTGTTCGTCTGGTTCCGCGATGCAGCGCGCGAAAGCGAGGCCGGGCTCAACAGCCGCAAGATCGATCTGTCCTACCGCTGGAGCATGAGCTGGTTCATCTTCTCGGAGGTGATGTTCTTCGGCGCCTTCTTCACTGCGCTGTGGTGGGCTCGCGCGCACTCGGTGCCGGCGCTGGGCAGCCTGGCCAACGAGCTGCTGTGGCCCAACTTTCAGTCCGTGTGGCCCAGCGTTGCCCCCGGTGCCACGGCGTCGCCCGCGAATATTGTCGAGCCCTTCAAGACTGTGGGCCCGTTCTGGCTGCCCACCATCAACACGGCGCTGCTGCTGAGCTCGGGCGTGGCGCTGACCATCGCCCACCATGCGCTGCAGGTCAACAACCGCGCGCGCTGCATCAGCTTCATGTGGATGACGGTGATTCTGGGTTTCGTCTTCCTCTGCGTGCAGGGCTACGAATACCACCATCTCTACAACGACTACAACCTCAAGCTCAACTCGGGCGTTTTCGGCTCCACCTTCTACATGCTGACGGGCTTTCACGGCTTCCACGTGCTGGTGGGCATGCTGATGCTGTTCTTCATCACCATACGCCTGATGAAGGGGGACTTTACCGACAAGCACCACTTCGGCTTTGAGGGGGCTGCCTGGTACTGGCACTTTGTGGACGTGGTCTGGGTCTTTCTCTACATCCTCGTGTACTGGATGTAAGACTCTCAAAAATAGAAGCGTCTTGCGCATGACCAACATCAGTTTCAGCATTAAACAATGCTGAATTCGATGAGTGGAAGGCGCAAGGCGCTTTTGTTTTAGGAGCGTTATCCTGCGCGACTCAAAGTGGTCTATTGCCCGGGCTGCCAGCCCGTGGGCTGTATCCATCCCAGCTTGGCCGCCATCAGAACGCAGAGAAACAGCGCAACCGACAAAGCCACACGCAGGGCCAGGGCGCGAAACATCTTGCGGCTGCGCTCGGCGTCGTCGGCCTCCGAGCTTTCGCTGTCGTCGCCCCTGCGCATCATGAAGAACAGCGCACTGCCGAGACTCGCCAAAATGGCGAGAAAGGCGAGAATGATCACGAATTTCATGAACGGATTATCTGGTGCGCATTTCCCGATTTCCAGACCTCTGGCGGTTTCTACTGATTTCTGCGGCGGCCTTGATCTGCGTGGCCGCCACAGCATCGCTGGGCTTTTGGCAACTGGGCCGGGCAGCGCAGAAGCAGGCCATCTTTGATGCCATCACGCGCCAACAGGTGCTGGAGCCCTGGCATAACGCACAACTGGCAGCAGAAGTGCCGCTGGCATCCGAATCCATCGGCCAAGCGCAACAGGCGACGCTGCTGCATCGACCCGTGCAACTGCAGGGCCAGTGGCTGGCCGAGCAGACCGTGTTTCTGGACAACCGGCAGATGCAGGGTCGAGCCGGCTTCTATGTGCTCACGCCTTTCAGACTGAGTGCGCCTCACGGGCACAGGGTCGTCGTCGTGCAGCGTGGCTGGGCACCACGCAACTTCATGGACCGCGCGCTCCTGCCCGAGGTGCAGACGCCTGCAGGCCTGGTCAGCATCGAGGGCAGGCTGGAGGCACCGCCGTCCAGGCTGATGGAGCTGGAAGCGGCCCATGGCGGGGCAGACCCTGATGAGCAAAAGTCGCGCATCCGACAGAATGCAGACATTGCCCTGTGGGCGCAGCAAAGCGGCTTGCCGCTGCTGGCGCTGAGCGTGGTGCAAAGCGGCAGCGCCAGCGAAGGCTTGCTGCGCGACTGGCCGCAGATCAATGCCGGTGTGCAAAAGCACTACGGCTATGCTTTTCAGTGGTTCGGACTCAGTGTCTTGGTGGTGTTGCTCTATGTCTGGCTTCAACTCGTCCGACGCTTTTACCCCGGCCGCCGCGCAGCGCAGCCCGAGGGATGAACCGCTGAGCTTTGCGGTCCACGGCCTGCCCGATCCCGCACAAAGCCGCACACAGCAGGAGCAGCTGGCGCGCAGCGGTCGCTGGAAGATGCTGGCCGTGCTGCTGGTCTGTGCGGCCCCGGTGCTGGCCTCCTACTTCACCTACTACGTGTTGCGTCCTTCGCAGCAGCGCAGCTATGGTGAGCTGATTGCCGAGCAGCCCGGTCTGCCCGAGGTACAGGCCAATACGCTGGACGGACGCAGCGTAAATCTGAGCAGCCTCAAGGGCCAGTGGTTGCTGCTCAGCACCAGTGCCGGGGACTGCGGGCAACGCTGTCAGGATCATCTCTATCTGCAGCGCCAGCTGCGTGAAACCCTGGGCCGTGAAAAAGACCGGCTGGACTGGGTCTGGCTCATCAGCGACCAGCAGCCTGTGCCTGAAAAAATCCTGCCGGCTGTCGAGCAAGCCATAACGGTACGTGTGCCCGCTGCAGTCATCGGCAACTGGCTCAAGCCCGAGGTCGGGCATGCACTGGACGAGCATCTGTATGTGGTCGATCCGCAGGGTCATTGGATGATGCGCTTTCCAGCAAGCATGGATAAAGCCACGGCCGGCAAGGCCAGGCGCGATCTGGAGCGGCTGCTGCGCGCCTCTGCCTCATGGGACGAGGCCGGGCGGGCTACGGTCGATGCAGCACAGAAATAGGTGTTGAAACCGGCTTTAGCCTGCTTTCGCAAGGCACTGCCAGCCATCTGAATCACAGTCAGCGAGGAGGGCCGCATGCAGGCAGAAATCTCGGATTTGAACGGCGCTGTTCCGGCTGCAGGAGCGGCTGCTTCGCGCTGGGTGCAGTACTACGCGCTGACCAAGCCCAAGGTGGTGCAGCTCATCGTCTTTTGCGCCTTCATCGGCATGGTGCTGGCCGTGCCGGGCGTTCCCGGCTGGCAGGATTGGGGCCGCATGCTGGCGGCCTGCGCGGGCATCTGGCTGGTTGCGGCAGCGGCAGCGGCCTTCAACTGCCTGGTCGAGCGCAGCATTGATGCACGCATGAAGCGCACGGCCTGGCGGCCCACGGCGCGCGGCGAGCTCTCGCATTCCCAGGCCCTGCTGTTTTCGGCCTTGCTGTGCGCAGCAGGTGCCGCCATCTTGCTGCTGGCCGTGAATGCTCTCACGCTGTGGCTGACGCTGGCCACCTTCATTGGTTACGCCGTGATCTACACGCTGGTGCTCAAACCTTTGACGCCGCAGAACATCGTCATCGGCGGGGCATCGGGTGCCATGCCGCCCGTTCTGGGCTGGGCGGCGATGACGGGGCAGGTTGGGCATGAAGCCCTGCTGCTTTTTCTCATCATCTTTCTCTGGACGCCGCCGCATTTCTGGGCGCTGGCGCTGTACCGAGTGGAGGATTACCGCCGCGCCGGTCTGCCCATGCTGCCGGTCACGCATGGCAATGCCTTCACGCGGCTGCAGGTGTTTCTCTATACCCTGGTGCTGTTTGCCGGCTGTCTGCTGCCTTTTGTGGTGGGCATGAGTGGCTATCTCTACCTTTTTGCCGCAGTGATTCTGGGGTTGGGCTTTTGCGGTTATGGTTGGGCACTGCTGCGCAACTACTCGGATGCGCTGGCACGCAAGACCTTCCGCTTTTCCCTGATCCATCTGAGCCTGCTGTTTGCTGCGCTGCTGGTGGATCACTACCTAGCCTGATCGACCATGGATAAACGAGCTGCGCTGCGCGTACTCGGCGCTTTAGGCGCCGCAACACTGGCCGGTGCGGCCACATTGACATTGACTGGCTGCAAGGACGATAGCAAGCCCAAGTTTCAGGGCGTGGATGTGACGGGCGCAGACTACGCCAAGGACATTCCGCTCACCGATGTCCACGGAAAAAAGCGCAGCCTCAAGGACTTCTCGGGCAAGGTGGTGGCCGTGTTCTTCGGTTACACCCAGTGTCCTGATGTCTGCCCCACCACGCTGCAGGAGTTGCTTGAAGTCAAGCAGGCGCTGGGCACCGATGGCGACAAGCTGCAGGCCGTGTTTGTGTCGCTGGACCCCGAGCGTGATACGCCTGAGGTGCTCAAGGCCTATCTGGCCAACTTCGACGAGAGCTTTGTGGGGCTCAGCGGTACGGCCGACGAGATTGCTGCCGTGGCCAAGGATTTCAAGATTTTCTTCAAGAAGGTGCCAGGCAAGGTTGACGGAACTTACACCCTCGATCACTCGGCTGGTACCTATCTTTTCGATCCCCAGGGCCGGTTGCGCGTGTACGAGCGCTACGGCGCGGGGCCGCAGTTGCTGACTCAGGACGTGAAGGCACTGCTGGGCTGAAGCTGTCGCGACCAGCAGCATTGGTCTCGAATTCTGAAAATTATTGTTACATGTTGGTGTTTGATATAGCGCAAGGAGAGCGTGCGATGTCGCGCGCATAGTGAGCGACTTCAAACACTTGGCAAGGCTCGATCCGACTTTTCTAGAGTTGGGCATGCAGGCCGTTGATGCAGCATGGGGAGTGGCTGCACGCAGGGACGCCAGAGTGGATATCTGGAGTCTGTGTATGGCCGAGTGCCCTTTTTCTTCAATGCTCAAACCGGTGTCTGAACCAGCGCTGGCGGACTGTCAGCGCCGGTTGCGACTGGCCATGTCGGCCTGGCAGGAGGGGGTGAGCCTTTCTGTCATGCTGAGCCGGCGTGAGCAGCAGGCACTGGATGCCGCTCCGGACGGCATTTTGCTCGTGGACCGCGACGGAAACATCGTGACGGCCAATGCCGCCATGCAGGCCATTTCAGGCTACGGGCGCGGCGAGCTCGAAGGGCAGGCGCTGGACACGCTGCTGCCGCCCGAGTTTCAGGCCGGGCATGGCCATTACCTGCGCAGCTACTTCGCCCAGCCATCGCGCCGGCCCATGGGGCTGGGTGGCGTGCTGTGGCTGCAGCGCAAGCAGGGCAATGCCGTGCCGGTGGACATTGCTCTTGGCTATTTTGGCGATGACGACAAAGGTCTGGCCATAGCCTTTGTGCGCGATGTGACGGAGTTGCATCAGATGCAGCAACGCCTGAAGTTTCAGGCCACCAAGGACACCCTGACCGGACTCAATAATCGCTGGCAATTCGGCCAGGAGCTGCAGGAGCAACTCAAGCTCGCGCAAGCCGACGGCGAAGCACTGGCCCTGCTGCAACTTGATCTCGACAACTTCAAGGCCATCAATGACGGCTACGGCCATGCAGCAGGCGATCAACTGCTGCGGGAGGTCGCCAGGCGGCTGAAGTCCCAGCTGCGCAGCGAGGGCGTGCTGGCACGCCTGGGTGGCGACGAATTCATGGTGCTGCTGGTGGGTGAGAATGCGGCCCGGGCCCGTTTCTGGAGCGAGCAGATACTGGCGGCGCTCTCCATCCCCTTCAAGCATGACGGGCTGGCGCTGGATTTCGGTGCCAGCGTGGGCATTGCCCTTTATCCCGACGATGCGCAGACCGGTGACGACCTGATGCGCTTTGCCGATATGGCCATGTACAGCGCCAAGGGCCAGGGGCGCGGCCATGCGGTGTTTTTCGAACCCGCCATGGGCAAGGAAATGGCCGAACGCGTGCAACTGGCCGAGCGCTTGCGCATGGCGCTCAGCTATGGTGGTTTGCAACTGCACTACCAGCCTCAGGTCAAGGTCGAGAGCGCCGCTGTGGTGGCTGTGGAGGCCTTGCTGCGCTGGCATGATCCCTTGCTAGGCAATGTCAGTCCGGCGCGCTTTATTCCGGTGGCAGAGGCCTCGGGCCAGATCGTGGCTCTGGGCAACTATGTGCTCGACGCAGCCTGCAAGCAGATCGCTTTGTGGCTCAAGGCCGGTACGCCGTTGCGGGTAGCGGTCAATCTTTCTGCCTATCAACTGCGGCAGGTGAATCTGGTCGAGCAGGTCAGCAGCTGTCTGCAGCGCTATCAGGTCCCGCCGCAATGGCTGGAGCTGGAAGTGACCGAATCCCAGGCCATGATCAATCCCGCTCAGGGGAGCGAAGTGCTGCAGGGGCTGGCTCGGCTGGGAGTGACGATTGCGCTGGATGATTTCGGCACCGGCCATTCGTCATTGGCCTATCTTCAATATCTGCCGCTGCAGCGCGTCAAGCTGGGGCGGGAGTTCCTGTTTCCCTCGCCCTGCCGTGACAGGTTGATGGGCGGCATTGTGCATATGGCCCATGCACTGGATCTGGAGGTGGTGGCCGAAGGTGTCGAAGAACTCGATCAGCTGCAGCTGCTGCGCGACATCGGCTGCGAGTTTTTCCAGGGTTGGCTGCATTCGCGCGCCATGCCCGCCGAGCAGGTGCGGGACTGGCTGGCAGTGGTTTGACGGGATTAGTGTGGCTGCTGCTTCCAGTCAGGCTCGGGAAAATGCTCGTTGGATGCGGTGACGATCAGGTCCAGCTCCGGCTTGCCATCTTCGTTGAAGCGCACTCCGGGGCCCCAACGCGCCTGCTGGCGCTGGCCCGAGAACCAGAACAGCTTGCGCTCCCAGCTGCCGGGCTTGGGCGGCTTGCGGTTGGCCTGAGTCAGATGTTCCTGTATGCGTTGCAGCCCCGCTGCGAGACGCCATGGTGCCAATTGCAGAAGCGCCGCTTGCAGCTCTTGCACCCAAGGCTCTGGTACGGGCGAGAAGCGCTGGAATGACTGACCTTCGGCCAGTCTTCGCACGCGTTCGTGCAGCTCGATGCCATACAGTGCGCAGGCCTCGCTGATCTTGCCCTGCGCCATCAGCCGGCGTGCCTTGCGCTCCAGCGCGGAGTCCTTGGGGGCGTCTGCTGACGACCACAGCCAGCGGGCATCGCTCCATTGATGGCGGCAGTTGTAGAGAAACTCGGACGATAGAAGCAATTGCCAGCCGGGCATTTTTGACTGCATGACCGATCGAACCATCAGGCAGGGCTGGCGCTTGCGTGTGGCGGGGCCATAGGCCGCGAGTATGGCGGTGGTGCGCGCCGCAAGTCGTCCGCGATCATCGCGTGGCCAGGATTGAAGCAGGCGCACGGGGTCGATGGCCGCCACATCGGCCTGCAGCTGTTCGAGCGCCGGCCCGGCATCGGCAAGCGTGTCCAGCATGCCGAGGTTCAGATCCTGATCCATCGCAGGTACACAGGCTTCAGTCTCGTCGGTATATGGACTGCGGGCCATGGCCTGGATGGTGACCTGTGCCGGCGCTGCATCAGGCGCTGTGCGCCACTCATGCAGCAGCTGTGCAAAGCGCCCGGGGTTGCAGCTGACTTCATGGTGTATGACTTCACCGGCCGCATCGCGCAGCGTGATCCAGGCATGCAGCCTGTGCTCGGCGCCCAACTGCATGGCCTCCTCATATCTGGTGGCCGAGAAAGCGCCGTTGCCACCGTGGTGCACAAAGAATTCGACATCCATGGAGCCGGCTACTGCGCTGCTGCTGATGCGTGTTCTGGCAGCGTCCTTGTGTTCGGCCTGGCAATCCGGAAGCTGCAGCCATTGCTGCGAAATCTGGGCAATCAAGTCTTGCATGAAGAAGATGAAAAAGCGCCTGAGCTGCGTCAGTCGTCAAAAAGACCCATGTAGCTCAGTCCGTTGTAGAGCTTGTCTGGATCGGTGATCGTCTCGCAGGGGTCGGCATAGACAAACATGGCGTTGGCCGTCTGAATGCCTTGGGCCTCGCAGGCCTGCACGATGAGTGCGAGCGATACGTCGGAGTCCAGCGTGCTTTGTCCCGCGATGGCGGCGACAGGGACCGGCTCGGGCAGCCAGATCACCAGCAGCAGGTCTTCGTCGAACAGAAATTTTCTGCCCAGGTCCTGGCAGAAACCGCAACCCGTGACATCTTCGCTGCTGCCCTCAATGTCTTCGACTTCCAGATCCCAGTAACTGTCTGCATGTTCAAAGTAGCGGGCAAATTCCGGCTCGCCCAGCGGCGTATTGCCTATCCAGAAATGCAGTGCAGAAAAAGGCGCAGGCGGCGGTGTCGGGCCCAGCTCATCGACCCAGTCGAACAGGGTGCCGGGCTTGAGGTGGTGGCGCTTTTCCAGCTCCGGAAACCCGCCGCCGGGTGTGCGATTCAGCGCTTCGTCCACCAGGGCTTTGCGAAATGCCAGCGAATAAGTCTTGCTGGATTTGTTTTCAGACTTCATTGGACGGGTCCGTAGTGCATGACCACCAGCTTGTTCAAAGGCTCCGGGTAGTCCCAGAAGGCTTCTTCCAGTTCCTGCAACTGCTCATGCTCGGCGTCCGTCAGCAGTGCAGGCAGATCGGAGAAGTCCACATTTTCTGACGTCTCCTCGAAGCGCTTGAGTACCGCAAACATGTCTTGCAGACATTGATGCGTGAGGGGAGCGCCTATGGCCTGCAGAGCCTGCAGGGTGAGCTGATGGTTCTCCACTCCCCAGTTGCCCAGAAACTGCAGAAAGCCGCCGTTGTTGATATCGGCTTCCATGCGCCACAGAGCCACCAGTTCACGCTGGACCGGAGATATCCGGGTGATGTCCCATTGGGCGGCGAGCAGCGCGCCCATAGCCTGGTTGTAGAGACTGTCCTGATCCAGGTCCCAGACGCTGACCATGCCTTCGGGAGATGGCTGCCACAGCGCCGGCCAGTTCAGACCGTGATCCTCGTCGCTCAGCACCCATGCCAGGCGTTGCTCGGGTGTGGCTTTTTCGAGGCGGATATGTCGTTTGATGGGCTCGGCCAGTTCACGTCCATCTGCTAGTGCCAGCCAGATGGTCTGCTCGTCGATGCGAACGCCTGTGATGCGGTTGCTCTGTGGGTCCATGGTTCAGCTTTGTGCGGCGGTCTGATCCATCACCGTCTCGGCGGCCCGGTGCATCTTGGCTAGCTCGCGCGCGGGAATGGGGTGCTCGCCGTTGGCCATGCGTGTCAGCAGCGAGTGCAGCATCTCGGTGGACAGGCCGTGCAGCACCAGGCGGTAGGCCGCATACAGGGTGGACAGCGGCACCATGGGATGCTTGTTGTTGAGCAGCACCAGATGCTCTGGCGAGGCCAGGATCTTGGCGCAGTAAATGGCAACGGTTTCGTCGAGCTGCAGCGAGTTGCTGGCGCGCCAGAAGTCGTTGTCGGTCAGCAGCAGCTGGTAGATGGGCGTGTACAGCTCGATGGCGCTTTGCAGGTCGATGACGTTGAAGCGTCCGCGCGGCATGTCTTCGAGCCTGAGATCGGGCTCGCGGATCATGGAAAAATCGGGCTCGGCCACGGGTACCAGTTCCTGCCCGTTCTCACGCAGTGCCTTGTTCAGGCGAATCACGAAGTTGAAGAGGTTGAGGTCGTGCTTGAGAAACAGCTCGTCCTTCACATCGTCGATTTCCATGGGCATCAAGGGCGCGGTGCTGACCTTGGTCGGGGCATTGGCGGCGACGAAGGCCAGTACCTGGGAGCCCAGATGAAAGTGGCGCATGATGAGCCAGTTGGCCTCTGGCGAGAGAAACTTCTTCATGCCGAAGGCCAGCAGGCGGTGCAGCAGCATGGAGTGCGACCAGCGCTTGGGCAGAAAGATCTTCAGCGCCTGAATGACGATCATGGACAGCCGCGCCAGCGGCCGCATGGCCGGCAGAAAGAACTGGCGCGAGCTGCTGCTGCAGTCGCGCAGCCAGGCGGCTTTGACGTCATCGGGCAAAGGTGTGCTCTGGTCGAGGTAGAGCGCCAGCCAGGGGCTGGGGTCGCGCTCGTCCCAGACATGGTCGTTGAACTCGTTCTTCATGAATCCTCCCGGTGCTTTTTGCTGCTTCTAGTTATCGCTCGGCCAGCACATGTTGGAACTGCATCAGGTACATGGCGGCCGTGTTGCGTGCGGTCTGCAGTATGGCCTGCTGGGCCGTGCCTTCACTGTCCAGCTCCAGCGCCATCTGCACGGCCAGCAGCCAGCGCTCCAGGTGGTTCTCGTCGTTGGCACCGTGGTATTCGAGAAAGCGGAAGGCATCGGGCGGCAGCGGCAGGCTCTGGCGTAGCAGGGGCAGCAGGCTCGGAACGATGCGCTGGCCCGTGCCTTCGATGATGTAGATGGCGCCCAGCAGGCCGATCGGGTTGGGCGTGGCAGCCAGGCTGTGCAGATAGGCATTGAGCGCTTCGCCGCCGGGGTTGCGGCGCAGGCGGTTGATGTCGGTCTCGGTGCCGCCGGCCTTCAGATAGTCGCTGTGCAGAATCTTGAAGTCGTTCTGCTCCTCACCTGCATGCAGGTCGATCAGCGAGGCCAGCGTGGCGTAGTCACCGGTCAGCGAGGCCGCGCCTTCGCGCATCCACAGACTGCCTTCGCGCACCTGGGGAATCCAGTGGCTCATCCAGCGCAGATAGTCGGTGATCTGCAACTGGCGTGTGCGCATGCGCTGGAGCAGGGGCGTGCGCCAGACATTGCTGCGGTAGTCCTGCCAGATGCTGGCGAGCTCGGTTAGCAGTGGCGCCAGCTGCGATGGCGCAGCGGCCGGGTCATGGGGGGCGGCGATGGTGGATACATCGGGAAGAGCATCATCCGGCAGCGCCGCTGACTGTGCAGATTTCCAAGGGAAACTGGCCTCTGGAGCTTGCTCGGTAATCGCATCCAGCTCTACTTCCCATAGCATGTAGCCTGCGGTGAAGCGGCCCGACTCGGGGATGAAGCAGAGTACGGTGTCGCCTGCTTTCAGGCTCTGGCCCTGCTTTTGCAGAAACTCCGACAGCATGATGAAGATGGAGGCTGCACCCGTGTTGCCGCGCCAGGCCAGATTGCTCCACCAGCGCTCGCGTGGAATGCTGAGCTGGGCCTTGCCCAGCAGCTCGTCGACCACGGGAATGAAGCGCTCCGACGAATAGTGGCAGAGAAAGTGGTCTATGCCGCGCTCGGGCACCCAGCCCTGGTGGGCCAGGGCTGCATATTCGTGAATGCAGACATCGAACAGATGTGGCAGCAGGCGAATGTCCTGGCGCAGTGCCAGAGCGCCTGCGGCCTCGGCATCGCTCCAGGCAGGGAAGTCCAGATGGCTTTTGCCGCGATCGGCCGTCATGCCAAGCTGCATGCACACGGGGTAGTCGCCGGCAAAGCTGCGCTGGTGCGTCCACTTGAGCTTGAGGCGCAGTCCGTTGGCCTGGGGCAGGGCCTTGGGGCCGCCCAGCAACACGGCGCCCGCGCCGTCGGACAGCATCCAGCGCAGAAAGTGGGCGTCGAAATCGGTGTCATAGCCCTGGGCTGCAAAGCGCGAGCGCTTGAAAAGGCGCGAGGGCATTTCGCTGGCCACCGACAGGGCCAGTGCATGGGCGCCGCTCTCCACAGCCATGGCTGCGGCTTGCATGGCCCCCACACTGGCGGCGCAGACCCCATGCACAGAAAGCGTTTCCATGGGCGGGGCGGCCATTTCGCCCTGAATCATGCTGGCAAAGCCGGGCATCAGCGCATCGCCCCCCGAGGAGCCACTGGACAGAAAGCCGACATCGCCGAGCTTTTTGCCGGCCAGGGCCAGGGTCTCCTCGATGGCGCCGGCAGCCATGCGGGCGTTGCTGAACACCGTCTGGCCTTCGCCATCAATGGCGTAGTGGCGGGTCTGGATGCCGTTTTCGGCCAGGATGCGGCGCTTGATGCGCTCGGAGATGCGGTTCAGCGGTGCTACAAACGCATCCATGCCAGCGTTGTCCACCGGGGCACCAGGCAGAAACATGCCGGCAGATTGCAGATAGACCTTGGAATAGGCAACAGGCATAGATCCTCAACAGGTTTTTACTTCACAGCGTCGGGCGGCATCTGCGGCTGGGTTCTTGCCGCGGGCCAGACCAGACCCAATACAAACACGCGTCCCATATAAGGCAGCAGGCCACCTTCGTTCAATGCAGGTGTGACCCGTTGGCGGTAAATGTGCTCATGCAGCCCGCTCAGTTCGGACCAGTGGGCATGCGGGCATTCATGGTGCGCGGTGTGCAGGCCAATATTAAAAAGCAGGGGGTTGACCAGGCCTTCAAAGTTGCGCGCGTAGTTCAGCTCGATACCTGGAGTATTGCGCTGCGCTCTGGTCATCGGCCTTCCATCGGCGTGGGCATGCTGCAGATAGTTGGTAGCCAGCAGCCAGTGCAGGCCGTGCAACTGGGGAAGAATGATGAAGATCAACGCCTTTTGCCAGTCCAGCCAGAGAAAGAAGCTCCAGCTTCCCAGCCACAGCGTGTATTGCCCCATGCAGTAGCGAAAGGCGCCAGGCCAGTGACGGTGCAGATTGTTCAGCCAGCGAAAGAACAGCGGATACAGCACGAAAGCCGCCTGCACCGGGTGCATCAGATAGCCCCACAGATGATTGGTATCGCCGCCCCATTCTGGCCGGTAGGTGCGTGCCAGATCGCGCGGTCCATGGCGAAATCGATGGTGATTGGCCACATGGGCGGGCCAGAACACAAAGGTGGGGTGGCCTTGAAGCAGGGTCAGCCAGTAATCGGTGAAGCGGTTGGTCCAGCGCCCCCACCACATGCGCACATGGGTGTGGTTGTGATGAATCACGCCTACTCCCAATGTCAGAAACAGCTCGATGCTGTAGAGAATGAAGCTGAAGCCATGCCTCCACTGCCACCACACGAGCAGCGGCAGCAGAATCATGTAGAAGACGGATTGCCAGTCCCGCCAGTGGCGCAGGACTGGATACCGGCGCTGGCCTGGGTGCCTGCTCATTCAGTGACTGGAGCTTTTGGGGGTGTTGTCTGCGACCCGCGTGCGCATGATCTGGTCCATGAAGGCCAGCGCAAAGCCATAGTTGCCTGCCGGGCGCGCGTGGTGCAGATGGTGACGGCGGCTGGCGGCCAGTGGATGGGTATCTGAGACTGAGGGGAAAAAATCGTAGTTGGAGTGGCCGATCAGATTCAGGATCAGACTCAGCACCGGCACCGAGGCCAGCGACCAGAAGTAGAAGTCATGCACCAGCATGGGCAGCAAGATGATGTTGCCCAGCATCAGCGCCTCGATGGGGTGAAAGCTGTAGGTGGACCAGGGCGTGGTCACCACGGAGCGATGATGGTCGCCGTGATAGCGCACCAGGCGGCGCGTGTGCAGTAGGCGGTGGTTGATCCAGAAGTGCACATCGTTCCAGATCAGCAGCGCAAAGATCTCCACAACGATGCGTCCAGCACTGGCTGTGGGCGAGAGCTGGGCCCAGCCCAGTTGCAGAAAGCCCCAGGGGACGATCATGCCTATGCCGAAGATCAGTATGGAATGAAAGGACTGGCGCCATTCACGTTGCAACTGGTCGGGCTTGAGCGGACGTATATCCAGTGGCCTACCAATACCGGCACGGGCAAGAGATGCCGTCAGAGCGCCCATGAGCAGGCCGCCCAGAAGATAAATAAGCCCGAAAAAAACCAGGCCCAATGCCATGACTTGCCAGGCATTGAGCTGCGTGAACCAGGTACCAGCGTCCATGAAGGCTCCAAAAGCGGTGGCGCTGCCCCAGATACAACAATGCGCCCGACGGCATAGCGTAAACCCATGCCTGTCGGGCGCATGATAAAGGACGCCGCAGTAGCTCTCGTTGATACCCGCAGTCGCTTCAGCGTGTGGGATGGAGGAAAACTGGCGCACGTCATCTGGTGACAGCGAGCAAGCGCCGCCGCGCAGCGAGGCTGTCGTCCCCCCTCGGGGGAAGCCGCAAGGCGGCTCAGGGGGCGTGTTTACTGCGCCGTGATGCCCTGCTCGCGAATGATGGTGCCCAGTGCCTTCACATCCTGCTGGATGCGGTTGCTCAGGCCTTCGGGCGAGCTGCCCACGGCTTGCCAGCCTTGCATGGACAGCTTCTGGCGCATCTCGGGCGTACGCACGATCTCGCTGACGGCAGCCGCCAGTTTGTCCACATGGGCCTTGGGCATGGACCTGGGCGCAGCCACGGCGTTCCAGATTTCCAGATCAAAGTTGTTGACGCCGAGCTCTTTGAGGCTGGGAAGGCCGGGAGCCAGCGGGCTGCGTGCTGCAGAGGTTACGCCAATGCCGTGCAGCTTGCCGGCCTGAATCTGTGCCATGGCCAGTGCCGGAGGGAGCATGGACAGCTTCAAATCGCCGCCCTGAATGCCGTTGAACACTTGAGGATAGCCGGTATAGGGCACGTGCACGGCCTTGATGGCCGAGCGGCTCTTGAGCAGTTCCATGCCCAGATGGCCCACGGTACCGACACCGGGCGAGCCATAGCTCCATTTGTCGCCAGCCTTGGCGGCCGCTTCCATAAAGGCCTTGCCTTGTGGGGCCGACGCAGGGGCCACCAGTACCAGCGGAGCCACGCCGATCAGGCTCACGGGCTGCAGGTCCTTGATGGGGTCATAGCGCACGGCAGGGTTGAGCATCTTGGCAATGGTCATATTGCCGTTGATCATCACGCTGAAGGTGTAGCCATCAGCCTTGGCGACATATTCGCCGGCGATATTGCCGCCGGCTCCCACGCGGTTTTCCACGATGATGGTCTGACCCAGCTTCTTCTCCAATGGCTCGGCCAACGCGCGGGCCGTCAGATCGGGCGAGGAGCCTGCGGGGAAGCCCACGATCAGATGAAGGGGCTTGTCGGGCCAGTTGTCGGCTGCCAGGACGGCCGGAGCCATTGCTGTCGCCACCATGGCGACTCCTGCCGCAACCAGGTTGCGGCGGGACAGGTTCTTCAAGATGTGCGAAGTGCGAATAGGCATGGCAGGTCTCTTTTGAATTCTTGATAGGCGATCGGTGTGCATGAGAACATGCATCAATGCCGAAAAATAAAAAACCCGGAAATTATCCGGGTTTGAGGTTCAGCATTTCAGCCTTTTAAAGGCTTGGAGCGCAAGTTGGCGTTTACGCAAACTCGGCCAGCGCTTTTTTCATCTTTTTCATGGCAGCTACCTCAATTTGGCGAATGCGCTCGGCGCTCACACCGTATTCGGCAGCCAGCTCATGCAGCGTCATGCCGCCAGAGCCGTCGTCATTGACCTTGAGCCAGCGCTCTTCAACGATGCGGCGGCTGCGGTCATCCAGTCCCTCCAGGGCCATGACCAGACCATCGGTCGCCAGATGATCGCGCTGACGCGATTCAAGCATGGCGGTAGGCTCGTGGCTGGCATCAGCCAGGTAGGCGATGGGGCCGAAGGCCTGCTCTCCGTCGTCGCTGGGAGAAGGATCCAGCAGCACATCGCCGCCGGCCAGACGGGTTTCCATCTCGATGACTTCCTCGCGCTTGACGTTGAGCTTGGCAGCAACCGCGTCAATTTCGTTCGAGGTCAGCGTCTCGCGCAGGGCCAGCTCTTCGTCCGCCATGGCAGCATCGGACTTCAGGTCATGCTTCATCGAGCGCAGATTGAAGAACAGCTTGCGTTGGGCCTTGGTCGTGGCGACCTTGACCATGCGCCAGTTCTTCAGAATGTACTCGTGGATTTCCGCCTTGATCCAGTGCATGGCGTAGCTGACCAGACGCACGCCCTGATCGGGGTCGAATCGTTTGACAGCCTTCATCAGGCCCACATTGCCTTCCTGAATCAGGTCGCCGTGAGGCAGACCATAGCCCAGGTACTGGCGCGAGATGGAGACGACCAGACGCAGGTGGGACATCACCAGACGCCCGGCGGCGTCCAGATCATTGTGTTCTTTGAGCTTGCGAGCGTAGTCCTGCTCTTCCTCAAGGGTGAGCATTGGCATACGATTGACCGCCGAGATATAGGCATCCAGGTTGCCCAGCGGAGGTACCAGCGCCCAGGGGTTCGCGGGCGCCAAGGCAGTAGCAATGGAGCCGGAGGCAGTTTTCATTGCAGGTTTCCTTTCTTCCATGATCTTCATATTAGCACTCCGTTAGAGAGAGTGCTAAAGACAAAGTTCCCACAGCTTTTGTTGGTTTTTGACGGTTCAGGCGGCTCGTGTCGATTCGTGGAGAATTTTTTACATTCCCTTCGACCTCTCTCTTTTGCGGAATCTGCAGCAGTGCTCTAGCTTGAATGAGAGGCCAGGTTGTGCAGGCTCGCTCTGATTAACGCCTCCAATGCCTTGGCCGCCGAGCTTCGAGGTGCGTGGCGGCGCATCACCATGCCCAAGGGGCGTTGAATTCCAGGGGGCGACAAAGGAATCTGCACAAGGCGGCCAGCTTGCAACAGCGATACGGCTGTTTCAGGCAGTGCGCTGATGCCCAGACCGGCACTGACCAGGGCTCCGATGGTTGCAATATGGTCAACTTCAAAGACAGGAGCGAAATAAAGCCCTTTTGAGTGCAGATCCGCATCAATGTACTGCCGGACGCTGGCAGAACTGGGCATGGAGACATGCGGATAGTCCAAGGTGTTCTCGATCGCGACGGGACCTGCCTGCTTGGATAGAGGGTGGTCATCGGGACAGATGAGAAAGAACTGGTCCTCCATCAATTGCTCATAGGCGAGGTCTTCTTGCTTGGGATCTGCTGCAGTGAGTGCAAAGTCGACCTTGCCATCACGAACGAGATCAAACGCAGGGCCAGATAAGGTATCAAGCAAGGACAAGCGTACCCCGGGATGAATCCGCGTGAATTCGGCAAAGACCTTTGGCAGCAGCGAGGCGGCCAAAGAGGGGAGTGCGGCAACCGTCACCGATCCCGTTCTGAGCTGGACGGTGTCCGTCACGGCCCGTAGAGCTCGCTGCGTATCTCGCAAGATCTCCTGGGCATGGGCAATAAAAACATGCCCCGCATCGGTCAGCTCGACAGCGCGAGTGGTGCGCTCAAACAGTCTTGCTCCGATCTGGGCTTCTACACGCGCAATCAGGGCCGACAGCGCAGATTGGGAGAGGTGAACCAGGAGGGCGGCTTGACCAAAGCTCTTGGTCTGGCTCAGGGCTACTACCGCTCTCAGGTCTTTGGTTGATAGGTTGGCTTCCACCACCAGAGTATAGGTAGCGGAGCTGCAGCGTCCTGGAGCTCCGTTATCTTCGCTTATTCAGCCTTGATGTCGCTGTCTTTGATCAATCGGGCCCACTTGGCGTATTCGGCGTTGATGATCTTGGCCGACTCGTCCGGCGTGCTGTAGGTAGCAATAGTGCCCTGGGCGAGCATGGAGTCCTTGACATCCTGCTTGGACAGAATCACTTTCAGCGCTGAATTGATCTTCTGAATGACTGCACCTGGAGTTCCTGCAGGAGCCGAAAGTGCAAACATGGAGCTGACCTGCATGTCTGGAAATCCAGCTTCCACGACAGTAGCGATGTCTGGAATCGAGGCAACGCGTTCTTTGGTCGTGGTGGCCAGGGCCCGGAGCTTGCCTGCCTTGATCTGGCTTTGTGCGGCAGGAACGGTGTCAATCATGGCATTGACCTGACCGCCGAGCAGATCGGAAAGAGCGGGTCCGCTGCCTTTGTAGGGCACATGAACGACTTCAACCTGTGTCTGACGCTTGAACATCTCGATCGAGAGATGCTGAGGCGAGCCATTGCCTGCGGATGCAAACGTGACGCTGCCGGGGCTGGCCTTGGCAAGCGCTACCAGTTCCTTGACGGACTTCGCCTGAACATTGGGGTTGACCACAAATACCAGTGGAACGGTACCTACGACCGAGATGTGAGAGAAGCTCTTATGGATGTCAAAAGGAGCCGCAGCAGGCGTCAGCGCTGCATTGATGGTGTGGCTTGTGAATGCACCCATCAGCAAGGTGTAGCCATCGGCAGGTGATTTGGCGACTTGACCTGCACCAAGGCTACCGCCAGCTCCGGCGCGATTGTCGACGACGAACTGCTGCCCGAGTGCGTCTGAAAGCTGCTTGGCAAGAACGCGGCCAATGACATCGGTCGCTCCACCCGGCGCATAGGGAACTACCAGCCTCACGGGTTTGGTGGGGTAGTCAGTTTGCGCACAGGCTGCTCCCGATGCACCAGATGCGACGAGGGCGGTTGCAACCAGGTTAATGAGCTTGCGGCGGCGCATGCCCGGATTAACGAGTTCTGTGGGTTTCATGAAGTCTCCTTTAGGGTTTTCAGGTATGCGCTTTCTTGTTTGAGCGCTCGATTTTTCTTTTAATCAATAATATTATTAATAATCAATGCATCAACAATGGTTAACCCTCCCATGACGAACAAGCCAGGCCAGCAAGCCACGATTCATCCGGAAGCCGCTTCGAGCGGCATTTCCAAAGGACTCACCAACTACGGTGATCGCGGTTTCTCTCTCTTTTTGCGCAAGGCCTTTATCAAGGGAGCGGGCTATACCGACAAGGCGCTGGACAGGCCTGTGATCGGTATCTCGAACACAGGCAGCTCCTACAACCCTTGTCACGGAAACATGCCGCAATTGATTGAGGCAGTGAAGCGCGGCATCCTGATGGCAGGTGGTCTGCCCATGGACTTCCCGACCATCTCGCTGCACGAGAGCTTTTCCCAGCCGACCAGCATGTATCTGCGCAACCTCATGTCCATGGACACGGAGGAGATGCTGCGAGCGCAACCCATGGATGCGGTCGTGTTGATCGGGGGGGTGTGACAAGACGGTGCCGGCTCAGCTGATGGGAGCTGCTTCGGTCGGACTGCCGGCAGTGCAACTGGTTACCGGCTCCATGCTCACGGGATCGCATCGAAGCGAAAGAGTGGGTGCGTGCACCGATTGCCGGCGCTACTGGGGAAAATTTCGTGCCGAAGAAATTGATGCTGAGGAAATTTCCGACGTCAACAATCAGCTCGTCGCCAGCGTGGGTACCTGCTCGGTGGCGGGCACTGCCAGCACGATGGCCTGCATTGCAGAGGCTCTGGGGATTGGCATTCCTGGCAGTGCAACTCCTCCAGCGGTTACTGCCGACCGCATTCGAATTGCGGAGCGATCCGGTGAGGTGGCCGTGTACATGGCGCGTGTTGGACTGAGCATTGACAAGATTCTCACGCCTGCTGCCTTCGAAAATGCCATGCGGGTGTTGTTGGCCATGGGAGGCTCGACCAATGCCATCGTGCATCTGGCCGCGATTGCGGGTCGCCTGGGCTACGAGCTGGATCTCAAGGCTTTGGACGCCATGAGCCGCAATACTCCCGTGTTGCTCGATCTCAAGCCTTCCGGCGACCACTACATGGAGGACTTTCATGCAGCCGGCGGCATGCATACCCTGCTTCGAGAGCTCAAGCCCCTGCTGCACCTGGATGCTCTGACCGTGACGGGGCGCACCCTGGGCGAGGAGCTGGAGGCGGCCGGCCCAGGCTTCAAGCAGCATGTGGTCAAGACTTTGGATGCCCCCTTGTATCCACAGGGAGGCATTGCTGTGCTGCACGGCAATCTTGCCCCGGCAGGCGCCATCATCAAGCAGTCCGCAGCGAACCCCGAGCTGATGGAGCATGAGGGCCGTGCCGTTGTTTTCGAGAATGCAGAGGATCTGGCCGCTCGTATCGACTCGCCCGAGCTTGATGTTCAGGCCGAGGATGTGCTGGTGCTCAAGAATATCGGTCCCAAAGCAGCGGCGATGCCGGAAGCGGGTTACCTGCCCATTCCCAAGAAACTCGCCGCCCAAGGCGTGAAAGACATGGTGCGTGTTTCCGATGGCCGTATGAGCGGTACCGCTTTCGGCACCATCGTCCTGCATGTGACGCCAGAGGCGGCGATTGGCGGACCATTGGCCTGGGTGCAAACCGGGGACAGAATTCGCCTGTCGGTGCGCGAGCGCAGTATTAAATGGCTGGTCAGCGATGAAGAGCTGGCTATGCGTCAGAATGCCAAGCCTGTTCAAGTTCCTGTGGCAGAGCGTGGTTACGCGCATCTGTTCAAGAAAACTGTTTTGCAGGCCGATCGTGGCGCAGACTTTGATTTCTTGACCGCGACGCAGCGCAAGGGTTCGATTCCAAGGAGTTAAGTTCATATGCCGACGGGCGCTTTTGCCAAGGAGCGCCGTCCATCCGAGGACGGTGCATCCGTGATTGCCGCGACATTGGAGGAAGACATTGTTCTGGGCCTCTTGGCTCCCAGAGTGCGTCTTGTCGAAGATGATCTGATGGAAAGGTTCGCAGCCAAACGCCATGTGGTGCGAGACGCATTGGCTCAGCTGGAAAGTGCTGGCCTGCTTGAGCGCAGGCGCAACATTGGCTCCATGGTGAAGGCTTTCAGCAGGGAGGAAGTCATTCATCTCTATGAAATGAGAGAGCTGCTTGAGCTGGAGGCGATGCGCAGAATTGCGCTGCCTCTGGACCATGATGCCCTGGAGCAGCTCAGGCGCATTCAGGCCGGGCACGACGCAGCTATCCAGCAACAGGACCCGCGCGGCATTTTTCGAACCAACCAGGAGTTTCATCGGCTTTTGTTTGCTCAATGCGGCAATGTTTTTCTGTCGCAGTCCATCGAAGACTTCGCGCGCCAAACGCATGCGATTCGATTTGGAACGCTGATGTCCAGAGAGCGTCAGCTGCAATCCCAAAAGGAGCATCACGAGCTGCTGGCGGTGCTGGCGCAGGGGGAGGGGTCGAGGGAGCGCCTGATCTGCCTGACGGCAGAGCATCTTGTGCCTCCAAGAGATCACTACTTGAAGACACAAGAGGCGCTACTGCCTTGAAGTGCTGATCAGTTCAGGAACATGCCTCGAATATCGTGAGCCGTGGCCAGAGGACGGCCCAGCGCTGCGGCCCCCTCGCAAACCTGGGCGACCAAGGCTGCATTGCTTGCTGCCGGCTCGCCGCTCTTCAGGAACAGGTTGTTCTCGAAGCCGACGCGCGCATGGCCTCCGAGACTTGCAGCAGCCATCGCGCATGCATTTTCCTGAGGGCCGAAGGCACACATCGCCCATGGATGGGCATCGTCGTGGGCATTCAGGAACGGCAGCAGATCGATGGGCGAAGAGGTCTGACCGGCGGAGTAGCGGCCCAGTACAAAAAGCAGAAACCATTTGTTTGCCGGGATGACGCCGCTTGCAAGCAGGCGCTGCCAGGCCTGCACGTCCTCCACGTCATACAGGATGACCTGGGTCATCACATTGCTCTGCTTGAGCCATGTGAAGAAGGACCGGATATCCGCTTCGGGAACTTCAGGTTTGAGTATTTCGCGCAAGCCGACAGAGATCGCTTCCGGAGCCGTTTCGCGGGCGACCCGCATCTGCTCGTATGGCTGGTAGACCTGTGCCGCTTCAGTGGTGACCTGAACCACCAGTTCCCGGCCCACTGCTTTGC
This sequence comes from Comamonas sp. wu1-DMT, assembly GCF_040187805.1. Taxonomy (NCBI): domain Bacteria; kingdom Pseudomonadati; phylum Pseudomonadota; class Betaproteobacteria; order Burkholderiales; family Comamonadaceae; genus Comamonas; species Comamonas sp. wu1-DMT. The sequence goes on from NZ_JBANEM010000011.1 coordinate 205,247, forward strand.
GCACTGCAGCAGTGGCTTCAATGTAGGCGCGGGCATCGAGTAAATGCTTGCCGTCAGGCTTGCGTACATGCATATGAATCATGGACGCCCCGGAGTCCAGGCATTCCTTGGCGGTCTGTGCCAGATCGGCGGCAGTCAGAGGAACCTCGGGGTGTTGCTCCCTGGTCTTGTAGGCTCCGTTGGGGGCAACGGTGATGATCAGAGGTGTATTCATCATGCGTTCCTCTTATTGCTCGGCAGCGTCGCCCACGGAAGGCAATTCGCTCTTGAGAATTTCGAGACCTGCCAGCAGCGTCTTCTGGTAGCGCTGTTTCTCTTGCGCGATGCTCTCCGGGGTCCACTTGAAAAATCCTTCACCGGACTTCATGCCGAACTTGCCTTCAGCCACTCTTCGCGAAAGGCATGGGCTTGGTTCCTTGTTGTCCGCCAGCGATGGATACATAGTCGCTCCAGCGGCGCAGTGGACTTCCAGACCTGCATGGTCGCGCTGAAGCACGGGGCCCGCTGCAAGAAAGCGAAAGCCGAAGCCAAAGCGCACGGCTGCATCCACATCCTCGGCCGATGCAATGCCCGCTTCAATCAGTGCAAAAGCCTCGCGAGCCAGCGCGTGCTGAAGGCGGTTCGCCAAAAAGCCTGGCAAATCTTTCTTGACCAGCACCGGCACCATGCCGCACTGGCGCATGAAGGCATGAAGGTTCTCTGCGCATTCCATGCGGGATGCCTCGCCGCACACCACTTCGACAAGAGGCGTCAGGTGCGCAGGCATGAAGAAATGCAGACCCAGCATGCGTTCCTGCGTTGCCAGGCCTTGTGCAATGGCTGTAATGGGGAAGCTAGAGCTATTGCTGGCCAGCAATGCATTCTTGCGGGCGCGCTGCTCGAGTTGCTTGAAAAGCGCTTGCTTGATGTCCAAGCGCTCCGGGATGCATTCGATCACAAGATCCACAGAGCTCCAGTCGAGGTCGTCCAATGACGAGACGACGGACAGGTGGGCAAGCTGCTGCGCCGCATCCAGTTGGGTCAAGCCGTGATGGACCAGCCCAGGGACTTTGGCAGCCCGGTCGGGATTGGACTCGACAACAGTCGTTTTGCAAGCTCCTCGGCAAAGGACGACCGCGACATCGGCTCCCATAGTCCCGCCGCCAATCACAACAGCATGTGAACGCGAGGGGCGGAAAAAGTGCCCAGGCGCACTGAAAATTTTTTGCTCCAACAGATGTCTCCAAGTTCTATGAGTCTTGGAGGAAGTCTGGATGGTTTCGATAAATTTGTTAAACAAATTTATTGGGATAAATATCCTGATTTTTAAATATATTGCGATGTGCCTCTTTTATCTGTGAAGAGCCGCCGACACGATTCAGCAAATCGCAGGTGGTGCCAAAGTACGGCAGTCTTTGATCGACTTGGAGCGTGTCATGAATTTGCCACGGCAACGCATTGGGCAGCTATGCCGCACACTGGCACCACTGTGGACGCTACCCTGAGTGCTGCACTGGCATTCACCAGGAATCGAAACAAGGTGCATGGTGAAGAGGTGCACCAGAGCTGGAAAGGCAGCCGGTGGTACTTCGGCATGGATGCTGATTCTGGCCTGGTGCACACAGCAGGTGGCACGGTTGCCAATGTCTGTGAGGTTGTCGAGGCCTGCCGCTTGCTGCCCAGGCAGGAAATCGATGTCCATGACAATGCAGGCAACCAAGTTGCAGATCAGCGAGCAGATTCTTGCCCATCGGCTTGGACCGCCATACAAGTCACCGTGCTGCCCTGCGACCCGAAAAGATCACAAAGCTGCCCAGTGCCAGCAGCCACACGGCGATGGCCGCATAGAGCATTACGCCGCCAAAGCTGTGCACCAATGCCTCGCGGGCAATGTCTGTCAGTGCCTGTGGCGAAGTGACGGCGCCAGCGCCTGCCTGTTGGGCGTACAGGGCTTGCAGGTTGCCAGAGGCAATGCCGTTGGCCATCTCGCGCAGCGCTGCAGCATCGACAGGGTCGCGCAATGCGGTTTGCAGGTGCTGCTGTACGCCATGCACCAGCAGGAAACCCATCAGCGCGATATTGATCGACAGCGTAATCATGCGGGCACTCATGTCGATGCCGGACGCCATGCCGGCGCGTGTGCTGGAGACCGCTGCCGTGGTGGTATTTGTCACCGGGGTGTTGGTGATACCCAGCCCTGCACCGGCAATCATGCAGCCCGGCAGCACGTAAAGCCAGTGGCTGTGGGCGAGCTGGCTGCCAGCGAGCATCAGCATGAATCCAAGGCCGATGGCGAATAACCCCAGCGGAATGGCGATACGCGGGCCATAGCGCATGGCGATGCGTTCTCCAACCACCGGGAACACCAGCGTGGGAAGGGTGTAGGCTAGCAGCGAGACGCCGGCGGCCGTGACATCCTGACCTAACGCACTTTGAAAATAGATGGGCAGGTAGATGATGAACGCCCAGAAGCTGAAGTTCATGCCCATGGAGCCCATCAGTGCACCGGAGAAATTGCGCACCCGAAAGACGGAGAAGTCGAACATGGGATGCTGGGCACGCAGTTCCACCCACACAAAGGTTGCAAAACTCAGCAGACCCACAGCCATGGCGGCCAGCGCAGACATGCTGCCAAAACCGGTATCGGAGCCCTGCGTCACAAAGAAGGCCAGGCCGAACACCGCGAGGGACAGCGTGACGATGCCCGCAAGATCCAGCGCGCCGGCCTTTGGGTCATGCGATTCCTGCACGGCGATGGCGGCCAGAAAGAAGGTCAGCGTGGCAATCAGCACGTGTACCCAGAATACCCAGCGCCAGTCCGATAGGGCGACGATCATGCCGCCAATCAGCGGGCCAAAGCCCAAGCCTATGCCGAGCATAACTCCCCAGGTGCTGAAGGCGCGGCTGCGCTCGGCGCCTTGCGGAAATTGATGCGAGAGGACGGCTACCAGGCAGATCAGCATGGCGCCGCCGCTGGCCCCCTGGAACACGCGGCTGGCAATCAGCATCGGTGTGTTCCATGCCAGGCCGCACAGCAGCGATGAAAACGCAAAGAGGGCTATGGAGATCAGAAAGATCCGCTTGCGGCCAAACCGGTCCGCCAGTGTCCCGGTGGCCATGAGCACCGAGACGCAGGCGATGGTGTAGGCATTCATGATCCACTGAATGTCTTTGAAGTCACTGTGCAGAACGGACTCCAGCGTGGGCAAGATGACAGGCACGCTGGATATTTCAAGGCTGAACATCAGTGCGGCCAGACAGACCGATAGCAGCGCAATGCGATTGCGCCGGGTCGGTGCCGGCTCCAGGCTGCTGGTGTTCAAGAGATCAACATCATTCGAGGACATGGTTGCGCACTCCAGAAAAGGGAAACAGCGTTCTGGCGCAGAACGTTCAACGCGAGTCTATGGGAATAAAATTCTTAAATTTACGCACTTATTTCCCATAATTGGGGATCTGAAGGATCCAATCGACATGACTGTGCAAGACCCTCTGGAAGGAGTCTCCACCTTTGTACAGGTAGTGGAAGCGGGCGGCTTCACTGCTGCTGCCAAGCGGCTTGGCGTGACGCGCTCTGCCGTGGGAAAGGCCGTTGCCAGGCTGGAGGCACGTCTGGGCTCGCGGCTACTGCAGCGCAATACGCGTACCCAGACCCTGACTGCGGAAGGACAGATCTACTACGAGCGCTGCACCCGTGCACTCAAGGAGCTGGATGCAGCCGAGGCGGATCTGGACAGTGGCCGCATGGAGCCCATCGGGCGCCTGCGGGTCAGCGTGCCAGAAGGCTTTGGGCAGCTGTGCGTTGCGCCAATACTGCTGAATCTGACGCGTCTGTATCCGCAGCTGAGCATCGATCTGTCGTTTGGCGACCGTACAGTCGATCTGATCGAGGAGGGGTTTGACCTGGCCATACGCATAGGCCCGCTGCAAGACAGCGGCACTTTGTCTGCGCGCCTGCTGGGCACACAGCACATCAGCATCGGAGCTTCCCCGGCCTATCTGGCACGCCACGGCACGCCCAGCAAACTGGAAGAGCTCGATGGTCATGCGGTCATCAGTTACTCGCACTCGGGTGTTGTCGCTCCGTGGAATGTTTCGCCAGTTGCTGGGCGAGACGGCAGCTCAGACTACCGCCTGCAGGTGCGCACCCAGATCAGCATGGACGATATCCAGGCCATTGCCGCTGCTGCTGTGGCGGGCTATGGCATTGCCTGGGTCCCCTGCTGGCTGCTGAGCAGCTATGCCAAGCGTGGAGAGCTGGTGCATATCCTGCCCGACTATCGGGCACGCTCCTATGAGATCCATGCACTCTGGCCACAGGCACGGCAATTGCGTTGCAAATTGCGGGTGGCCATTGACGCGCTGGTGGCCGAGATTCCGGCTTTGCTGAATCCTGAGGATGCGGTGGCAAAAAATGACAATTCAATCCGCTCTCGGTAAGGGCTGCATTTTCCCACTAGCGGAGCATGACCCGGGCGGATATGTTTGAGTCGCAGAAGGATCACAGTGAGTGAAATGCTTCGAAGTGGTCCTCGCGACGAGACGCGGAATTTCGCTTGATTGATGCCAATATCCGTTTGACAACCAGGCTGTCGCATCCAGCTGCGCTCAATCGGCGGCGGAGTCTGCTGGAGGCAGGGATGGTTGGGCCGCTGCCTGCTCTGCATCCCAAAAAAGCCATTGAGCATGTTGTCCATGCATGGCATTCATCTCAATGGCTTGCTTCCACTTCTTGCTGGCTCACTGGCCGGTCAGCGAGCGAGAAAGTCTTGAACCATATTGTTGAAGACCTCGGCGTGCTCCCACTGTGCCCAATGGCCGCACTGACTGAACACGTGGAATTCCGAGTTGGGAATGCCCCATAGCAGGCGCAGGCCGATGTCCAATGGCACAAAGCGGTCGTCACGGCCCCAGATGATCAAGGTCCTGGCCTTGATTTCATGCAGGCGTGCGCCGTAGTCGCTGAACTGCTTCGGGTTGATCTGGGCGCTCTTGACGAAGTTTTCGAGGTGATCGCGGCGGGCCAGGATATTGGCCAGACGCTGCTGATACAGCTCTTCGGTCAGGCTGCTGCTGTCGTACACAAACACATTCATCATGCGCTTGAGGTTTTCCACGGTGGGGTCACGGTACAGCGCACCGATGAGCTTGATGCCTTCGGCGGGCATGGGCACGAGGGCGCTGGGTCCGCCGGTGCCGCCGCCCATGAGGATGAGCTTGCCCACCATCTCGGGATTGGCCAGCGCAAAGCCCACGGCGCTATGACCGCCCATGGAGTTGCCGATGATGTGAACCTTGGCGATGTTCAGCGCGTCCAGCACGCCTTTGAGGCAGCGTGCGTTCAGATCCGAACGCGAGCCTGTGCTGACAATGGTGTCACTTTTGCTCCAACCGGGGCAGTCCAGCAAAATGACACGGTATCCCGCATCCACCAGCGGTTCGATATTGCGGTGGAAGTTGGCCCAGCCGCTGGCGCCTGGGCCGGAGCCGTGCAGCATGACCACGACTTCGCTGCCGGAGCCGACATCGTTGTAGTGCAGCCTCAGGGGCTGTCCCGCTTCGGTGATCGTGACAAAGCGACTGCTGGAGGCTTCCGTGTGGGGTGCGTTCATAAATGACTCCGTGAAGGCGGCAGCCACGGCTGGCTGACCGCGAGGATGGTGAAAAGATCAGAGGGAGGCGGCTTCGCGTTGCCTCAGCAGGTCCAGCGCTACGTCGACAATCATGTCTTCCTGACCCCCGACCATGCGGCGCTTGCCCAGCTCCACCAGAATGTCCACGGCCTTGAGTCCATACTTGGCCGCCGCAGCTTCGGAGTGACGCAGGAACGAGCTGTAAACGCCTGCGTAACCCAGTGCCAGTGTTTCGCGGTCCACGCGCACCGGACGGTCTTGTAGCGGGCGCACGATGTCGTCGGCGGCATCCATGAGCTTGTAGAGATCGGTGCCGTGGTTCCAGCCCAGACGCTCTGCGGCTGCGATGAACACCTCCAGCGGAGCATTGCCGGCACCCGCGCCCATGCCGGCCAGGCTGGCATCCACGCGGTCGCAGCCTTCTTCCACCGCCACGATGGAGTTGGCCACGCCCAGGCTCAGGTTGTGGTGGGCA
>NZ_JBANEM010000012.1:0-205831 GCF_040187805.1 Comamonas sp. wu1-DMT
TTTGGCGGTCGCAAGGGCTCAAGCTACGGTCCGCGCGAGCAGGGCCGCTATGCCCAGGAGTTCTACACCACGGTGAAGACGGCCTATACGCTGGCGTGAGCGAGATCGTTGATTGTTGCTTCTCTTTTGCCGGGCCTTGGGCTCGGCTTTTTCATGGCGCGGTGGCGATCAGCCCAGCAGCGCTGCCCTGATGGTCTTGACACCGTCGGCGTTGTCCCAGACCCCTTCTTCCAGCGCGTCGTGAATGGTCTTGTCCAGCGCGGCAGCCAGCTGCTCGCGTGTCTGGGCAGCCTGGGGGCTGGCGTCCAGCACGATGCGCAAGGCAGTGGCCAGTGCCGTGATCTGGGCTGTGAGATTGACGACGGTGGTGTTGGAGCTCATGAGTCGGTCCTTGAAAATGCGATGAACAGGGCAGCTGGCATGGCGCGCAGTGCGGGGTGTCCAGCTGTCAACGGCCTTCAGTGTCGCGCGGGTCGATACTGCTGTTAACGTATCAACAATGAGCAGCGGCCGCGAAGATCTCGCCTGGTTTCAAGGGTGGATAGTCTTCAGATGCTTTACGGTAAAGCACCGGCAGCTACTGTTTTTGAGAGTTCTATAAGACAGGAGAGACAAGAGCATGAGTCTGAAGAGAGTCTGTATCTATGGTGCCGGAGCCATTGGCGGCTGGCTGGGTGTGGCGCTGGCCAAGGCCGGCTGCGAGCTGAGCGCCGTGGCGCGGGGCCAGACGCTGGCTGCGCTGCAGCACAACGGCCTGACGCTGGTGCATGGCGAGGAGCGTGAGACCGTGGCCGTCAATGCGCAGCAGGACCCGGCCGCTCTGGGCGTGCAGGATGTTGTGGTGATTGCCGTCAAGGCGCCGTCCATGCCCGATGTGGCGCGTGCCGTCGCACCGCTGATCGGCCCGCAGACCCTGGTGCTGACCGCCATGAACGGTGTGCCCTGGTGGTTTCTGGCCGGTGGCGTGGATGCCAGCCTGCGCGGCCTGCAGCTCAGGACAGTGGATCCGCAGGGCGAGATTGCGCGCGCCATTCCCACCGAGCAGGTGCTCGGGTCGGTGGTGCATGCCAGCTGCTCCCTTGACGCTCCCGGCGTGGTGCGCCGGCATTTCGGCAACAGCCTCATCGTCGGCGAGCCCACGGCCCAGTCCGGCGATGCGCCCACGCCGCGCCTGCTGGCGCTGGCCGAGCTGCTGCGTGCGGGTGGTCTCGAGGTCAGGCTCAGCGACAACATCCAGCGCGACGCCTGGTACAAGCTCTGGGGCAATATGACCATGAACCCCGTCAGTGCGATCACGGGCGCGGCCACGGACAGGATTCTGGGCGATGAGCTGGTGCGCAACTTCATCACGGCCGTGATGCTGGAAGCCCGCGAAATCGGCGCGCGCATCGGCCTGCCGATTGCCGACAGTCCGCAGGACCGCCATCAGGTCACGCTCAAGCTGGGCGGCTTCAAGACCTCCATGCTCCAGGATGTGGAAGCCGGCAAGCCGGTGGAGCTGGATGCCCTGGTGGGCGCTGTGCGCGAGATGGGCGCCATGTGTGGCATGAGCACGCCGTTCACCGATGCGCTGCTGGGACTGGCGCGGCTGCGCGCGCAGCAGCTGGGTCTGTATCCGGTGTAAGGCGGTGGCGGGCAGGGCGCTCTTGGGCCTAGACTAGATGGCATGAGCACCACATCTACCCAGACCGCCACTCTCAAGTCCGCTCCTGCGCAGGACAGCCATTGGGCCACGCTGTGCGTGGTGACGACGACCGTTGGGCATTCGGCCGAGGCCGAGGACATGGCGCGGGCGCTGGTCTCGGCCAAGGCTGCGGCCTGCGTGCAGACCGAGCGCATCACCTCGTATTACGAGTGGGACGGAGTGCTGCAGACCGCTCCCGAATGGCGGCTGATCTGCAAGACCCTGCCCGAGGCCCTGCCGCGGCTGACGCAGCTGCTGCGCAGCCATCACAGCTATGAAGTGCCCCAGATCACCATGCGCACCGAGCGCTGCCTCAACGACTATGCCAAATGGCTCAAGCAGCAGGTGCAGCTCTGAAGCCTGAATAAAAAAGGAGCGCCTTGCGCGCTCCTTCATTAGGTTTCAGTACTTAATCTATCTGAAAATTTGATAGATAAAGCGCTGGTTGCTATGGTTTTTGTGATTCAGGACAGCAGGGCCTGGGCGAACTCGCGTGCGCTGAAGGTTTCCAGATCCTCGATCTTCTCGCCCACGCCGATGAAGTAGACGGGCACGGGACGCTCCTGCGCAATCGCGGCCAGCACGCCGCCCTTGGCCGTACCGTCGAGCTTGGTGACGATCAGGCCCGTGAGTTGCAGCGCGTCATCGAAGGCGCGCACCTGGGTCAGCGCGTTCTGGCCGGTGTTGCCGTCAATCACCAGCAGCACCTCGTGCGGCGCCGTGCCGTCGGCCTTGCTCACCACGCGCTTGATCTTCTTGAGCTCTTCCATCAGATGCAGCTGCGTGGGCAGGCGTCCGGCCGTATCGACCAGCACCACATCCTTTTTGCGTGCCTTGCCGGCTGAAACAGCATCGAAGCTCACGGCGGCGGGGTCGCCACCGTCCTGGCTGATGATCTCCACGGTGTTGCGATTGGCCCAGACGCCCAGCTGCTCGCGCGCGGCGGCGCGGAAGGTGTCGGCGGCGGCCAGCAGCACGGACTGCTCGCCGTCGGCCAGATGCTTGGTCAGCTTGCCGATGGAGGTGGTCTTGCCCGCACCGTTGACGCCGGCAACCATGATGACGGTCGGTGTGTGCTCGCCGATGGTCAGCGGCTTTTCCAGGGGCCTCAGCAAATCGGTCAGTGCATCGGCCAGCAGCGCCTTGACGGCGGCGGGCTCGGTGGTCTTGGTTTCCTTGACGCGGCGCTTCAGGTCTTCGAGCAGATGCTGGGTGGCCTTGACGCCGGTGTCGGCCATCAGCAGCGCGTCCTCCAGCTCTTCATAGAGCCGGTCGTCGATCTGCGTGCCGGTAAAGACGGTGGCGATGCTGGAGCCGGTCTTGCGCAGACCGGCTTTCAGCCGTTCCATCCAGTTTTGACGGGAATTTGGGGCTTGCGGCTTTGCGGTAGGCTCGGGGGCTGCTACAAAATCCTGAGTGGCAGGCTGATCTTCGCCGGCCTTGGCCGTCGCGCCGCCACCAAAGGGCTTGCGCCACCAGGAGCTGCTGCCGTTTTCGGCAGGCGTATCCTGTGGAGCTGGCCCGGTTTGCGGGGCAGGAGCGGGCGCCGCGGCTGCCTCGGCAGCGGGCGTGGTGTTCACTGCATCGGGTGAACTGGGCTTTTTCTTGAAAAAACTGAACATTGGCGGGTTTTTAGAATCGCATCATTCTATGAAACATGTACGCGCACTCCCTGTACTGGGCTTAATGGCCTGTTTGAGCGCTGGGGCAGCCTTGGCTGCGCCGGGCGCATCGTCGCAACCTGTGCCTGCTGCCGCCACGGCGGCCGCGCCGCAAGTGCAGCAGTTCACGCTGAAGAACGGCATGCAGCTGATCGTGCAGCCCGACCGGCGCGCGCCCACGGCCGTGCACATGGTCTGGGTACGCGTAGGCTCCATGGACGAGGTCGACGGCACCACGGGCGTGGCCCATGCGCTGGAGCACATGATGTTCAAGGGCTCCAAAAGCGTCAAGCCCGGAGACTTCTCGCGTCGCGTGGCGGCGCTGGGCGGCCAGGAAAACGCATTCACCTGGCGTGACTACACGGGGTACTACCAGCAGATTCCGTCCAGCCGTCTGGAAGACGTGATGAAGCTGGAATCCGACCGTTTTGCCAACAACCAGTGGCCGGACTCCGAATTCAAGAAGGAAATCGAGGTCATCAAGGAAGAGCGCCGCATGCGCACCGACGACCAGCCGCGCGCCATGCTGATGGAGCAGCTGATGGCGGCCACCTTCATGGCCTCGCCCTATCGTCGCCCCGTGGTGGGCTGGATGAGCGACCTGAACTCCATGACGCCCGGCGATGTGCGCGATTTCCACAAGCGCTGGTATGTGCCTGCCAACGCCGCCGTGGTCGTGGTGGGGGACGTGAACGTCAACCAGGTGCGTGCCTGGGCCGAGAAGTATTACGGCAGCATTCCCGCGCGAGCCCTGCCGCAGCGCAAGCCGCAGACCGAACCCAGGCAGATCGGCGTGCGTCGCATCGAGGTCAAGCAGCCTGCCGAGCAGGCCTTTATCGCCATGGCCTATCGCACCCCCACCCTGAAGAGCGTGGACAAGCTGCAGGCCGAGGATAAGGACGCGCTGGCGCTGCTGGTGCTGTCCGCCGTGCTGGACGGTTATGACGGTGCTCGCCTGGAGCGCGCCCTGGTGCAGGGCGAAGGCCAGGCCAACGGCCGTGTGGCCGATAGCGCCGGCAGCTCGGCCAACATCATGGGGCGCGGGCCCAGCCTGTTCATGCTGACCGGCGTTCCGGCCCAGGGCAAGACCGTGGCCGATGTGGAGGCTGCGCTGCGTGCGCAGATCAAGAAGGTGGCTGATGAGGGCGTGCAGGCCGATGAACTGGAGCGCGTCAAGACGCAGTGGATGGCCTCCAACGTCTATGAGCGTGATTCCGTCATGGGCCAGGCCCAGAACCTGGGCAATTACTGGATTCAGAACATGCCGCTGGATGCCGAGGACAAGCTGCTGGCCGAACTGCGCAAAGTCACCTCTGACGATGTGAAGGCCGTGGCCGCCAAATATTTTGGCGACGACCAGCTCACTGTCGGCACCCTGGTGCCTCAGCCTCTGCCGGCGGGTAGCAAGCCCCAGCGTCCCATGTCGGGCAAGGCGGATGCAGATAAATCCATGCACTGAGCGCAGCGGAGAAACCTATGAAAACTATGAAAAAGATAGCTGCTAGCGCTTTCGTGGTAAGCGCTGGAATGGGTTTTTTAACCCAATCTGCCTGGGCCTTGCTGCCGATAGAGCATTGGACCCAACCCAGTGGCGCCCAGGTCTGGCTGGTGCAAAGTCCCGGAATTCCCATGGTGGATGTGCAGGTGGACTTCGACGCCGGCAGCCGCCGTGATCCCGAGGACAAGGTAGGCCTGGCGACAGCCGTGGCCATGATGTCCTCCAAGGGCATCAAGGCGGCAGGCGATGCGCCTGCGCTGGATGAAAATGGCCTGGGTCAGGCCTGGGCCGACCTGGGCGCCAGTTTTGGCGCCAGTGCGGGGCGTGACAGCTTCAGCTACGGCCTGCGCACTCTGACCGAGCCCAATCTGCAGCAAAAGGCCGTGGCCCTGGCGGCACGCCAGATTGCCTCGCCAAGCTGGCCCGATGCCGTGTGGCAGCGTGACCGCGAGCGCTGGAGCGCGTCCATCAAGGAAGCCGATACGCGTCCAGGCACCGTGGCCTCCAAGGCCTTCCGCAAGGCCGTGTTCGGCAACTCGCCCTATGGCTATCAGACCACGGTCGACAGCCTGGGCCGGATCGATGTTTCGGCCATGCAGGACTTTCACCGCAAGCTGATTGCCGCCTGCCGCGCCAAGGTCAGCGTGGTGGGCGCGGTCAATCGCCAGCAGGCCGATGCCATGGTCAAGCAGTTGCTGGGGCCGCTGCAGGCCACCAATGGCAACGACTGCCCGCCGCTGCCTGCCGTGGCCAAGGTGCAGGACCTGCAGCAAGCCAAGGTCGAGAACATTCCGTTCGAGTCGGCACAAGCCCAGGTGCTGATCGGCCAGCCCGGCATTGCGCGCAACAACCCCGATTTTCTCGCCGTGATGGTGGGCAACCATATTCTGGGCGGCGGCGGCTTCACCTCGCGGCTGATGGAAGAGGTGCGTGAAAAGCGGGGCCTGACCTATGGCGTCTCCAGCGACTTCTCGCCGGGCCTGGATCGTGGCGCCTTCATCATAGGCCTGCAGACCCGGCCTGATCAGGCGGCCGAGGCGCTCAAGGTCTCGCAGGACGTGTTGCGCAAATTCATAGCCGAAGGTCCTAGCGACAAGGAACTCAAGGCGGCCAAGGACAATCTGATAGGCGGCTTCGCCCTGCGCATAGACAGCAACCGCAAGCTGCTGGGCAATGTGGCAAATATTGCCTGGAATGGCCTGCCGCTCGATTATCTGGAGCACTGGACCGATCGCGTTCAGGCTCTGACCACCAAGGACGTGAAGGAGGCGATGCAGCGCATGGTCCAGCCCGAGCGCATGGTCACCATCACTCTCGGAGCCAAGCCATGAGCCGCAGCGCCATCAAGCTACACACCCCGGCAGGCCGCAAGGCGCTGGACAAGATGATTCATGAGTCCGAGCGCAAGGCGCAGGAGCTGGCGGCCAGCCGTCCGGCCCGCCCCGGAGCCAAGGCTGCCCAGCCCGCTGCAGCCAAGCCGGCGGCCACGGGGGCCGGTGAAATCCGCATCATCGGCGGGCAATGGCGCCGCACGCGCCTGGTCGTGGCGCAAAAGCCCGGCTTACGGCCCACGCCCGATCGCGTGCGCGAGACCCTGTTCAACTGGCTGGGCCAGGACTTGAGCAACTGGAAATGCGTCGATGCCTTCTCGGGCACCGGGGCACTGGGTTTCGAAGCCGCATCGCGCGGCGCGACCAGCGTCATCATGAACGAGCAGGATGCCGCCCTGGTGCAGCAGCTGCAGCGTCTGCAGCAAAAGCTCGATGCCAGGATGGTCAAGGTGCAGCGCGGCGATGCGCTGAGCTGCCTGAAGACCGTGGCGGGCCAGGATCTGATTTTGCTGGACCCGCCATTCGGCCAGACTGAGCTGTTCGAGCCCGCGCTCAAGGCGGCCATCGCGGCCTTGAACGACGGCGGTTTCATTTACCTGGAAGCTCCCGAAGCCTGGGCCGAAGAGCGCCTGCTGGAAATGGGACTGGAGCTGCATCGCTATCTGAAGGCCGGCGCCGTCCATGCGCATCTGCTGAAGAAGCAGTAGACCTTTGCTATTGAACCGGGAGCTGCAGGCGCTTTGATCAGATGCGTCAGCAGCTCTTTTTTGTATGGGGCAGCGCTGTGCAGGCCTGAATGCATAATCTCTTTACGCTGCACTGCAGCAGCCCTCACCCTCATCAAGACCCGCAGGAGAGAGATAAGCCATGAGCCAGGACCTGATTGCTGTTTACCCCGGAACCTTTGACCCGATCACCCTGGGGCATGAAGATGTGGTGCGCCGGGCTGCACAGCTGTTTGGCAAGGTCATCGTGGCCGTGGCGGCAGGCCATCACAAAAAGACGCTGTTTTCGCTGGAGGAGCGCATTGCCATGGTGCGCGAGTCCTGTGCCAATTATCCTCAGGTGGAGGTGGAGAGCTTTGACGGACTGCTCGCGCATTTTGTGCTCGCGCGCGGCGCCAAGGCCATGGTGCGCGGCCTGCGTGCGGTGACGGACTTCGACTATGAGTTCCAGCTTGCCGGCATGAACCGCACGCTGATGCCCGAGGTGGAAACCGTGTTCCTCACGCCCAGCGATCGCTATCAGTTCATCAGCTCCACCTTTGTGCGCGAGATTGCCACGCTCAATGGCGATGTGGACAAGTTTGTCTCCAAGGGCGTGCATGAGCGCCTGATGCTCAAGGTCGGCCGCAAGGCCTGAGCTTTCAGCCTCCCTGGCTAGTCGCCCTGCTGCGATAGCTGCTGATGGTTTCGTGGACAAAGCGCAGCTTGTCCCAGGCCGGGCTGGAAATGGCAAACGGATAGGCATCGCCATGGCCGAGGCTGCGATTCAGGCTGTTGTGCAGCAGGGTCAGCGGCACCCACTGGGATTGCATCACCGAAAAATCGGGTGGCACCGGCCCCAGCGGGTTTTGAATGAGTTGCTGGCCCGTGCTGGGTATGTCCGGCACGGTAATGCAGGTGCCGTAGCTGGCAGCGGTCTCCAGCAAGTCCACCATGTGCAGATAGTGAGCCCAGGTTTCGGCCCAGTCCTCCCAGGGGTGTGAGGTGGCATAGGCGCTGATGAACTGACCGCGCCAGCTGTTGTCCAGAGGGTCCTTGCCATAATGGCGCTGCAGGGCCTGGGCATAGTCCTGATTCTCATAGCCAAACAATGCCCTGAAGCGCTCCAGATGCTCGCTGTTCGCTATCAGCTGATCCCAGTAGAAATGTCCCGATTCGTGACGCAGATGTCCTATCAGCGTGCGATAGGGCTCGTGCAAGGCCTGGCGGCGTTTGGCACGTTCGTCGTCGTCTGCCTCGACCACGTTGAGCGTGATCATGCCGCTGGCATGGCCGGTCATGACGGGATTCTGGCCGGGCAGGTCTGCGAGCAGGGAAAAGCGCGGCTCGGCCACGCGGTGTCCATGAGGGTCCAGCAGGCCCAGCCTGGCCAGGGTGTAGAACAGCCTGCGCTTGGCGACCTCGATCTTGGCCCAGCGCAGTTCATTGGCGGGATCGCTGCCGTCCGGCAGCCATTCGGTCTGTCGGCAGGAAACGCACAGCGGCTGCGGGTCTGAGGCCTCGATCGCAAAATTGCACAGGCTGATGTTGTGTCGGTGGGCGCAGGCGCGGTAGCGTACGTCGCCGGCCCGCGGCAGAATGCCGACGCGCAACTGGTCGGGCAGAAAGGCCTGGCTTGCTCCACAATGCACGCATTGCAGGCTTTCAAAATAGATCAGGTGGCCGCAGGCCTCGCAGTTGAAAACTTGCATGCGGACACTTTAATGGCGAAGTCAGCGACCCGGTTGTAGGAAAAAACAAAGCCAGCTCAAAAGCTGGCTTTGGGGCTGGAAGTGCAGCCCTCGGACAGGGCTTTGCTTCATGCGGGCAGATCAGGGTCTGACCACGATGCTGTTGCGCACTTCGCGCACATGCTTGGTCGTGCGGGCAATTTCGCCGGCACGGGCCTTTTCTGCTTCGGATTTGGCAAAGCCCGACAGCTGCACGGTGCCGTTCATGGTTTCCACGCTGATGGCGGTTGCAGAGACATTCTTGTCTTCGGCCATCTTGGCCTTCACCGCAGTGGTGATGCCGGCGTCGTCCACATAGGAGCCCACAGTCTGCTGGTCACGAGCCACCGAGCAGGCCGTGGTTGCCAGCACGGTCGTTGCGGCGACCAGACTGAAAGCCAAAGCGCGAGTCAGATTCTTCATATGGTTCTCCCTTGGTTTTGAAAAGGCGCAAAGAACGCTTGCGATAAACGGCTCAGAGTGAATTCCTGCTCACTTCCTGCGCGAGCGGCCCAGAAAGAAGGCCGTCGCCAGAGCCGCCCCGGTCGCCGCGGCGATCAGCACGGAGCGCCCAGGTTGTTCGGACACATACTTGGTGGTCGCATCCGCTGCGGTGTTGAACTGACGGCGTGCGCGGTGCGAGCTGTCGGCCCAGAAGTTGATACTGCGCTCGGCCAGATCCTGAGCGCGGTTGGCAAGGTTGTCGATCAGCGGGTTTTCGCTGTCGTCGATATTGCGCATATGACGCCCCGTGGAGTCGATGGCCTCGGAGGCTGTGCGCCGTGCGCGGCGTGCGGCGTCATGAACCTTGTCGGCGACGTCCTCTGCCACATCCTGAGCCTCATTCACCATTTTCTGGGCGGCCTGCTTGCCGGAGTCCGCTGCATCTTCAGCGGCATCGGCTACCTTGTTGGCCACATTCTGGGCGGATTGGGCGGCATGCTTTGCCGAGTCCTTGGCACCGGCAGCCAGCTCCTTGGCAGCGTCCTTGAGATCTTCAACCGTGTCCTTGGCGTCTTTTACGGCTTGGCTCATTGTTTGGAACTCCCTGAAATCTAGAAATTATCGTGACAGCGTGAAGTAACGCCAGTCTTCGTAACCCGGCCTATCGGAGGCAGAAGCTGAGAGCGATCATGGCGAATACTGGTGGTTTGTGCAATGTGCAGGAACAAAGTTCTACACATTTGGCGCCAGTGCTATTTCTTCACGAGGCCCATCAGGAAGGTGATGACGGCCATGACCAGAAACACGAAAAACAGAATCTTGGCGATACCTACGGCGCTGGCCGCGATGCCGCCGAAGCCGAACACTGCAGCGATCAAGGCAATCACCAGAAAGACAATGGCGTAGTGCAACATGGTTTTCTCCTATCGAATGCAGGCCGACAGGCATTGCCGTGCGGCCATGTATTGAATGTAGAGAACTGAGCAGCCCAAGCTTGACGGTGAGCTTCTGTCACCAGGGTCGGGGTATTTAGGGACAGTCATGTAGGACTGCGTTGACATGTGCGCCCAGTTCAGGTGCTTGCCATTGTCAAAGGAATGACTGCCGAGATCGTGGTTCCCTTGCCGAGCTGGGATGCCACGGTAAGCCTGCCGCCGACAGCTTCAACACGGTGTTTCATGCCTGCCAGTCCATGGGAGTTGGGGCGCATGCTGGCCGTCTCGAAGCCTTGGCCATCGTCCTGGATCTGCACGGCCACATAGGTGGGATAGTTGTGCACCGTGACGATGACATGGCTGGCCCTGGCGTATTTCCCGATGTTGGTGAGCGACTCCTGTACGACGCGATAGACCGTCAGCTGCGTGGATTCAGGCAGGTCCACTTGCTCCAGGCTGCATTCCACCTCGATGTTGCTGCGTTCACCGAATTCCCGGGTCAGGATTTCCAGCGCGGTGGTCAGGCCCAGGTTGGAGAGAGAAGAGGGTCGGAGGTCTTCAATGATGCGGCGTTTGAGTGCAATCCCGCTGTTGAGCGTCTCGATCAGATGGGTGATGCGTTCGGAGACGTCGGGTGTCGAGGTGTCGATCTTGGACTTGAGGCGCGCAACGTCCAGTTTCGCGGCGGTCAGCAGCGAGCCCAGTTCATCGTGCAACTCGCGTGCCAAGTGCGCTCGCTCATCCTCGCGTACCTGCTGCAAATGGGTTGCCAGCTCGGTGAGGGCCGCTGTGCGGTCGCGAACGACTTCCTCCAGACGATTGCGTTCATCGCGCTGAATCTCCTGCTCGCGCTGATGTGAGTGCTGCAACGCATTGGCCTGTCGCAGATACATGAAGAAGCCCAGAATCCCCAGAGCGGTCACTGTCGCAATTCCCAGGCGTGACAGACCCAGCGTTTGTTCGATATCCGCGAGATTGGACTTGACGCGCTGATCGATGCTGTCCATCAGGGTCTTGATATGGCCCCGTATGGCATCCATGTTTTCCATGCCTACGTCGGTAAACATCACAAAGCGCCACGCTTCATCGTTGCCCTGGCGATAAAGGCGCAGGCTCAGCTCCATTTCGCTGGTCTTGCGCTCGACCTGGCGCGCCAGCGGAGTAAAGGTTGCCAGCTCCTTGGGGTCCATGATGAAGATGCCGCGCAGGTCATCCATGCTGCTGCTGATAGCGGCGGAGGCAGAGTTATAGGGCTCGAGATAGCGCTCCTCTCCTGTCAGCAGGTAGCCGCGCAGGCCGGTTTCCGCATCCAGCATTTGCTGCATCAGCAAATTGAGCTTGGCTCTGGTGGCTTGCGTCTTGGTGAGCGTGTCCAGAGCCTGCAACGAGCGCTTATAGCCTGCTTCATTAATGCTTACCATTAAGACTGCCGCAATGACTGCGATCGTCAGGCTGACTGCAATTTTGCGGATATTGGTCCAACGCATCTACATCCTCTCACCTACAAGGCAATTACCTGATATTCTGCATAACCGTAGCGTCAACGACTGACATCATAGTGCGGGTCTTAAAATGTGATGCGCCCTGGAGATGAGCGCAGTTTCATGAAAAGAGGTGTTCATGATAAAAGTAGGCATAGTGGATGACCATGCGATTGTTCGCTCGGGATTACGCCAATTCCTGTCGGAACATGTAGATCTGAGGGTCGTGGGAGAAGCGGGCAATGGGCGGGAGGCCATTGACCTGGTTCGGGAGCATGAAATTGACGTGCTGCTGATGGACTTGTCCATGCCAGGACAAAGCGGCATAGATGCCTTGGCAATGCTCAGAGCCAAAGCACCTGATATGGGCATCCTGATACTTAGTGGATACCCTGAGGAGCATTACGCAATCAACTTGATTCGTCAGGGGGCCAGCGGATATCTCAACAAGGAGTGCGATCCCCAGGATATTGCAGAGGCCATCCGCACCGTGGCTCTGGGAAGGCGTTACCTGACGCCGGCGGTGGCCGATCTCCTGGCCCAGCAACTCAACCGCAAGGATGATGTTCCGGCACACGAGCAATTGTCGGAGCGTGAGTTTCAGGTATTCCTGAAGCTTGCGCGCGGCGAGACTGCCGGAGACATTGCCAAATCGCTCTCGTTGAGCGTGAAAACAGTGAGTACTTACCGGACAAGGCTCATGGAAAAAATGGGCCTTTCCTCAAATAGCGATCTGACATACTATGCGTTGAAAAATCGATTGATCGATTAATGGAGACTCAAATAAAAAAGGCTTGAATATTCAAGCCTTTTTTATTTTGCGTTATTTTCAAGATTTACTGGTATTTAAATCAATACAGAAATCGATAAGCGCATCGATTTCGTTGGATTTGTCAAATACGGCATCTGCGCTGAGTTCAAGGCAGCGCTGTCGTATATCGGCGGTCGCGTAATTGCTCAGCACGAGCAGCTTTTTCTGCGGTGGTCGATGTTGAAGGCTTGTGACGATGCCGAGACCGCTGCCCTCGCGCAAGAACAGGTCCACGATGACCAGATCCCAGGCGTCAGGGTTGTGGCTGAGCCAGCGTACGGCATCGGCTTCGGTCTCTGCCACCCCGACCGCTTCCACATCGGCAAGCTCCACCATCGTCGCAATCAGGTTGTCGCGAATCGTGGGATTGTCTTCAACAAAAAAGGTACGCAGTTTCACGACGGTAGCAAGCTGATGAGGTGGACGCCAAGGATCAAGCGGCGAGAGTCATTTCAATTCTCAATGTGGAAAATCAATTACGGCCCATGAAAAAATCATTGTATTGTCATTTTTTGTAATTTGTGTTTGGCGTTCCGCAGATATCACAGGTTTTAACCCTAGCAATTTTCATCCTACTCCACTCCATGGAGCGTGCATCAAGCATTTGAAGTTGTCCGACAGAAGATCGGCCAAAACCGACAATCAGCTTCAGTGCTTCCGCAGCTTGCTGGGTGCCGATCAGTCCAACCAGCGGAGCAAAGACGCCCATGGTTGAGCACTGAACCTCTTCGAATTCAGCCTCTGGCGGAAAGACGCATGCATAGCATGGGCTGTCGGGGTTGCGTGGATCAATGACCATCAGCTGGCCATCGACACGGATGGCAGCTCCTTCGACCAGGGGTACGCCGTGGCGTACGCAAGCCGCATTGATGGCCTGGCGGGTCTTGTAGTTGTCGGTGCAGTCGAGCACGATGCTTGCCTCAGGCAGCAGTTCATCGAGCAGGGTCTCGGTTGCACGCTGCTGGATGCAGCGAATCTCGATCCCGGGATTGATGGCATGTACGGCAGTGCGGATCGATTCCACCTTGGCCATGCCTATGCGCTCGGTCGTGTGGGCAATCTGGCGCTGCAGATTGGTCATGTCCACGACGTCGTTGTCGACAATGGTGATGCGCCCCACACCTGCCGAGCCCAGGTAGAGTGCGGCAGGCGAGCCCAAGCCGCCGGCTCCAATGATCACTGCATGCGCTGCCAGAATGCGCTCCTGGCCTTCGATGCCGATCTCGTCGAGCATGATGTGACGGGAATAGCGTAGCAATTGATCGTCATTCATCGGTTTGCTTCCATGGTTCCAAGAAAAAAGCCGGGCAAGCCCGGCTGATTTTGAGCGGGTTCCATAACCCGGTGCTTATTTTTTGCTCTTGTCGGATTCGCCTTTTTCGGGCGCTTTCTTGTCAGCGGGCTTTTTGTCCGCGGCCGTCGCGTCTCCGGGCTTCTCTTCGATTTTGCGCTCCGTCAGGGTTTTGCTGACCTTGACAGCTTGGCCTTTGAGCTTGTTCAGTGCCTGTTGCAGCTGAAAGTCCTTTTCAGACCCGAATTCCGGCAGGCGGCGTTCGGCGGCTGGCTTCTTGGCTTCCTCTTCCAGGCGTTTGCGAGCTTCCTCGCGGGCCTTTTCAAGCGAATCGTTCTTGACCTCCGCACCCTGTCCGCTGGACAAATGCTTTTCAAGGTCTGCTTCACGCATGCTCAGTGCTGCAAACAAATCGCCGTCTGCAGTCTCGTCCACCATCACATCGGGCACGATGCCCTTGGCCTGAATGGATTTGCCGCTAGGCGTGTAGTAGCGCGCCGTCGTCAGTTTGAGAGCCGTATCGGGGCCCAGAGGGCGCACGGTTTGCACCGACCCCTTGCCAAAGGACTGGCTGCCCATGACGGTGGCGCGTTTGTGATCTTGCAGGGCTCCGGCCACGATTTCGCTGGCCGAGGCCGAGCCTTCATTGACCAGCACCACCAGAGGCAGCTTTTTCAGTGCTGCAGGCAGGCGTTGCAAGGGGTCGCCAAAACCGCGCTGGGCGTAGAACTCGGGCGATGCCTTGTAGACGGCCTTGCTTTCGGCCAACTGGCCGTTGGTCGAAACCACGGGCACATCGGGTGGCAGGAAGGCCGCAGAGATGGCTACGGCAGCATCCAGCAAACCGCCTGGATCATTGCGCAGGTCCAGCACCAGTCCCTTGAGATTGGGTTCCTGCTTGTAGATTTCCTCGACCTTGCGGACAAAGTCATCGACGGTGCGTTCCTGGAACTGGCTCAGGCGGATCCAGGCGTAGCCAGGCTCGATCACCTTGCCCTTGACCGATTGAGTCTTGATTTCTTCACGGGTGATGGTGACGGGGAAGCTGCGGCTTTCATCCTTTCGCAGGATGTTCAGGCGCACCTTGGTATTTGGTTCGCCACGCATGCGCTTGACAGCGTCATTGAGCGTCAGGCCCTTGACGGCAGTGTCGTCGATCTTGGTGATCAGGTCGCCGGTCTTGAGACCCGCACGGAAAGCGGGCGAGCCTTCGATGGGGGAGACGATCTTGATCAGCCCGTCTTCCATGGTGATCTCGATGCCGACGCCAACGAACTTGCCGGAAGTGCCTTCCTTGAATTCTTTGTAGGTTTTCTTGTCGAAGTACTGGGAGTGAGGGTCCAGGCTGGAGACCATGCCGGAGATGGCGTCGGTGATCAGCTTCTTGTCGCTGACCTGCTCCACGTAATCGGTCTTGATCAGGCCGAAGACGGCCGACAACTGCTGGATTTCTTCAAGTGGCAGAGGCGTCACACCCCCGCGAGCCAGCGTCTGCAGGGATACGGTGGTCAACGCACCGGCGACCACGCCCACAGAGATCCAGCCTGCAATTTTGATTTTTTGACCCATAGCACCCCTTAAACCATTCGCAATATACACCTTGGACGGCGGAAGGCCCATGAGGTTCCAAGGCCTTTTGCCGTGTCAGTCCTGTTCAGACTGCGCAAGCGGTCTGAACAGGAACGGTGAAGAGGTCTCTCTCAGGCCTTGCCCTGGGCCGCAACTGCCGCTGCAGCCTTGGCTGCGGCTTCGGCGTCGCCCAGGTAGTAGTGGCGGATGGGCTTGAGGTCGGCGTCCAGCTCATAGACCAGAGGAATGCCGTTGGGCACGTTCACGCCCACGATCTGGTCGTCGGCGATGTTGTCCAGATACTTGATCAGGGCGCGGATGGAGTTGCCGTGTGCGGCCACAACCACCCGTTTGCCGGCCTTGATGGCGGGTGCGATGGACTCGTCCCAGAACGGCACAACGCGTGCCACCGTGTCCTTGAGGCACTCGGTCAGCGGGATCTGCTCGGGCTGCAGCTTGGCGTAGCGCACATCGCTGCGTTCGCTGCGAGGGTCGGTGGCTTCCAGGGCGGGAGGCGGCACGTCGTAGCTGCGGCGCCAGACCAGCACTTGCTCGTCGCCGTACTGCTTGGCCATATCGGCCTTGTTCAGACCTTGCAGACCGCCGTAGTGGCGTTCGTTGAGGCGCCAGCTATGCACCACGGGCAGCCAGGTGCGGTCCATTTCATCCTGCACATGCCACAGGGTACGGATGGCGCGCTTGAGCACGCTGGTATAGGCCACATCGAAGTCATAGCCTTCTGCCTTGAGCAGTTGGCCGGCCTTCTTGGCCTGTTCGACGCCGGTGGCAGTCAGATCCACATCGGTCCAGCCGGTGAAGCGGTTTTCAAGGTTCCAGGTGGATTCACCGTGGCGGATCAGAACGAGCTTGTACATGGATTCTCTCAAAGTAGCAAAGCAGTAATGACACAAAGTCAAAACCGTGCATTTTAGGGGCTGGCCTTTGTCCGGGCTTGAGGCAAGGTAAGCCGGTCGCACCCAGCGGTGGCCGCCAAGCTATTCCTGTTGGGCCCTTCGGGGATTGTGAAGAGCACTCACTTGCGGCCTAGGGCATGTGAACAGAGGGTTTTGGCTTGCGAGAACAGGGGCTGTGGCCCTCTGGCGCGATCCGCCGGCAAGCCTGCCTCTAAAATCGTTCGGTTTGCCATCCCAAGGAATGACGTGAAATTCATCATTGATAACTGGTATTTGATCCTGATTGCCGTGGCTTCGGGTGTGATGCTGCTGCTGCCCGCACTGCGCGGTGCCACAGGCGGCTCGCTGTCGGCAGCGGCTGCGGTGCACCTGATCAACCGCGAAAAAGCCGTGGTGCTGGACGTCTGCGAGCCCGAAGAGTTTGCCGCCGGCCATGTCAACGGAGCCAGGAACCTGCCGCTGAGCCAGTTGGAAGAAAAGTTGCCCTCCACCGTCAAGAACAAGCAACTGCCCGTGGTGCTGGTGTGTGCATCGGGCGCCCGTGCCGTGCGTGCCGAAGCGGTGGCCAAGAAGCTGGGTTACGAGAAGGCCCAGGCGCTGGCTGGCGGCATGAAGGCCTGGCGCGATGCCGGCCTGCCGGTTGAAAAAGCCTGATTCGGCCGCAACTGAGAACTCTGACGACTGCAGCACAGCGTGCTGCATTGCAAAAACTACAAGGAAGTTGCTCATGCAAGCCGTGAAGATGTACACCACCGCCGTCTGCCCCTATTGCATTCGTGCCAAGCAGATTCTCAAGTCCAAGGGCGTGGATCAGATCGAGGAAGTGCGCATCGATTTCGATACCGCTGCCCGCGATCACATGATGCAGGTCACCGGCCGCCGCACCGTACCCCAGATCTTCATTGGCGATACCCATGTGGGCGGTTGCGACGATCTGATGGCGCTGGATGCCAAGGGCGGTCTGCTGCCCCTGCTGCAAAGCTGATTACTTGCCGTGCCACTGCCGCCAAACGGCATGAATTTGCGCTTTGTGCTGCCTGCTACGACGCAGCCTCTGGCTGTCACTGCATAATGCAAAGCGCTATTTCATGGAAATGCCTGCTGTGAGGATAGCTGCGTGCTAGTCCTCTGCGCAGGCATTTTCATTTCCCTCTCAAGATTTTCTGAAAGACCTAGCTCATCATGGCCGAACAAGACAACAGCCCCGTGTTCCAGATCCAGCGCGTGTATCTGAAGGACCTGTCCCTGGAGCAGCCCAACTCTCCCGCCATCCTGCTGGAGCAAGAGCAGCCCAGCGTGGACATCCAGCTGGGTGTGGAAGCCACTCCCGTGGCTGAAGGCGTCTACGAAGTGGCCGTGACCGCCACGGTTCAGACCAAGATTCAGGACAAGACCGTGTTCCTGGTCGAAGCCAAGCAGGCCGGCATCTTCGAAATCCGCAACGTGCCCGAAGACCAGATGGGCGGCGTGATCGGCATTGCCTGCCCCCAGATCATCTACCCCTATCTGCGCGGCAACGTGGCCGACGTGGTGACCCGCGCCGGTTTCCCTCCCGTGCACCTGGCCGAGATCAACTTTCAGGCCATGTACGAGCAGCAGCAAGCGGCTGCCGCAGCACAGGCCGAAGGCCAGCTGCCCCAGTAAGCTGACGGCAATTGCTGATTCCTGCGATGTGCAAGAATCGGCAGCCAGGCAAGAAAGAGGCCCTAGCGGCCTCTTTTTCTTGTGGGTTGTGCGCAAACTGCTATCAAAATTCAGGTATGAAAATTCTTGTCATCGGCGCTGGCGCCTGGGGTACGGCCATGGCCATCAGCGCGGCCACCCATCCCGAGCAGGGCAGCGTCAGACTCTGGGCGCGTGACCCGGCACAGGCGCAGCTCATGCAGGCCGAGCGCGCCAACAGCCGCTATCTGCCCGGCATCCGCTTCCCGGATGCGCTCACGGTGGTCAGCGGAGATGTGATGGCCCATGTGGCGGATGCCGATCTGATCGTGCTGGGCACGCCCATGGCGGCGCTGCGCCAGTGGCTGGGCCAGCTCAAGGATTGCCGCCGGCCCGTGGTCTGGCTGTGCAAGGGCTTCGAGGCCGTGGCCGCCGACGCACCTGCCGGCAGCTATGGGCTGATGGCGCATGAAGTCTGCCAACAGGTGGCTCCGCAGCTGCAAAGCGGTGCGCTCAGCGGCCCCAGCTTTGCGGCCGAGGTGGCGCGCCAGCAGCCTACGGCTTTGGTGGCAGCCAGCGCCCATGAGGGCGTGAGCGAGCTGCTGGTGTCGGCCTTTCACGGTGAGGCCATGCGCGTCTATGCCAATCAGGACATCGTGGGCGTGGAAGTCGGCGGAGCCGTCAAGAATGTGCTGGCCATTGCCACGGGTCTTTGCGACGGCCTGCAGCTGGGGCTGAACGCGCGCGCGGCCCTGGTCACGCGTGGCCTGGCCGAGATGACGCGCCTGGGCGTGGCGCTGGGTGCGCGCGCCGAAACCTTCATGGGCCTGTCCGGCCTTGGCGATCTGGTGCTGACCGCCACCGGCGATCTCTCGCGCAATCGCAAGGTGGGTCTGCTGCTGGCCGAAGGCAAGAGCCTGGAGCAGGCCGTGACATCGCTGGGCCATGTGGCCGAGGGTGTGTACAGCGCCCGCACCGTGCTCGCACGGGCACGCCAGGTCGGTGTGGAAATGCCCATCACCGAAACCGTGGTTGCCTTGCTGGACGGCCAGCTGCCGGTGACCGAAGCCGTGCAGCACCTGATGGTGCGCGATCCGCGCGGCGAATAAGCCTATAGAACGATAGCTGTTAGCGCTTGATATTCATGGATCTCAGATACTTTTCTATCTGAAAGTTAATGGATGCAGGCGGTAGCAGCTATTGTTTTCCATGGTGCTGACTGACGGATTCAGGCGCGCCCGGCGAGCTACTTCGCCTCTCTGACGCTGAGCCAGGCACTCGCCGCCCCGCACAGCGCAATGACGACCATGCCCAGCACGGCCCATTGGTCGGGGATATGACCATAGACCAGCCAGCCTGCCAGCAGCGCGCAGGGGATCTGGCTGTAGAGAAACGGCGTGATGGTCGCAGGCTCGGCTTTTTCATAGGCCTTGAGCAGCATCAGGTGTCCGACGGCGCTGCCTGCGCCCATGGCAATCGCGGCCAGCCAGAGTGCTGCGCTGTCCGGCAGCTGCCAGGACCAGGGCAGGGCCATGCAGCTCAGGCTCAGGGCCAGCAGGCTGGTGTAGATCTGCGTGGTCAGCGGGCGCTCCTTGCCCGCCATGCGGCTGCTCAGGATCTGATAGGCGGTGTTGGCCAGCAGCTGCAGCGCAGGCCAGACCAGGGCCCAGCCGCTGAACTGGCCGCCGCCCGGCCGCAAGATGACCAGCGTGCCCGCAAAGCCCAGCGCCACCAGCACCCAGCGCAAGGGGCTGACCTGCTGGCCCAGCCAGAGCGCGGCCAGCAAGGTCAGGGCCAGCGGCGTCAGCGCCACGATGGCCGTGAACTCCGCCAGTGGCAGATAGCGCAGGCTGAGCATGGCCAGCGCATTGCTCAGACAAAACAGAATGGCGCGCAGACACTGAAAGCCCGGGCGCTGGGTGCGAAAAATCTCCAGCCCATGTCTTGCCACGCCAAAGCCCACGGTCAGCACCGACTGCAGCGCATAGCGCAGCCACAACGCCATCAGCAGCGGCAGCACGGCGCCCGCATATTTGGAGCCCGTATCGAGTATCGAAAAACAGGCGCAGGCCAGCACCGTGAAGCCGATGCCCGTCAGCGTATGGCGATGGACCGAGGAGGCTGAGTGCTGTGACATGGAAGAACTTGCCGGGCACTGCGCGGTGCCGAGAGAAAAGACTTCAGGTGATTTTGGCCTGAAGCCCCTGATGACTAAGCGTTGGCTGCTATTGAATTCATGGCGTGAACTCAATCATGGGGCGTGACGCAAGAGAGAGACAGCAAGCAAGGGCCTAGCCGGCCGCGCCGCCCCGCAGCTAGGGCTGCCCCAGCGATGCTGTCGTCCCCCTCCCTTAGCGCGCAGCGCGTAGAGAGAGGAGAGGGGCGCCCGGCCAGGGGAAGGCGCGGGGCCGCCCAGGCAAGCGGCTCAGGGGGAGTTACAAACCAATCTCCAGGGCCAGCAGTTCCTCCACCGTCTGGCGACGGCGAATCAGCTGGCTCTGCGCTCCATCGACCAGCACTTCGGCGGCCAGCGGGCGGGTGTTGTAGTTGCTGGACATGGAGCTGCCGTAGGCGCCCGTGTCATGAATCACCAGCAGGTCGCCCACGCTGGCGCCGGCCAGCGCGCGCGGCAGCACCACGCCGCCGTCGCCCTGGGTGAAGACATCGCCCGATTCGCACAGCGGGCCGGCCACCACGCTGTCCTGCGCGGGCAGGCTCTGGCCGTCGCGGCGCAGCACTTCCATGCCGTGGTAGCTGCCGTACATGCTGGGGCGCATCAGCTCGTTGAAGCCGGTGTCGACCAGCACGAAGTGGTTGCTGCCCGCATTCTTGGTGGCGCGCACGGTGCCCAGCAGCACGCCGGACTCGGCCACCAGGAAGCGGCCGGGTTCCAGTTCCAGACCCAGGCTGTGGCCCACGATGCCTTCTGCCTGCTTGCGCGCCGCATCCCACAGGCCGTGGTAGTGGTTGGTGTCGATGGTGGCATCGCCCTGTTTGTAGGGGATGGACAGGCCGCCGCCGGCCGAAATCGCATGCAGGTCCACGCCCGCCGCCTTGGTGCGCTCGACCAGCTTGACCATGGCGCCGCAGACTTCCTGCAGATGGCCGTAGTCCACGCCCGAGCCGATGTGCATGTGCAGGCCGGCCAGCACCAGGCCGCCGGCCTTGATGGCGTCCAGTGCGGCTTCGAGTTCGCTGTGCCAGATGCCGTGCTTGCTGTGCTCGCCGCCGGTGTTGGTCTTGTTGCTGTGACCGTGGCCGAAGCCGGGGTTGATGCGCAGCCAGACATGGTGGCCCTTGGACACGGCGGCCAGCTGGTGCAGCATGTCGATGGAGCCCGCGTTCACAGGCACCTGGTGTTCCACCACGGTGGCCAGCGTGGCCTCGTCCATCACGTCGGCTGTGAAGACGATATCGGCAGGTTCGCCGAAGCCGGGCGTAAAGCCCGCCGCCAGCGCGCGCAGGACTTCGCCGCGCGAGACCGCATCCACCTTCACGCCTTGCTCGCGCATGAGCTTGAGGATGTGAATGTTGGAGCAGGCCTTCTGGGCAAAGCGCACGGTGTCGAAAGCCTTGAGCTGGGCAATGCGTTCGCGGATGGTGGCGGCGTCATAAACCCACAGCGGCGTGCCGTACTGGTCGGCCAGGTTCCAGAGCTGTGCGGGAGAGAAGGGGTTTGCCATGGGCGGTCTCTTGAAAGGGAATAGTTCAGCGCATCATGCATGCGACTATCTATTCAGTCCAATAGATTGATTTTTGAAGATCATTCAATATTGATATGCTTTGGGCATGACTGATTCAGAAGCTTCTCAGCGCATCACCCACCGTCATATCGAGGTGTTCCGTGCCGTCATGACGGCCGGCAGCGTCACGGGCGCGGCGCAGCTGCTCTATACCTCCCAGCCCACGGTCAGCCGCGAGCTGGCGCGCATGGAGCAACTGCTGGGCTATGCACTGTTCGAGCGCGTGCAGGGCCGGCTGCGCGCCAATGCGCGGGCCTTGCTGCTGTGGGACGAGGTGCGGCGCAGCTGGCAGGGCCTGGAGCGCGTGATCGACCGCGCCGTGGAGCTGGGACGCCCGCAGGGCGCGAGCATCAGCGTGCTGTGCCTGCCGGCACTCAGCCACGCCTTGCTGCCGGGCGCGCTGGCGCGTCTGCAGGTCAGTCATGGCGCCGTGGCCGTGAGCGTGAGCACCCAGGAGGCACCGCTGCTGCAGGAATGGATGGCGGCCCAGCGCTTCGATCTGGGCCTGTCCGAGCTGGCCGAGGCGCCGCCGGGCACGCGTAGCCAGCCCTTGCCGGCCATGGACGAGGTAGCCGTGCTGCCTGCCGGCCATGCGCTGGCGCAGAAGGCGCTGCTGAGCGAGCGGGACTTTGAGGGCGAATCCTTCATCAGCCTGGCGCGCGACGACCCCTACCGGGCCCAGATCGATGCGGTGTTCGCCCGTGCCGGCGTACAGCGCCGGCTGAGCCTGGAGACCGCCAGCGCCGTTGCCGTCTGCGCCATGGTCCAGCATGGCCTGGGTCTGGCCATCGTCAACCCGCTGACTGCGCGGGCCTGCGCCGGCCCGCAGCTGGTGGTGCGGCCGCTGGCGTTCTCGATAGCGTTCCAGGTGCATATGCTGCTGCCGCTGCACCGGCCTGCCGATGCGGGCCTGCCCTGGCTGACGGCGGCACTGGAGCAGGAGGCACTCAGCCTGCTTGGGCACAGGCGCTGAATTCGGCGATAGGGCTTTCGCAGGTGAGCTTGCGCAAACTTCTATGTTGCAGTGCACAATAAAACGCCTGAATGCAAGGAGTTACACATGCCTGAATCCGCCATCCCCCACCGCACTGCCAGCGAACTGCTGGACATCAGCATGGCCGTGCCTCAGGTCATCAACCACCGGCTCACGCGCATGGCCCTCAGCGGTCCGGTGCTCTCTGCGCGCGACCAGAAGGAGTTCACGCGCATGGTGGTGGAAAAGCAGGTCGCCTTCAGCAGGCCTGGCTGACCATGGGGGCCGAAATGTTCAAGGTGCAGCAGCAACTGTGTCTGGCCTGGATGCGCAACCCCTGGACCATGAGCCAGAAGCTGCCCGTGGCGGCCGACAAGGTGGCGGCCAGAAGCCTGGCGCCGATTCGCCGCAAGGCCGTGGCCAATGCCAAGCGCCTGTCGCAGACCAGCCTGAAATAAGCGGCCACCAGCCGCCAAACCTAGACCCTGATGCGTTCTATCAGTCGTTGACTGGCCTCGTCCAGCCCCGTCAGCTCCACGCGGCAGCCATGCTGGCGCAGGCGCTCCATCACCTTATCCAGCGCGCCCACGGCAGTGATGTCCCAGAAATGAGCGCCACTTACATCGATGCGGGCCTGCCTGCCGGCCGCGGCACGCACGTCGAAGGCTTCGATCAGCGCATCGGCCGAGGCAAAAAACACCTGGCCGCTCACCGTCCAGGTATAGAGTCCGCCGGCCTCGTCCAGGCTGCCCCGGACCTGCAGCATATGGGCCACCTTGAAGGTGAAGAACACGCCCGAGAGCAGCACGCCTGCCACCACGCCGGCGGCCAGATTGTGGGTGGCGATGGTGATGACCACCGTCACCAGCATCACCGAGCTGGACAGACGCGGGTGGCGCACCAGATTGCCCAGCGACTTCCAGTCGAAGGTCGAGACCGACACCATGACCATGATGGCCACCAGAGCAATCACCGGTACCCGCGACACCCAGGGCTTGAGGGCGACCATGAGAATCAGCAGAAACACCCCGGCAAACAGGGTGGACAGACGACCGCGGCCGCCGTATTTCACGTTGCCCACGGCTTGGCCGATCATGCCGCAGCCCGCAATGCCGCCGAACAGGCTGGCCGAGACATTGGCCAGGCCCAGGCCCGTGCATTCGCGGCTCTTGTTGCTGGGCGTGCCCGTCAGGTCGTCCACCACGGCGGCTGTGAGCACCGACTCCAGCAGACCCACCATGGCAATCGCCAGGGCCGGCAGGGCGATGATGCGTAGCGTCTCCAGGCTCGCGGGGATTTCGGGCAGTGCAAACAGCGGCAGGCTGTCCGGCAGATGACCCAGATCGGCCACGGTCTTGAGGGGCAGGCCCATGAAGCTGGCGAGCAGCGTCAGCACCAGCACGCAGATCAGTGGTGAGGGAATGGCGCCCAGCGCCTTGAGCTGCACTCTCTGTCCCAGCCAGGGCAGGCCGTAGATCAGGGCCAGGCCCAGGGCCAGCATGGCCCAGGTGGCGGTGTTGGCGCCCTGCAGATGCGGCAACTGGGCTGAAAAGATCAGAATGGCCAGCGCGTTGACAAAACCCGTGCGCACCGAACTGGAGACAAAGCGCACCAGGCTGCCCATCTTGCACAGGCCGAAAGCGATCTGCATGACGCCGGCCAGCAAGCCTGCGGCCAGCAGATATGGCAGACCATGCGATGCGACCAGCGGAGCCGCCACCAGGGCCACCGAGCCGGCCGCTGCCGAGACCATGGCCGGACGTGCGCCGAACACGGCAATCACGATGCTGATGATGAAGGAGGCATACAGCCCCACGGCCGGGTCCACACCCGCGACAAAGGAAAAGGCAATGACCTCGGGAATCAGCGCAAACGTGGCGACGGCGCCGGCCAGCAGCTCACGCGGCACGCTGGGCGCCCATTCGGCGCGCCATCGGCTCAGAGAAAAATGGGGATTCATATCGCAGCAGCAAGTGATGCGCTGCCTGTATAGAGCAGGCAGCGCCGGTGGGCGATATTAAGCAGTGCCCAGGACTTTTGCTGCGCAAGGGTCAGGCCGGGCGCTTGAAGCACACCATCTTGGGCCTGAAGCGCTGCAGCACCTCGCCGCGCTGGTTTTTGGTGTGGGAGAGCACGCGCACCAGGGCCCGGTTGAGTTTGGACTGGGAAGGAATGATCTCCACGATTTCCGACTCGACCTGCAGCACGTCACCAGGGCGTGTGGGCTGGGGCCAGGCCAGCTCTTCCATGCCGCCGCCGATCACGCCGTCGGCCAGGGGAATGCTTTGCGTCACCAGCAGCATGCTGATGGAGGCCGTATGCCAGCCGCTGGCGGCCAGGCCCTGGAAGAAGGTGTGCTTGGCGGCTTCGGGGTCGAGGTGAAAGACCTGGGGATCGAACTGCCTGGCATAGGCAATGATTTGCGCCTCATCCAGCGGGTAGCCTTCGCTGACGAACTTCTGGCCCACGTACAGATCATCGAGATACAGTTTTTCGCTCATTTGGCTCCTCGTTCCTTCTTGTGTGGAGTAGCCGACAGTATGCGCGGCAGCGGCCCTGGCCGCTGTTGCCAAGGTGCCAGAGCGCTATGCTCGGGCCCATGAATTTCGAGTTTGAAGATTCCGAGGTCGCCGCAATCAGCCTGCAGAACGGCGCATTGCAGATCCGCTTTTCCGCTGCCCGTGTGCTTGACGGTGACCGAGCCGGGGCCGGGGAGGGCCTGTGGCAGCCGATGCTATTGATATGCAAGCAAACTGCGCAGGCTGACAAAGTGCCGGAGGCCGATTTGGCGCGAATCCTGGCCGCCGTGGGCCGTGTCCGGCAAGCGCAGCTGCATATTGCTGGTCAGCGCCTGCGCAGCCTGCCCCTGCCTTTTGTCAGCGATGCCGATTTTGTGCTGGAGCTGGAAATGGGCAGCGGCCTGTTCTGCCGGCTCAATGGGCAGGGACTTGAGCTGCAGCCTCTGCCCGGTCGGTCATCGACGGACTCCTACCAGTGCTGAGAGCGCTACTCGCCTCTGCATTGGTCTTGATGCCTGACGCTGGCGGGGCCTGAATCAGAGACACGAGGCAAGGGCCTGATCCTGGGTTGGCCGCGCCGCAGCGGGTGTGCTGCCCGCTGCCCACATGCCTCGCCACAAAGCGCCTAAGAAGGCCTAGAACTCCAGGTTGTCTATGAGCCGGGTGCTACCCAGGCGTGCCGCGCCCAGGGCCACCAACTCGCCGCTGCGCGCATCGACAGGTGTCTGCAGATCGCTGCGCTGGCGCACGCTCAGATAGTCGGGCTCCCAGCCCTTGGCGCGCAGCGCGGCCATGGCCTGCGCTTCGAGATCGGCCAGATTGCCGCCCTGGCGTGCGGCATCGGCCAGTGCCTTGAGCGCCTGCGACAGCGCCATGGCCTGCACACGCTGCTCATCGCTGAGGTAGCCGTTGCGCGAGCTCAGGGCCAGGCCGCTGTCGGCGCGTGCCGTGGCGCAGCCGATGATCTCTATGGGTAGGGCGAACTGCTGCACCATGCGGCGGATCACCATCAACTGCTGATAGTCCTTCTGCCCGAAAACGGCCGTGCCGCCGCCCGTGGTGGCAAACACGGCCTGGAACAGCTTCATGACCACGGTGCAGACGCCGGTGAAGAAGCCGGGGCGGAAGTGCCCTTCCAGAATGTCGGCCAGCTGCGCATCGGGCTGGACCTTGAAGGTCTGCGGCTCGGGGTAGAGGTCTTTCTCCCTGGGGGCGAAGACGATGTCGCAGCCCTCGGCTTCCAGCTTGGCGCAGTCGGCATCGAAGGTGCGCGGGTAGCTGTCGAAATCTTCGTGAGGCAGAAACTGCAGGCGGTTCACGAAGATGCTGGCCACGGTCACATCGCCATGCTGGCGGGCCTGGCGCACCAGGGAGAGATGGCCTTCGTGCAGATTGCCCATGGTGGGCACAAAAGCAGGGCGGCCGCGACCGGCCAGGGCGGCGCGCAGGTCGGCGATGGTGTGAACGATTTGCATGACTCAAACAGTGGGGGAAAACAAAAACAAAAGCCCGGACTCACCAGGCGTGCAGGGCATTGTCGGGGAAGCTGCCATTCTTGACGGCCTGCACATAGGCTTCCATGGCGCCCTTGACGCTGCCTGCATCAGCCATGAAGTTGTGCACGAACCTGGCCATCTTGCCCAGGTTCACGCCCAGCATGTCGTGCAGCACCAGAACCTGGCCGGCCGTGCCATTGCCCGCGCCAATGCCTATGGTGTGGCACAGCGGCAGCTCTTCGGTCAGTTGGGCGGACAGGGCTGCGGGCACCATCTCCAGCACCAGCATGGCGGCCCCGGCGTCCTGCAACTCCAGCGCATGCTGGCGCAGCGTAGCGGCGGCCTGCTCGTCCTTGCCCTGGACGCGGTAGCCGCCCAGTGCATGCACGGTCTGCGGCGTCAGTCCCAGGTGGGCGCAGACGGGCACGCCGCGATCGACGAGAAAGCGCACGGTGGGTGCGGTCCAGCCACCGCCTTCGAGCTTGACCATATGGGCGCCGGCCTGCATCAGCTGGCAGGCGCTGCGCATGGCCTGTTCGGGACTTTCGGCATAGCTGCCGTAGGGCATGTCGGCAATCACCCAGGCTGTGGCCTGGGCGCGATGCAGGCCGCGCGTGACGCTGGCCGTGTGATAGGCCATATCCTGAAGCGTCACGCCCACGGTGCTGTGTAGGCCCTGGCAGACCATGCCCAGCGAGTCGCCGACCAGGATGCACTCCACCCCGGCCGCGTCGGCCACGGCGGCAAAAGTGGCGTCATAGGCCGTCAGCATGGTGATTTTTTCACCGGCCGCGCGCATCTGAGCCAGGCGCGGCAGGCTGACGGGGCGGCGCTGGGGCTGGGGCGAAGAGGGGGGGATGGTGCCGTAAGGCGTGCCGGTTGCGGTCATGGGATGTCTCCTGGTCTTGTCTATGGCTGGGCCCCGCAGAAAAGCCTGCAGGCAAATTTGCCCGCGAGTCTATGCGATGCTGCGCTGCAGCGCCACGTTAAAAAAGGGTATGGCTGCTGTCGGCCACCTTACTATGCTGTGTGGCCCATACATTGCATGGCCCTGCGTTCAGCGGCCTTCCATTTCTTTTTGCACAAGGTGGTTCATGTCCATGCTCGAGTCCCCGCAGCCCTCGGTTTCAGCGCCTGTGTCAGCCGTTGCCTGGCAGGGGCTGCGCAACGTGAGCTGGCTGGAGTCGCTTTCCGACGAGAGGCTGTCCGTGCTGGCGGGGCAATGCCTTTGGCACCGGCTGGAGTCGGGACAGGTGCTGCACGGGGCCTATACCGATGAGCGCATGTACATGCTGATCAACGGCCAGCTCAGTGTCGGCAGCTACAGCACCAGCGGGCGGGCCATGATTCTGGGTTATCTGGAGCCCGGTTTCTTTTTTGGTGCTTTCGCGCCCAAGCCTCTGGTCAGGCATGTGTCCGTGCAGGTGCAGGCCACGCATGAAAGCCTGGTGGCATCGCTTTCCAGTGCAGAACTCGAAGCATTGATCATGAGCGATGTTCTGGTCATGCGGGCCGTGGTCCAGCGGCTCAGCGAGCTGGCCGGGGTGCTGGCGCGGCGTGTGGTCAGCCTGGGAACCCTCACGGTGCGGGGCCGCCTGCATGCCCAGTTGCTGGAGCGGGCCGAGATGGCGGGAA
The DNA here is from genome assembly GCF_040187805.1 of Comamonas sp. wu1-DMT. Taxonomy (NCBI): domain Bacteria; kingdom Pseudomonadati; phylum Pseudomonadota; class Betaproteobacteria; order Burkholderiales; family Comamonadaceae; genus Comamonas; species Comamonas sp. wu1-DMT. Next base: position 28,082 of record NZ_JBANEM010000012.1, read on the forward strand.
TCGAGAACGACGAGGCCCTGCTGTCGCCGGCTCCACGCCAGAACGATCTGGCCTTGATGCTAGGCACCAGCCGCGAAGAAGTCGCACGCGAGATGTCGCGGCTCACGCGCCTGGGCCTGCTCAGACGTGAAGGGCGCAATCTGCGTCTTTGCCGCGTCGATGGCCTGCGGCTGCTGCTCGAAGAAGCGCATTGATTTCGCAATGTGAAATGATTTTTTGCGTGAGAAAACGCACAGACGGCCCGTGGGGGCAGGGCGCATAGTTCAGTCGTGCAGTACGCGGCAGGTCTTCTTTCCGCTGCTGCGCCGTTGAAAGGATTGAAAATGCGCTCCCTCACCCGTTTGTTGACCGCAGCTGTGCTGACCGCCAGCGCCGCGGTTGCCATGGCTCAAGACCTCCCCCAAACTTCCGTAACCGCCAGCAAAAGTCGTGCCGAAGTGATGGCCGACCTTGAGATGTACCAGCGTGCAGGTCTGGGCTATATGCCCACGCCTGCGGCTTATGTCGAAACAGAATTCAGCACCGAGTACCGCAAGGCTTATGCCGAATACCAGCGTCTGCTGGCCAGCCCCGCCTACACGGCTGCCGTGGCCAAGTACCAGTCGCAGCTGGGCGGCAAGTAACAGAGTTCTCTCTTAGCCATCCGACAGAGGTGGCCCATTGGTGGATGCGCGCTGAGGGATTCCTTCAGCGCGTTTTTTTTATGCCGGCAATGCCAGGCTGATGGATATAGCAAGTTTGATAGCATTCGGCGCATATTGATAGTGTGCTTGCAGGTGATCTGACTTGAAAACCGTTCTTGATTTCACCGCTCCCTGGCAGACGGGTGCTGCCCGTTTGCAGCATGGCTTTGACGAGCCCGAGCGCATATTGCAAGCCCATGCTCCCGAGGATGTGCCTGCCGTGCTGGAAGTCGTGCAGCAGGCCGCCGAGCAAGGCCTGTGGTGCGTGGGCTGGCTGGCCTATGAGGCGGCCAGCGGGTTTGATCGCGCCTATGCCGAGGCCGTGCATAGGAACTCCGCTGGCCAGCCGCTGGCCTGGTTCGGCCTGCATCGCGCGCCGCTGGCGGCCTGCGGGCAGAACTCGCCCGTGCCTTCTGCGGCAATACATTGGCAGACGGCTCTGAGCCGCGAACAGTTCGATGCCCATGTGGCGCGCATTCATGCGGCCATCGCTGCGGGCGACTGCTATCAGATCAATTACACGGCCCCCTTGACTGCAGAGCTATCGGGTGAGAAAGAGTCCGACACTTCCGCCCTGGCTCAAGAGCTGTTTGCAAGGCTGCAGCGGGCCCAGCCCGGAGGCTATGCAGCATTGGTCGATTGCGGCGACATGCAGGTGCTGTCGCTGTCCCCGGAGTTGTTTTTCGACTGGGACGGCGAGCGGATTCTGACCCGCCCCATGAAGGGCACGGCGGCGCGCGGCAGGACCCCCGAAGCCGATGCGAAGGCCGCGCAAACCATGCGCGAGTCGGCCAAGGAGCGGGCCGAGAACGTGATGATCGTGGACTTGCTGCGCAACGATCTGTCACGCATAGCCGTGCCGCACAGCGTGAAAGTGCCACAGCTGTTTCAGGTCCAGGCACTGCCGGCCGTCTGGCAGATGACCTCGGATGTGGTGGCACGCACGCGCCCGGATGTGCGGCTGGTGGATGTATTCGGGGCGCTGTTCCCTTGCGGCTCGATCACCGGGGCGCCCAAGCGCCAGGCCATGCGCCTGATTCGCGAGCTGGAGCCCGAGCCTCGTGGCGTCTATTGCGGTGCGCTGGGCGTGGTGCGACCCGGGGCCAAGCCGGGGAGTATTCACGCAACTTTCAATGTTCCCATTCGCACCGTGGTGCTCAGGAATGGGCGCCTGAGCTGCGGCGTAGGCAGCGGTATCACGGCCAGCGCCAATGCGGCCGATGAATGGATGGAATGGCAACACAAGCAGGCTTTTCTGAAGGTGCTTGAGCAAGGTGTTGGAGCATGAACACGAATCTTGAGATCCTCGAAACCCTGGCGCTCAAGGATGGCCGCTGGCAGAACTGGGCCTTGCATTGGGCGCGCCTGCAGATCACTGCGCAGCATTTTCGCTATCCCTTGATGCAGATGCAGCTGGAGTCCGATATGGAGCGCATGGCCAGGCAGACTCATGCCATGGGCGACTGGCGCGTGCGGCTGGCGCTTTCGATCACCGGTGAAGTGCAGATCACGGCCGAGCCCTTGCCGCCCACGGTCCAGCCGGTGGCGCTGCAGCTGGCGCATCAACCCATTGCAAGCGCGGTGGCGCATAGCGATGTGGTGCGTTTCAAAACCTCGGTACGTCAGCATTACGACGCTTTCAAGCCCCAGAGCGCCGGCATTTTCGATATCGTGCTTTTCAACGAGGACGGTCAGATCACCGAAGGCACGCGCGGCAATATTGCCGTGCAGCTCGATGGGCGCTGGGTCACCCCGCCGCTGCAATGCGGGCTGCTGCCGGGCGTGGGGCGGGCACTGGCCCTGTCCCAAGGCCGGCTGACAGAGCAGGTGGTGACGCTGCAAGAGGCAAGCCATGCCAGCGGCTGGGCCTTTATCAATAGCCTGCGTGGCTGGCTGGATGCTCGTTTGATCGCCTAGGCCTGGTTTGTTATCGTGCGGATGTAAGCAACCTGGAGGAGTCTCAGCCATGGATGACGACGACTTTGATGCCCTGTATCTGGACCTGATGAAGGAATTCCTGGCCACTGCCACGCCCCTTCAGTGGCTGGCCGTGGTCACCACCATGAACTACGACAACGGCAGTGCGTTGCCCGACTGGATCAGCAAGCATCCCAAGCTGGAGCCGGCCGTTGCCAAGGCCTTGTACTGGTATCAGCAGCCGGGCTACTTCCAGCACTATGCTTCGCAGGACAAGGTTCCCAGCATCAACCGCTCAGGCTGGGCCCGTGTGCAGGCGCTGAGCCAGCGCTTTGAACAGGGCAATCTTGCTCCGGCCACCATTGGCTGGGATCCGGCCAACGATCTGGCTTCGCCCACGGGCAATGAAAAGCATCCTGGCTATGACTGGACCAGCGAAGCCGTCAAGGGCGATGAAGCCAAATGGCAGATTCCGGCCATCATGCTGCAGGCCGTGCCCGGCGAGCAACCCGATATCTATGCCTATGTCGACGAGCACGGCTGGGAAGACGGCATGCCGCCCCATGTCCAGGAGGAGCTCAATGCCGCCATGGATGGAGATGAAGTCGAGGATGAGGATTAGCGCCTGCGCGCCCGGTTGTTGCGCTCACGCAGGCCTATGCTTAGGGCAACTGCAGCGCATGAAGCGGCAGATGGCCGTGCTCGGGATGAAGCCGCTGCCGCCGGGGGTCGTAGCCGGGGCGGTTCAGGCAAGCCAGTGGCTGATGAGTGAAACAGCTCCTTGGGTATCTTTTGGCGATACCTTGTGAAGAAACTCTTGGCTTGAGAGAATGGATTTTCTACTATCCGTTCACCACAACTTTCGAGACAAGCTCATGAACTCTCAAGCTGTCACCAGCCACAAGCCTTCAACCGCCTTTGTCGGCGCATCCTGGGCCGCCTTGCTGCTGGGTGTCGTAGCCTTCATGGCCGGGCTGTGGAATGCAGCCATGCAGCTCAACGAGAAAGGCTTTTACTTTGCCGTGCTGGTGCTGGGCCTGTACTCGGCCATCTCGCTGCAGAAAACCGTGCGCGACAAGCTCGAAGGCGTTGCCGTGACCGGCATTTACTACGGCATCAGCTGGGTGGCGCTGATCATCGCGGTGCTGCTTCTGGGCACAGGTCTCTTCAACGCCACGTTGCAACTCAGCGAAAAAGGGTTCTATGCCATGGCTTTTGCACTGGCTCTGTTCGGTGCGATTGCCGTGCAGAAAAACACCCGCGACAGCCTGAGCGCCGACGACGGGGCAGCAGAGCGCAAGCGCGGCAAGAGCGAGCGCAGCGGCCCCGCTCTGGTGGTGACTGATCCTGCCAAGCCTGCCGATGTGCCTGAGCAGGTGGTCAACAACCGCTGAGTCGAAAGCCGTTTGACGGCTGAACATCAGGCGCTCCTTTGGGGCGCCTGATTGCGTTGGCGCAGCTGCAGTTGCTGCGTCACAAACTGCTTGAAGACTTCATGCAGTGTTGCATTGGCTGACCCATCTGCTGTCCAGTTGTGCAGCTGTGCCAGGGCCTGGGCCGCTGCCTCGAAGCTGGAGAGCTGCCCTGGCAGATGGGCCTTGCGGATGGCGTAACCGGAGTCCTCCACATTTTGGAGGGGCAGGCGCGGCAGGGCTTGCAGAGCAGGATTGAGATAGAGCATCTTGCGGCTTTTGCGCCAGGTGCCGTCGATGACCACCAGCCGAAGGCGCTCTGGCGGCTGCGGCCAGGGCAAGGGTAGGGGGCTGGCCGCAGCCAGCTCCAGGGCGGCATCCTGCTCTGCGGTATCGGGGTAGAGCAGCAGGCTGTGGCGTGGCGCACCATCGGTATCGGCCCAACTGGTCCAGCTTCCATGGAGAGCGGCTTCCAGCTCGGCGGCATCGAATTCCTCGCCCACCATCACCCGGCTATGCGGCAGACACAGATGCAGCAAATGCCCCGTGCCCTTGGCTTCATGCACTTCCATGGGATGCATGAGGATCAGCACTTCGGCCTGATGCGCGACCGCCTGGGCCAGCGAGCAGATGCAGGTGCGCAGTGCTCGGTGACAGTGGGGGCAGCGGGGGCGAGAGTCAGGTCTGCTCATGATTCAAGAGCTGTTTGTGCCTTTGGAGAAGGCAAGGCGATTTTTATTCAGGCCGATGTCCCTGAAACAGCAACGCCCGCAAGCATGGGCTGCGGGCGCTGTTGCGGGAGTCGTGAAGGACTTAGAGGCGACCCTTGAAGTAGGTGGCCTTGTCCATATCGGATACGTCCACGCTCAGCTGCACCATCACATCGGCAGGCTGGGGCACGAGGCGGCGCAGGACTTCGGCAATGCCGTCCGACATCTGCTTCTTGGCTTCGGTGCTGCGGCCTGCCATCAGCTGCAGGTGTACATGGACAAAGCCGCGCTTTTCGGGCTGGGTGCCGATATAGACATGGTCCATGTTCAGGCGGGCAATACGGGCCTTCACATCGGCTTCATCGAGAACGGAGGGATGGGAGCAGACCACTGCGTTGATGTCGCGCATCAGCTCGCGCTCGTTCAGGCCGGTCAGGTTGTCGGTGTATTCAATATGCAGATGAGGCATGGAGTTCTCTCGCTCGGTGTTGGAGGCAAAAGCCGTTTTTACAGCATCTGGGTGGGCACTTTGTGGCGCAGCTCGACCTGTTTGTTGCTGTCGTCCACAAAGACCAGCTGGGGCTGGTGCTCGGCCACATCGCTTTCATGAACCTGGGCGAAGGCGGCAATGATGAGCAGATCGCCCACGCTGGCGCGGCGGGCAGCCGAACCGTTGACGGAAATCATGCCCGAGCCGCGCTCGCCCTTGATGGCATAGGTCACGAAGCGCTCTCCGTTGTCGATATTCCAGATATGGACCTGTTCGTTTTCAGCAATGTTGGCGGCATCCAGCAGATCCTCGTCGATGGCGCAGGAGCCTTCGTAGTGCAGCTCGCATTGCGTGGTCTTGACGCGGTGGATCTTGGATTTGAGCAGGGTGCGGAACATGGTTGTCTCTCTGGGGCGCTTTGCGCGTTGCTGGAATGGGGCAGGCCTGTGCTTGCGAAAAATCACGCAAGTCTAAATGCGATCGGTAAAACCCATGTAGTTCATTGAGGGCATTGACAGGGAAATGCGGCGCCTGCGCATTCTCGATGTCGATAGTTCTGCCAACCGCTGATGTAGGACGATGTGACGATTGTGGTTGAGATTGTTGTTTTGTTGAGAATTTAAGGGTTGTAACTAATGTTTCATTTTCACTTTGTTTAATGACTTCAGTCCCAGACGGGGCCCGTCCAAGGCAGGCCATCTCCGTACTGCATGGGCTTTCTCATTTCTACAAACAAGTGAACAGCATGAAACGAACTCTTCTCGCCCTTGCCGCCCTGACCGTTTCCGCCGGTGCCCTGGCTCAATCCAGCGTGACCGTCTTTGGCGTGGCCGACGTGTCGGTGGCCCACATCTCCACGACCGGCAAAAGCGTTTCCGGCCTGGCCAACGGCGGCAACTCCAGCAGCCGTCTGGGCTTTCGCGGCGTGGAAGATCTGGGCGGCGGCCTGAAGGCCGATTTCTGGCTGGAAGGCAGCCTGGGCGTGGACGACGGCACGGCTTCCGGCTTCAAATTCGATCGCCGCTCCACCGTCAGCCTGCTGGGCAACTTCGGTGAAGTCCGCCTGGGTCGCGACAAGACCCCCGCCTACCAGAACCTGGAGACCTTTCATGCCTTCGGTGACACCGGCATGGGCGCCATCAACGGCCACAACCTGATCAGCGGCTCGGCTGCAGGCACCTCCGAAGGCTCCAACCCCAAGCGCAACTCCAATGCCATCAGCTATCTGCTGCCCAAGCTGGGTGGCGTCTACGGTCAGCTGACCCACAGCTTTGGCGAGCAGGCCGACGACCACAGCCTGGCCAGCTCCACCGGCCTGCGTCTGGGCTATGCCAACGGTCCTCTGAACGTTGCCGCAGCCTACGGCATCGCCCGCGGCGGCACGGCTGCCGCTGGCGTGGACTACAAGACCATGAATCTGGGTGCTTCCTACAACTTCGGCGTTGTCACTCCTATGTTGCTGATCGCGTCCGACCGCGGCAACGGCAAGCGTGTCGATCTGTACAGCCTGGGCATGAAGATGCCTCTGGGCGCCGGCGAACTGCGCGCTGCCTACACCTGGTACAAGGACAAGAAGCAAAGCGATGCGGACTCCCAGCGTCTGGCCCTGGGCTATGGCTACAAGCTGTCCAAGCGCACCGAAATCTATGCGGCCGTGGCACGCATGAGCAACGACGACAAGGCTTCCCGCAAGCTGGGTTCGTCGCTGAGCCCTACACCCGCTGTGGGCAAGAGCCTGACGGGCTACGAAATCGGCCTGCGCCACAATTTCTAAGAGCATGGGCAGCAAAGAGTTGCGGCGGCTGCCGCACTCTGCTGTCTGATGATCTTGCCGAGTTAGGCCTCCTGGTGGGGAAGCCGTCTGACTCTCAGCAAGCTGGCCCCGCAATAGCGGGGCCTTTTTTTGGGTTTGTTTCGGGGCCTATGCGGTGGCTGTCTTCAGGACAGATCGAGCACGCAGCCGTCGCCGATGCTGTCGCGCCAGACGCGGATGCGGCTGGGCGCAGGCTCGAGGTCGGCCAGGGCATTGGCGATGAAGAGACAGAGGTTTTCCAGCGTGGGCTTGCCCAGGCCCGGCACTTCATCGAGAAAGTGATGGTCTAGCTGATCGCGCAGCAACTCCAGGCGCGCGCGCAGGTGGCCGAGGTCGATGACCATGCCGTTGTCCGGATTGCGCGGGCCTCTCACGCTGACTTCCGCCCAGTAAGTATGGCCGTGAATGCGGCGGCTGCTCTCGGTCTCGATAGCCCGCTCCAGAGTATGGGCGGCATCGAAGAAAAAACGCTGGTGAACGGTGAACTGCATATCAGTGATCGGTGACTCTGAGCATTGCCTTCTGCCTTTGAGTTGGGAACGGACCCCATGGCGGACGGCCAGCAAGGGCCGCCCCGCAGCAAAGGCCGTCGTCCCCCGGGGGAAGGCGCGAAGCGACTCAGGGGGGTCATCTAATTCCCGTGAGCTTGTGGGTTTGCAGGCTCAGGCGCCAGCCGGGGCGCTGCATGCATTGCGCGATACAGGCGGCAATATTGCTGCTCTGCTGGGCGTTGTCCATGGGCTGCAGAAAATAGTGCTGGAACTCGGTGCTGGCTTCAATGGCCGCCAGATCGAACGTGGGCTGAGGCCAGACCAGCTTGAGCTCCTGCCCGCTGCGCTGAATCCAGTCCGCACCGGCCTTGGGGCTGATGCACAGCCAGTCTATGCCTTCGGGTGCGGTCACCGTGCCGTTGCTTTCCACCGAGATACGAAAACCGCGCGCATGCAGGGCTGCGATCAGGGCCTGGTCGACCTGCAGCAAAGGCTCGCCGCCCGTCAACACCACCATGCGGTGTCGGCTGTCATCGGCTGGCCACTGGCCCAGAATGCGCTCGGCCAGTTCATCGGCCGTGGTGAACTTGCCGCCCAGCGTGCCGTCGGTGCCGACAAAATCGGTGTCGCAGAACTGGCAGATGGCCTTGGGTCTGTCCTGCTCGCGGCCAGTCCACAGATTGCAGCCCGCAAAGCGGCAGAACACGGCGGGCATGCCGGCCTGGCCGCCTTCGCCTTGCAAGGTGTAGAAAATTTCTTTGACGCTATATGTCATGTCGTGTGTGTCGCGTCAAGGCGCGGTGGAACAGGAGGCTGGCGTGCTGCAGCCCAGGATGCGAATGTAAGCCCTTGCTGAACTTCTGGTGGGCCATAGGGTTACAAGGCCGAGGCCCTGCAACTGTTCTCCGGCCTCACACCGGGGTATAGGCCAGGCGCACATAAATGGGCGCGTAGGCTTCGGCCTGGGTGATTTCGATCAGCGTTTCCTTGGCCAGCTCCAGCATGGCGATAAAGGTGACGACCAGCACGGTCGAGCCTTTTTCCGGATTGAAGATGCGCTCGAACTCCACAAAACGCTGACCCTGCAACTGCTTGAGGATCTGGCTCATGTACTCGCGCACCGACAGCTCTTCACGCGTGATCTTGTGGCTTTGCACCAGCTTGGCGCGCTTGAGGATGTCGCGCCAGGCGGCTTGCAACTCGCCGATTTCCACATCCGGAAAGCGCGGTTGCAGGCTTTGCTCGATATAGACCGTGGCCTTGAGAAAGTCGCGCCCGTAGGTGGGCAGCTGTCCCAGTTGCTGGGCGGCCAGCTTCATCTGCTCGTATTCGAGCAGGCGGCGCACCAGCTCGGCGCGCGGATCCTCGGCTTCCTCGCCGTCCTCCTGCTTCTTGGGCGGCAGCAGCATGCGCGATTTGATCTCGATGAGCATGGCCGCCATCAGCAGATATTCGGCTGCCAGCTCCAGATTGCGGCTGCGCACCTCGTCCACATAGGTCATGTACTGGCGCGTCACGTCCAGCATGGGGATGTCGAGGATGTTGAAGTTCTGCTTGCGGATCAGGTAGAGCAGCAAGTCCAGCGGGCCTTCAAAGGCTTCGAGAAAGACTTCCAGCGCATCGGGCGGGATATAGAGATCCTGGGGCAGCGCAAACAGCGGCTCGCCATACAGGCGTGCCAGGGCCACCTGATCGACGACCGAAGGCGACGGATCAGAAGCGTCCGGGTTCTGGCCCGGCAACAGGGTCTGTTCTTCAGCCTCGCTCATGGTCTGCTATGGATTGCAGAGCTGAGCGCGCTTGATGAGTAAGCGCTTGAGGCTGATTTCATCGAAAAGATCAGGAGTGGTTGGTCTGGTACACGTAGGGCTGTTGTTCCACGCGACCGGCGCGCAGATCTTCCCAGACTTCATAGTTCACGTCCTTGTCCCACAGCAGGGCGCGACCGGCTTGCTGTTGCTTGTCCAGCTCGGGCTTTTGCTGCTTCAGGTCGTTGATGAAGTTGGTGGTGTCGGAACGGTAGTCGGGGCGACGGAAGAAAGACATATGTGTAAAACCTCTCAGAACAGCGGATTTTAGCCCGTCGCGGACGCCAGGCCCGTTCCGGGCTATTAGAACGTGCTTGCGATCTCTACGCAGCCGCGTTGGAGCGCAATCGGGATGAGTTCGAAGCGATGGCTCGCCGCTTGCACCGGGGTGCAAGCAAGAGACAGAGTGCAGAAATCGTCCGATTTCGCGCCAACCCTGCGGGACAGTGTCTTTGCGGGCGCCCGGTCAGGGGCGGTATGCGGCGTTGCCTCGCCGGCCGCGCAAATCCTCGCAATAGCACGGCTATTGCTACGGTATCGCGCGCGCGGGGCCGCCCCCTGGCATTCCATCCCGTAAAGCCCTCTGTCGCGGCGCGAGGAGATCGCAAGCTCGTTCTTATAGATCCTTGAGACAGATCTGCGCGAACTCCTTGCAGTCGTCCGAGGCCAGCGGCGAATCGACGATCTTGCGCAGCACAGCGGCAAATTCGGTGGCTCCAACCGGGTTCGGGTCATTGCGCTGGAAATCCTCGTCCACGCGCATGGTGCGGTCCAGCCAGCCTATCACCTGCACGCTGGGTTGACGTTCCAGCGACGCCAGCAAGGCCGGGGTGTAGGCGGCCATGGGGTGCTCCTCGATCAGGCTGCCGAACGGACCTGGGCCGCCATAGTCCAGTTCGGGATAGGTTTCGATCAGCGTCAAGATATGCGGCAGAACCTGCTCCAGTGCGGCATCTTGCAGTGTTTCGAGGTGCTCGTAGACGGGATCGATGATCAGCCATTTGTCCTGCTGATCCTGGGCCGCCTGTGCGGCGCTGGTGAATTGGGAAAACAGCTGCTCTATGGTTGTGCTCACTGGGGATAGCTCCGTTTTGACAAGCGTTTGCAAAAGTGGCGCGCGTGCGCGGGTGGCTTGCTGTCAGAATTCGCATTCTGTCTGGCAAGCATTGTGATTCAAGCCCATGAATATTTTTTCCCGTGTGACAGCGGCCCTGGCGGCGGCTGCGATCAGCACTCTGGCATTGCTGGGTTGCGACGAGCAGAAGATCAAGGAGCTGGAGGAGGGCCTGTCCACCGAGGCCGATGTGCGCGCGAAGTTTGGCGAGCCCGAACGCATCTGGAACGAGGAAGACGGCTCGCGAACCTTCGAGTACAACCGTCAGCCGGCCGGTGCCAGGAACTACATGATCACCATAGACACTGACGGCAAGATGAGCGCGCTGCGCCAGGTGCTGGCCCCGCATGTGTTTGCCAAGATCGTGCCCGGCATGGAGGAAAACGAGGTGCGCCGCATGCTGGGCAAGCCTGCCAAGATGATGACTTACAAGCTCAAGCAGGAAACCGACTGGGACTGGAACTACATCGATCCGCCCACGCGCGAGATGCAGTTCACGGTGACCTTTGGCGCCGATGGCCGGGTGCTGCGCACGCTCAACCGCGAACGTCTGCCCGACGAGCCGCGCGGCTGATCGCCTGCAAAGCCACCAGATCTCTTCAAAGCCCTGTTTGCGATGGTGCAGACAGGGCTTTTTTGCCTCTGGTCTGGAGAGGGCCTGAATGCTGTGGTGGCGGGGGAGTCGAGATGCTTCTGAATTAATAGCTTTTAGCGCTTTACCGGTAAGCGATGGAAGCCAAAAAGCTTGAAATATTCGACGGAATTGCGCCTGAAATTCCCCTTCGGGATTTGTTGCGTTGCAGCAAATCATGTGCATGCAGCATGAGTCCATCCGTAAAATTAAGGGGTTTCCCGGTGTTATCCGCACCGGCTCGTCCCGGTCTTTATCGAGATCATGGGCATCAATCTTGCTGTCTTACCCGACATGTCGACACCGCTATCTTCTTCGGCCAGTTCTGCTCTGGCCGGCCGCATGGATGCCCCCGCTGCTGCTGCACCGGCCACTTCGGGCCTGCGCCATGGCCGCTTCGAGGACGCGCAGGCCCTGTTCACGGGCTCGCTGTTTGTCTCCATCACCATGATGCTGTTTGCGCAGGCGGGACTGCTCACGGGCAGCACGGCGGGCGTGGCCTTTTTGCTGCACTATGTGACGGGACTGCCTTTCGGCGCCATTTTCTTCGTCATCAATCTGCCGTTCTACTGGTTTGCCTGGAAGCGCATGGGCGCGGAGTTCACGATCAAGACCTTTGTCTCGGTTGCCATGCTGGCGCTGATGGCCGATGTGGGCCCGCGCTTCATCCATATCGACTATCTGAATCCGCTCTATGCGGCCGTGGCTGGGGGCTTGCTCATGGGATCGGGTTGCCTGTTCCTCGCACGGCATCATTCCAGCCTGGGCGGAGCCACCATCGTCTCTCTCTACCTGCAGGACCGCTACGGCATTCGCGCCGGCAAGGTGCAGATGATGATCGACTGCACTGTTGTGCTGCTGGCGCTGGCCATCGTGCCGCTGGAGCGTGTGGCGTATTCGGTGCTCGCTGCGGTCATCATGAGCATGTTCCTGTGGATCAGCCATCGCCCCGGCCGCTATCAGGGCAACTGAGGCCTGTCATCCATGAAAAAAGCCCCGCTCCGGTGCAAACCGGGCGGGGCTTTTTCATCGCCGGGCCGCCCCAAGATGAAAACGCCGGGGCCGCGGCCACACGTAGTGGGCAAGCGTGGGGCGCCATTTCTCATGGCTCTCGCGATCAGGCGACGCTGATCGTCTTCTGAGCGCTCAGTGTCTGGCCTTGCTCGTCCTTCCACTGCATATTCAGCTCGCCGCTTTCGCGCGCCACAAAGGTGAACTCGATATAAGGGTTCTGGGCAATCGAAATACCTGGCTCCCAGGCAAACAGCAAGGTATTGCCCAGCTTGGCTTCAAAGCGGCTGACGATATTGCGCGGGCGCACCTTGCCCGTGGCCGGGTCGGTGCGCAGACCGCTTTCCATCACATGTTCCATCTGCGCGCGCACGCGCAGCACTTCGCCTTTCTTGGGGTTGGCATTGCTGACCCATACGCGGGGTGGTTTATTCATCAAAATTCCTTTCAGTTCAGGCATCTATCGTGAATGTGGATGCAGCTACGCTCCATACCAGAAGTGGGCCTGGGCCAGCAACCGCCGCGCAAAGGCCGCCCTGCCTCGCGGGCGGTGTCCCCCTCGGCCACGCAAAGCGGGACACAACAGAGGGGAAGGGAGCGCAGCGACTCAGGGGGGGCCAGATTCACATGCCGCAGCCGCTGGCGGCCACGGTCGTCGCCTGTTTGGCGACCAGCACCTTGCCGCTCTTCATGCGCGCCAGCGCGTGAACAGTCTGCGATTGGGACAGGCGTATGCGCACCGCCGCCTCGGCCGTTCCGGCTGCTGCGGTGAACTGCATGCGGCAGGTCAGCGGCGAGGGGTTGAGCTCGGCCAGCACAATGATCTCCTCGCACCAGTCCTGCTCGGTGATGGGCAGCGTCACCTTGACCTTGACGGGCACGGCGCTGGGGTTGTCGGCCAGCACGGGCACCTCCAGCTGCAGGCCTTCTGCCAGGCCGGGCTTGCCGCCCGTGAACTGCTCCATGGCTTTTCTGAACTCGGCCGGGTTGGGGGCCAGCGGCCCGACCAACGGAGCCTTGGCCTGGGCGAGAGCAGGGACGGGCAGGGCCAGGCTGGCGCCGGCTGCCGCCGCGCTCAGCACCATGCTTCTACGGGTGGTGTTCTTGAACATTGCTTCTCTTCAATCCAATCAACAAAACTTCAAAACTCGCACCGGCTCCAAGCGAGAGACGCCAAGCAAGAGCCGCCTCGCGGCGGGGGCGCCTAGCAGAGGGCGTCGTCCCCCTCCCGAAGAGAGAGGGGGAAGCGGCAAAGCCGCTCAGGGGGAGATTTAAGTGCCCAAGAAATCACCGAACTTGCCGTTGATCCAGGCAAAGTCTTCCTTGACCAGATCGGAGGTGCGCACATCCATGTCGATCTGGGTCTGGTTGACCTGGCCGCTGGCGTCCACCTCGTATTCGAACTTCACCGAAATTTCCTCCTGAGGGTCGCCGTTGACCATCATGTAGCAGAGGTTGTCGGGCAGCCGGGCCACGACCTCCTTGCCGGCCACGCGCTCGGCAATGTTCCGGGCGACGATCTTGCCGATGTAGTTGGCCACATGGCCGCTCTTGGGATAGTGGCCGAACTGGGGCGAGATCGCGCCCATCAGATCGCCCACAAAGTAGACGCGGTCGTCGCTCCTGGCATGGAACAGGCGGTTATGCATATCGGCCCAGCCCGTGGGCTTGCCGGTGGCCGCATCCTTGCCTATCAGGTCTGCCTTCCAGACCATGTCGGCGGCCTGGTGGGGCGGCATGAGGATGGCGTCGTCGAACTTGAAGTCGCCCGCAGCGGTCTTGATCTGCTTGTTGAAGGGGTCCACTTCCTTGACGCCGGCATTGGGCACATGGGTGATGATGTCTGCGTACAACTCTTCGAAAGCCTGCTTGTAGCCCACGCCGATGGGGGCGATCTTGGGCTTGGGGTCGAGGATCAGGATCTTGCCGGGAATCTTGTTCTTCTTGATGTGCCAGGCGATCAGGCAGGCGCGCTCATAGGGCGAGGGCGGGCAGCGATGCGGTGGCGGCGGCAGCGTCATCACCAGCGTGCCGCCCTTGAAGTTCTTGACCTTGCTCTTGAGCGAGAGCATCTCCTGGTTGGGGATGTAGGCGTTGGGGAAATGCGTGCGCGTGTACTCGATGGCGTGCTGGTCGTTGCCGAACCAGGCCTCGTAATCGTTGCGAATGCCGCCCGAGAGAATCAGGAAGTCGTACTCGATCAGGCCATGGGCCGTGCGCACCAGCTTTTTGTCGCGCTCGAAACCCGTGACTTCGGTCTGCAGCAGCGTGTAGCCGTATTTGTTGGCAGGGTGCAGCATGTCGCGGTTCACGAAGTCCGTGCCAACTATGTCCACCAGCCACTTATTGCTCATGGGGCCGGACCAGAAGGTCGGATTGCGCTCCAGCAGCACGACGTCGGAAGCGGGAATCAGCTCGCGCAGATAGCGTGCCGCCGTGAGGCCGCCCCAGCCGCCGCCGCAGATCACGATACGCGGCCCCTTGCCCTTGCGCGGCAGGATGGGCGACTGGCTGCTGATGATGGCGGGTGCAGCCATTGCCGGGCCGGCAGCGGCGCCCAGGGCGAGTGCGGGCGGAGTCCAGAGGAAATGGCGACGTTGCATGAGCATTGCTCCTGTAATGGGAATGGGGCCTGATTCAGGCCTTGGATTCGGGGGAGGGAAGCAAGCTTGGGCGCAGCGCGATGGGATTGCCTCTCAGCCGACACGCGGCACAAGCAGAGCTGGTGGCTGGAGATTCTAGGAGCAGGTCCTGATCCGGAGGTGAATACCCAAGCGAAGCCAGCGCTATTGCTGGCGCAGCAGGCGCAGGCTGAGAAGCGCTCCGAGCAGGATGCCGGCAACGGCCGCAAAGCTGGCCAGCGACAGCGTGGACAGCCCGCTCAGCCCCTGGCCTATGGAGCAGCCTGCGGCCAGCACGCCGCCAATGCCCATCAGCAGGCCGCCACCGGCGCTGGCAGCCAGCCGGCTGGTGGAGTCAAAGCCTTCCCAGCGTGCCGTGCGACTGCCAAAGGCTGCGAGAAATGCGCCGGCGAGCACGCCAGCCGTCAGCGCCAGGCCTATGCCGGGCTCGCGGCCCACGGACAGTTGCAGATAGAGCAGGGTCTCGGCGATCGGGCCGATGAAGCTCAGCGAGGTGAGGCGGGCCGGCTCGAACTCATCGACCCCGATATGCGCAGTCAGCCACCAGCCGGCAGCCACCAGCAGGCCTATGAGCAACGCACTGCCCCACTGCAAGCGGCTTTGACGCAGGCCGGGACGCAGCAGGGCGTAGGCCAGCAGCAGCAAGGCCAGCCCAAGCGTCAGCAGCCATGTATTCAGGGAAGACAGATAGGCGGGCAAGGTGGCCTGGGCCAGAGTGAGGGGGGTGAGGGCCTGCAGCCACAGGCGCAGAGGCGTCAGCACACCCGTCATGGCCAGTTGTGCGCCCAGCGCCAGAAACACCAGGGTGACCAGAGAGCGCAGATTGCCTCCCGCCAGCAGCACCAGAGAGCGTGCTCCGCAGGCGCGTGCCAGCACCATGCCGATGCCAAACAGCAAACCACCAATCAGCACGCCAGCCATGGAAAAGCTGGGCCGCGCAATGGCGGCCTGGCTCAGATCGAGCATTCCCAGAGCCTGCAGCCCCTGCGAGGCCAGCAAGGCCACGGCCAAGGCCAGGGCAAAGGCCTGCAATGCAGGTGCCTGGCCCGCCGCGACTTCGGTATCCAGCCCCATTTGCTGGCGCAGGCCGCGCAGCAGACAGAAACGCCCCAGCCGCGCGGCGACGCCGAAGGCCATGCCTAGCAAAAAAACAGACCACAACAACATATCAGTCGTTCAATAAAGCAGAGGAGGGCGGGTGGCAGAGATTCGCATCCAGCGCATGAAGCGTGAACTTTCGCTCGGGCTGGCGAGCAAGGGCCGCCCCGCAGCAAAGCCAGCGTCCCCCTTCCCGCAAGCGAAGCGCAACGAGAGAAGGGGGAAGGCGCGTTAGCGCCTCAGGGGGATGCCTCTAGTCAACCACCCCAGATATCCGCGCTGATCGCCTTGTACCAGGCTGCGCCGTAGTCGGCCTCGGCCTTGCGGAAGGCGGCATCGCCGTTCAAGGGACTCACGCCG
This sequence comes from Comamonas sp. wu1-DMT, assembly GCF_040187805.1. NCBI lineage: Bacteria > Pseudomonadati > Pseudomonadota > Betaproteobacteria > Burkholderiales > Comamonadaceae > Comamonas > Comamonas sp. wu1-DMT. The sequence goes on from NZ_JBANEM010000012.1 coordinate 44,262, forward strand.
CCGGAGTCTGGCACCTCGATCAGCTTGCCCGCTGCCGTGCGGTAGACGCCGGCCACGGAGATGCCGTAGTCGGCGCCGATCAGGCTGTAGCAGGTGTTGGCAAAGGCCGCCGCAGGCAGGGGCTGGCCGCTCAGCTCGGCGGCAATCGCAGCAGCGGCCACCTTGCCTTGTGTATTGGCGGCAAAGCCGGACTTGGGCATGGGCGCGGCAATCGTGGCGTCGCCCAGCACATAGACATGCTGGACCTGAGTGGACTCAAAGGACTCGGGCTTGACGGGCACCCAGCCACTGGCATTGGTTACGCCGGCGCGGTCGGCGATAAAGCCGGCCTTCTGGGGCGGGATGACGTTGAGCACATCGGCCTTGTGCCTGGTGCCGAACGCAGTTTCCACTTCCAGGTTCCTGGCATCCACGCGCGTGACCTTGCCGTCATCGGCCTGCTTGACCCATTCGATCATGTCGCCGTAGAGCGCCTTCCAGCCCTGGATGAACAGACCTTGCTTGGAGAAGGCATCCTTGTCGTCCAGCAGCAAAATCTTGGAGCGGGGTTTGTGCTTCTTGAGGTAGTGCGCCACCATGGCGGCGCGCTCGTAGGGGCCGGGCGGGCAGCGGAAAGGGTTGGCAGGAATGACCATCACGAACTTGCCGCCGTCGGGCATGGCTTCGAGCTGCTTCTTGAGCAGCTGGGTCTGCGCACCGGCCTTCCAGGCATGGGGGGCGAGCTGGGAAGCCGCCTCGTCATAGCCCTCCAGTGCATTCCAGCGCATATCGATGCCGGGCGAGAGCACCAGCTTGTCATAGCTCAGCGCCTGACCGTTGGACAGCAGCACGCGCCTGGAGTCGGTCAGGACCTGGTCGGCACGTGCATGGACCACGTTCACGCCGGCCTTGCGCAGACCGCCGTAACCGTGGCCTATGCTGTCCCAGCTGCGCAGGCCGGCCAGGTACAGATTGGAGAAGGGGCAGGTATAGAAGCGCTCGGCCGGCTCCACCAGCGTGACCTGGATATGCGGCGCGAACTGGCGCAGATAGCGCGCGGCCGTGGCTCCGCCAAAGCCGCCGCCGATCACGACCACATGGGCCGAGGCTGCCTTGGCCTGCACGATGGCGGGCATGGCGAAGCTGGCTGCGCCGGCGGCGGCACCGCCGAGAATTTGACGACGATTGATCTGCATTTACTGGCCCTTCTTGCTGAACCACTGGGCCAGCGCTTTGAGTTGCTCATCGTCGTAGCCCTTGGCCAGACGGGTCATGACGGTGGCGTCCTTGGCGGTGCCGGCCTTGAAGGCCTGCAGGCGCTGCAGCAGATGGGCCTCAGGCAGGCCGCGCAGCTGGGGAATGACGCCCGTGGAGCGGCCGTCCGGGCCGTGGCAGTTGGCGCAGCTGGCAGCCAGCACGGCCACATCCTGCACACGCAAGGAGGTGGCGGCAGGGTTGGCCAGGCTGGGCAGCGGCGCTGCCAGGGCAAAAGCCAGCCATAGCGCAGGGCGCGCTGAAGTGAGCAAGGGTTTCGATCGCATGGGGCCTCCCGTTGTCCCCACGCAAGGCCGCGTGGGGGATTTATGACCTCGATGCCTGAATGTGCGCGGCCTTTGTTATGTGTGGCGAATGTCGAGCATTCTTCTGGGCAGGGGCGGAGCAGGCAGAGCCGATGGAGTCGGATTCTAGGAAGCGGACCGGCTCTGACAAGCTCAATATCCCGGTGGTGTAACAGGAAGTTATTGGTTATTTAGTTATGCGCTGCGCTTGTGCTTGCGGGTGCGCGCCAGGGCATCAAAAAACCGCATTGCGCTATCTGATGTATAGCGCAATGCGGTTTCCTGTGAAAGGGTACGGGTGATTCGTCAGTTTTGCGGCGGCATTCCGTCAGAGGGCGCGGAAGGCGTGGTATTGGCGGACGTTGCCGGCATTTCTGCCGCTGCGGGAGCGGTAGCCGACGGATCGCGGTAGCGAATATTCACGCCGCTGGCATCGGGCTGGTCCTCATCCATCAAGGCGTCAGCGGCCTTGCCCACGCCCTTGCCCACGATCTTGGCCGTGCCGATGGCGGCATCGGCGGCCAGACCCACGGCCCCGGCCGTCACGCTGATGGCAGTGCCGGTGACGGCGATCACGGTGCAGCCCGAGAGCGTCAGGCTGAAGCAAAAAGCCCCCAGGGCCAGGAAGCGCGAGGGTTTGCGGAGCATGCAAAGGGCAGAGCCCAGCTCGGGGACAGCGAGCAAGGGCCTAAGGCGGCCCCGCCGCCCCGCAGCGAGGCTGTCGTCCCCCCAGGGGGAAGGCGCCGAAGGCGACTCAGGAGGGGGCATAGGATCAATGAATCCGCATGCCGGGCATGGCGCCGGGGAAGGGCTCCAGCACATAGATGCCGGGGTGGGCTTTCTCGTCGGCATGGCTGGCGGCCAGCACCATGCCTTCGGACAGTCCGAACTTCATCTTGCGCGGAGCCAGATTGGCCACCATCACCGTCAGCTTGCCCTGCAGCTGCTCAGGCTGGTACATGCTGCTGATGCCGCTGAACACATTGCGGGTCCTGGGCTGGCCGTTTTCGTCCTTCTCGCCCACGTCCAGCGTCAGCTGCAGCAGCTTGGTCGAGCCTTCCACCGTCTTGCATTCCAGAATCCTGGCGATGCGCAGATCGACCTTGGCAAAGTCGTCGATGCTGATGGTCTCGGCCAGCGGCTCGCCGCCGGGGGCATTGGGGTCGATCACGGGCTCGGCCTTCTTGGCAGCCTTCTTCTCGGCCTTGGCGGGTTCGGTGGCGGGGGCGGCCTGGCCCGAACCTGCAGAAGATGGCGCTTCGAACAGGGCTTCGAGCTGCTTGGGATCGACGCGCTGCATCAGATGCTGGTAGATGCCGATCTGGTGGCCTGCGCCCAGGGGTTTGACCACGTCGGCAAAGCTCTCGGGCGGCACGATGAGGAATCGGGCCACTTCGGCGGCCACGCCGGGCAGGATGGGGCTCAGGTAGATGGTCAGGATGCGGAAGGCTTCGATGCAGGTCGTGCACACATCGTGCAATCGCGCATCCATGCCTTCCTTCTTGGCCAGTTCCCAGGGCTTGTTGGCGTCCACATAGCTGTTGACCTTGTCGCACAGCAGCATGATCTCGCGCGCGGCGCGGGCGCTGTCGCGGGACTCGTAGGCGGCGACGATGGCGGCTTGCTGCTCGCGCAGCGCGTCCAGCAGGGCCTGGCCGTCTTCGCTTACCTGACCCAGCCTGCCGTCAAAGCGCTTGCTGATGAAGCCTGCGGCGCGCGAAGCGATGTTCACGTACTTGCCGATCAGATCGGAGTTGACGCGCAGCATGAAGTCTTCGGGATTGAAGTCGATGTCTTCGTTCTTGCCGTTGAGCTTGGCGCCCAGGTAGTAGCGCAGCCACTCGGGATTCATCTTGAGCGACAGGTACTTGAGCGGGTCGAGGCCGGTGCCGCGGCTCTTGCTCATCTTCTCGCCGTTGTTCACGGTCATGAAGCCGTGCACGCAGATCCTGGTCGGCGTCTTGCGGCCGCTGAACTTGAGCATCGCAGGCCAGAACAGGGTGTGGAAGGTGATGATGTCCTTGCCGATGAAGTGGTACTGCTCCAGGTCGGGGTCGGCCATATAGGCGTCGTAGTCTTCGCCGCGTCGGTTGAGCAGTTCCTTGAGCGATGCCAGATAGCCCACGGGCGCATCCAGCCAGACATAGAAGTACTTGCCTGGAGCGTCGGGAATCTCGATGCCGAAATAGGGCGCGTCGCGGCTGATATCCCAGTCGTCCAGGCCTTCGCTGGTCGATCCGTCGGGGTTGGTGCGCACGCCGAACCATTCCTTGATCTTGGCCGCCACTTCGGGCTGCACATGCTTGCCGTTCTGCGTCCACTCGGTCAGGAACTCCACGGCGCGCGGGTCCGAGAGCTTGAAGAAGAAATGCTCGGACGACTTCATCACCGGCGTGGCTCCCGACAGGGCCGAGAATGGGTTGATGAGGTCGGTGGGCGCGTAGACCGAGCTGCAGACTTCGCAGTTGTCGCCGTACTGGTCCTTGGCGTGGCAGCGCGGGCATTCGCCCTTGATGAAGCGGTCGGGCAGGAACATGTTCTTCTCGGGATCGAAGAACTGCTCGATGGTGCGGGTTTCGATGAAGCCGGCCTTCTTCAGGTCCAGGTAGATCTGCTTGGACAACTCGTGGTTTTCGGCGCTGTCGGTGTTGCTCCAGTTGTCGAAGGCGATGTGGAAGCCGTCGAGGTACTGCTTGCGGCCGGCGGCGATGTCGGCCACGAACTGCTGGGGCGTCTTGCCAGCCTTTTCGGCGGCAATCATGATGGGCGCGCCGTGGGCGTCGTCGGCACCCACGAAGTTGACCGCATTGCCCTGCATTCGCTGCGCACGCACCCAGGTGTCGGCCTGGATGTATTCCATGATGTGGCCGATGTGGAAGTTGCCGTTGGCGTACGGCAGGGCGGTGGTGACGAATAGTTTGCGTGCGGTCATGAGGAAACAGCTTTCACAGAGAACCCGTCATTCTAGAAGGGCTTGGCACCAGGCTGCGGGCGCGGGTTTTGCGGCGGCACCCGCCGAGTTCGTTCAGGAACGGCATTCGCTTTGCTTTTTATAGCTAATTACATAATGCACATATTGCTTTTAAGCTGAAAAGAATGGTAATTCTATGAATATAAGGCGTAAGCAGCTTCAAAATTGGAAGCGATAGCCGAGGCTGCGCTCAGCCCACCGAAGGCCTTTTGTTGCGATACATGTCCTGGTCGGCCACCTTGAGCAGGCTTTGCGCATCCTGGGCATCCCTGGGATACAGGGCTTGTCCCACGGATGCGCCCACGGTCACGGCTTCGCCCTCGGGAATGCCTTGCAGCGTGCCCAGCGGTTGCTGCAGCGCATGCTCTATCTTCAGGCGCACGGCCTGTACCTGCTCCTCGTCGCTGACGCCGCGCAGGATGAGGATGAACTCGTCACCGCCCAGACGCGCCACGACGTCATCGGGGCGCAGCAGATTGCGCAGGCGCAGGCTGATCTCGGCCAGTGCCAGATCGCCGTTGTCATGGCCCCAGCGGTCATTGAGCGGCTTGAAGCGATCCAGGTCCACAAACAGCAGGGCAAACGGGGCGGCCATGCTCTGGCCGGGCAGGGGGCGGGTGAGTGTGGTCAGAATATGCTGCAGTGCGCTGCGGTTGCTGGCCCCGGTCAGTGGATCGGTGAACAGGCTGTGGCGCATGCGGTGGAAATTGTGGGCCAGCTCGCCAATTTCATCGCGGCGCTGCACTTCGATCGGCGTGTCGATTTCGCCCAGGCCCACGCGGCGCACGGCGCGGGTCAGCGAGCGCATATCGTTGGCCACGGCGCCGAAGATGCGGGTGCCGATGACGACGGCCACGACCAGGGCCAGCAAGCCCAGGCTGCCCACCAGGGCCATATGGCGGTAGACGCCGGCCAGCATGTCCTTGTGCGGCACGGCCACCACGGCCATCCAGTCCTGACCGGCTCCATTGCTCAGGCGACGGTAGGCAATGCGAATATGGTTGTGCCTGTCATCTTCGAGCAGGGCCGTGCCGGGGCCGTCGCTGGACAGCGAGGACTGGAAGGCGCCCTGGATTTTGTCGTACACCGCCTGAATCAGCGGGTCCTGGCTGTTGGCGGCGCTCATGCGCTCCAGCTTGCCGTCTTCGCGCCGGTGGATGTTGGGCATGCCGGTGGCGGCGATCAGGGAGCCGTCGGCCTCGATGATGAAGGCGCGGCCATGTTCGCTCAGATGCAACTGGTTGACGAATTCATTGAGTGCGCGCAGCGAAATATCAGTGGCAATCACCCCCTCTAGGCTGCCCTTGCTGGAGAGAATGCGGCGTGCGCGAGTGAGCACCAGGTCCTTGGCGCTGAAGTCGATATAGGCAGGAGTCCAGATCACATCGGCCGACTCCGCCGCAAGCTTGAACCAGGGGCGCTGGCGCGGCTCGAACAGATTGGTTTCGGTGGATTCATAGATCGGCTCGGCATGCATGCTGGCGACCTTGAAGTAGCTGCGGTGCTCGCCGGACTGAGTCTTGAGGCGCAACTGGCCCAGTTCTGGAGCCACTCGCTTGAGAGCAATGCCCTGGCCCGCGATATTGGCGTAGTACACATAGTCATTGGGCCGGGTATGCAGCGAGGTCGCCACCCACAGCCGGGAGATCAGGTCGGGAATATGTTCGCGGATATCGGCTGCTACGGGCTGGCCGCTGGGAAACGCAGCCTCCAGCACGGCGCTGGACGGGTGCAGGTGACGATCCACGATCAGCGCGATACGCTCGGCCTTCTCTTCCATCACCTGCTCGGACAAGGCAGACACCGTGTTGCTGCCCGTCCAGTACCAGAGCATGCCCAGGGCCGATGTCAGCAGCGCAATCAGTGCAACAAAAGGCAGGATCAGCGAGAGCTTGAGCGATTTGGAAGCGCGGATGGGCTGTGGGGATGGAGTCACTAGGCGATTGCCGGAAAGATGATGAAGGTCATGCAAAGTGTCTCACGCATCATTTGCCTGGCTCCTTTCGCATCATTAACATTTGTTACATTCTTGAGGCCAACCCAGAAAGGCGCACAGCTCCTCACTTCGAGCCAGTGCGTCTTTGCGGCCCAGTGCTATCAGTTCACGGGTATAGCCTTGCTCAAACAGCAGGTAGCTGGCCAGCGCGCCGTCACGCATGGGGTTGCCCGTGCCTGCGCGCACGCCCAGCGTGGCCAGCAGGGTGCGCACCGGCCGCGGCAGCTTGTCGATGTGGCGTGTGGCAATATCGTCGATGCGCTCGCTGGGGGTGATGGCCAGTACCTCGATAGGGCGCAGCCGGCTGTGAATGCGCTCTGCCGGTGAAATCAGGCTCAGCGTGTGATTGATGCGTTCGGCACGCTCTATGTCCACAGCCAGCGTGTCCAGAAAAATGCTGGACAGCGCGTGCCCGGCCACCTGGGCCAGAGTGGGATAGCTGGCATCGACCTGGGGCTGGCTGCTCACAGGCTCGTGGCGTCTGCCCGCGCCGACGACCAGCAGTTTGCTGGCGCCCAGATGAATCGCTGGTGCCAGGGGCGCAGTCTGGCGCATGGAGCCGTCGCCGAAATGCTCGAGATGTCCGTCCATGGGCAGCGGCATGGCTGGAAATATGAAGGGCAGGGCCGACGAGGCCAGCAGGTGATCGGCGGTCAGCAGGGTCTGCACGGCCTTGCGCTGGTCGCGCACCCAGGGGCTCAAGGCCTCGCGAGTCTGAAAGAAAGTGATGTGCTGACCGCTGCTGTAGCTGGATGCGGTAATGGCCAGGGCGTGCAGATGACCGCTGTCGATGAGTTGTGGGATGCGCTCGAAAGGCATGAGGCCGCTGTTCATCAGGGTTTTGAGCGGAGCATTGTCCAGCAGCGAGCGCGGGCGCATGCGGCTCCAGCGGGCCAGCGCCCAGCCCAGCGACAACAGCGTCAGCCAGCGTGCGCCGCTGCGCAGCACGCTGAGCGAGTCGGCCTTGTAGATTTGCTCGGTATGCATATGGCCCCAGACATGCAGCATGCGCCGCACTGCGCTGTCAAAGGCATCGGCATGGCACGCCAGGGCTGCGACATTGATGGCGCCTGCCGATGTGCCTGCAAGCACTGGAAAGGGATTGGGGCCATGCTGCAGACCGCGAGCGCGGCGCAGCTCGGCGATGGCGGCCAGCACGCCGACCTGGTAGGCAGCCCGGGCGCCGCCGCCGCTGAGCAACAGGCCGGTCTGCCCGATGCTGGAGCTAGGGCCTATGGAGCTCTGCCGCTCTGCTTCGGCAAGACTGGATGGGAGGGTGGGAGAGAACTGCACTGCCGCCATGGCTGCAGTGTGCCCGGATTGGGCCGCGGGCGGTAGGTGGGCCGGGCCATCGAGCGGGCCGGCGGCGGCCCTGGTGACAGTCTGCGGCGGCCGTCAGCTCTTTTTCTGGTTCTTGGCAATCAGCGTGGCGATGGACTTGGCATCCAGCACCACCAATTGATTCTGCGCGGCCCAGCTGGCGGCATTTTCGCCCAGAGGCTGCAGAGCCACGTAAACGCAGAGATCGGCTTTGAGCTTGTGTTGTGCGGCCTGCAGCTCGCGCAGCGGCTCCACGCCATGGGCGGCGGCTTTCCAGCGGCGCGCGCCGACCACGCTGGTCTGGCCGTTGCGCGTCAGCAGCAGGTCGGCGCCGGCCTGGTTCAGGCGCTGAACCTCATAGCCTTCGGCTTGCCAGGCAGTCTGCAACTGTGCGCTGAAGTCGGCCCAGGACTGCTCGGCGATCACCTGCTGAATCTGCTCCAGCCTGGCCGGGCTGGGGGCCCGCAGCTGCCTATAGCAGGCAATGCAGCCGACGACGAAGAACGGGAAGGCTCCCAAAGCGGCAAAAGGCGAAATGTCCTTGGGGAACACCGCCAGCGACACCAGCACCACCGCAGCGCAGATCGCAAAGCTGATCCACCAGCGTGAGCGCATCAGGACTGCAAACAGGGAATTTTCGGCCATCTTCAATTTCACGGGCTGTCTCTCAAATCTTGGGCAAAGGGCTGCATTGTCTCCTGTGCACAGGGGTTGGACAGCTTCGCTAGACTATCCCTCATTGAAGAAACCTCTGGAAAACTAAATCCAATGGCTGTTACAGAACAAGCGCTTCTGAGCGCGCTGGCCACCGTGCTTGATCCGCACACTGGCAAGGACTTTGTGAGCACGCGCGCCCTGCGCAATCTGCAGATTGCCGGTGACGACGTCTCGTTCGATGTGGAGATGGGCTATCCGGCCCAGAGCCTGCAGCCTGCGCTGCGCAGCCAGTTCATCGCTGCGGCCAGGACGGTGGCCGGCGTGGGCAATGTCTCGGTCAACATCACCACCAAGGTGGCCTCGCATGCCGTGCAGCGTGGCGTGCAGCTGCTGCCCGGCGTGAAGAACATCATCGCCATCTCGTCCGGCAAGGGCGGCGTGGGCAAGAGCACGACCACGGCCAATCTGGCGCTGGCGCTGGCCGCCGAAGGTGCCCGCGTGGGCATTCTGGACGCCGACATCTACGGCCCCAGCCAGCCCATGATGATGGGTGTTTCGGGCAAGCCCGAAAGCCATGACGGCAAGACCATGGAGCCGCTGGAGAACCATGGCGTGCAGGTCATGTCCATCGGTCTGCTGGTCAACAACGACCAGGCCATGATCTGGCGCGGCCCCATGGCCACCCAGGCCCTGGAGCAGATGCTGCGCCAGACCAACTGGAAGGATCTGGACTATCTGCTGGTCGACATGCCGCCCGGAACCGGCGACATCCAGCTGACGCTGTCCCAGCGCGTGCCCATGACGGGTGCCGTGGTGGTGACCACGCCCCAGGACATCGCCCTGATCGATGCCAAGAAGGGCATTCAGATGTTCGAGAAGGTCGGTGTGCCGATTCTCGGCCTGGTCGAAAACATGGCTGCCCATGTCTGCACCAACTGTGGCCACGTCGAGCATATCTTTGGCGCCGACGGCGGCAAGAAGATGGCCGGCGAGCAGAACATCGACTATCTGGGGGCACTGCCCCTGTCGCTGCAGATCCGCCTGCAGGCCGACAGCGGCAAGCCCACGGTGGTGGCCGAGCCCGAGAGTGAAGCCGCACAGGTCTACAAAAAGGTGGCGCGCGATCTGGCCGTGAAGGTGGCTCTCAAGGCCAAGGACTTCTCCAGCAAGTTCCCCACGATCACGGTTAGCAGCAATACCTGATGAACCTTCTGACCTCCATGCGTTATCTGGTGGCGCTCAATGAGCACCGCCATTTCGCAAGGGCGGCGCAGGCATGCCATATCACGCAGCCTGCACTATCCAATGCGCTCAAGGCGCTGGAGGATGAGTTCGGTGCCGTCATCGTGCGCAGGGGGCGGTCGTTTGCGGGTTTCACGCCCGAGGGCGAGCAGGTGCTGACTACGGCCCTGGCCATGCTGCGCGCAGAGGAAAGTTTGCGCCAGGAACTGAGTGCTGCCGCAGGAGCACTGCGCGGCCAGTTGCACATGGCAGCCGTGCCAACGGCTATGCCCATGCTCACGCGCTTCGCAGCCATGCTGCGTCAGCGGCATCCCGGCATCATGCCCGTGGTGCTGTCCATGAGTTCGGCCGAGATAGAAACCGGACTCGAGGATCTGTCCCTGGACCTGGCTTTGGGATACAGCGCCAGACTGCCGCGGCGTGGCCCGCGCCTGCAGTCCTGGCTGCAGTACCAGGAACATTACTATCTGCTGTGCCGGGATACACAGTGCGACAGCCGCCCCTTTGCTTTTGGGCCCGAAATCGCCTGGAGCGAGGTGGCAGCCCTACCGCTTTGCCTGCTCACGCCCGACATGCACAACCGCACGGTAATCGACGAGGCCTTCGCTACCGTGCAGCGCGAGGTGCTGCCCGCCATGGAAACGAATTCCGTGCTGAGCCTGGTCATGGCCGTGGCCGAGAGTATCCCAGGGGATGGAGGTGCCATGGTCACCGTGCTGCCAGGCGCCATGGTGGCCACGGTGCGTCACATGCCGGGTCTGATCGCACGGCCGCTGCGATCGCCCGAGCTGGTCACTCCTATAGGCTTCATGACTCAACAGGGTATGGCGCCCACGCGGGCTCTGTTGGCAGCGCTGGAGCTGCAGGCTGATGCCGAGTGGCGCTTGCAGTGCCTGCGGCACGCGGGTGCTCTGAAGGAGTAAACGTGATCAGGCGGGCCTGTCCTGTCCGCATGGGGGCGTGGCGTGGAGCACGGCACGCACCGCATCGGGTGTGAACGGGGCCGCATAGAACCGCCGGCCCGTGGCATCGAACAATGCATTGGCCAGGGCGGCGGGTCCTGGCACCGAGGCTGATTCGCCTGCGCCCATGGGTGGTTCCTCCTGGCGGGGCATTAGCACCACTTCGATGGGCGGCAGATCGCGGAAGCCGATGATGGGGTAGCCACCCCATTCGCGGCTGGCCACGCCATGGTCGTTGAAAGCCACCTTTTCCATCAGGCTGCGGCTCAGCGTCTGTATGACGTTGCCGTGGATCTGATGACGTACGCCATCGGGATTGACCATCATTCCCGTGTCCTGGCCCACGACTAGGCGTTGCACGGCGATGCGTCCGCTGGTGGGGTCCACGGTGATGTCGATGACCCAGGCGGCCCAGGCTGCACCAAAGCCGGGAAAGCGGCTGTGGATGTAGCGCGCATAGGCCACGCCGCGCCCGTGCAGCATGCCGTCGGCGCCGGGCCGGCCCCGGCTTCCCGTGTGATTTTGCTGCCAACCTGCGTGGTGGGCCGTGGCCTCGATCAGCTCGATGGCGCGCGTGTCGTCCAGATTGCGAACGCGGTAGTCCACGGGGTCTGCATTGGCTGCATGGGCCAGCTCGTCGATCATGCAGTCATGGGCAAAGGAGTTGGGTAGGGCCGAGACGCCGCGCAGCCAGGACGAACGCACGATGGGCGCCATGTCATGGCAGGTGATGCGCTGACTGGCGTAGCGGTAGGGCGGCACGGCCGTGCGGTCGCCCATCTCCAGCGTGCGCGGCTGGCCCGGGATGCGGCCCGTGAGCAGCAGGGCCAGCAGTGGTGCGTCGTTGGATGGGTAGCGCACGGAAAAGTCGTAGGCCTGCAGTTCGCCCCGGGCGTCGATGGCCGCGCTCACGTCCATGAGCTGGGCTGTGCCCTTGGGTTCCCACTGGTGTTCCTGCTCGCGTGTGAGCTGCACGCGCACTGGCGCACCCACGGCCATGGACAGCAGGGCGGCGTCGGCGCAGACATCGTCGGCGCAGTTGCGGCCATAGCAGCCTGCGGCTTCCAGGCGAACGATCTCGATGCGCTCTTCGCTCAGTTGCAGCAGTCGGTCCAGGTCGGTGCGCAGCATGTGGGGGTTCTGCGTGCCTGCCCAGAGCTTGAGCCGGCCCTCGCTGAAATCTGCCACGGCGCAGGATGGGCCAATGGATGCATGCATCTGGTAGGGCCAGACATAGCTGCGGCGCAGCACGGTGGTTGCGCCGGCGAAGGCGTCATCCACCGGGCCCTGATCGACCAGGGCGCGCTGCTGGGCCGGATTGGCGCGGATGGCCGAGGTGAGGTCGGACAGATCTGGCGCGGCCGGCACGGCCTTCCATTGCACGCGCAGCGCGCGCATGGCGGCAATGGCCTGTTCCTCGCGGTCAGCGACCACGCCGACAAAATCGCCTTCGGTGACGACCTGCACATTGCCGGGCAGGTGTGCCACGGAGTCGTGGTTCACGGTCACCAGGCAGCGGCCGATGAAGTCGCCGCCGTCGCGGCCCGGATGCGGTGGGCGGATCACGCGGCCATGGCGCATGCCCGGCACGCGCACATCGTGGACAAAGCTGAGCTCGCCCGTGGCCTTGGCGGGAATGTCCACGCGCGCTGCGCCTCGGCCCACCAGCCGGTAGTCGCTGGCAGGCTTTAGCTTCACATCCTGCTCGGAGGGCGCCAGTTGCAGCTGCAGTTGCTGGCCGCGCAGCAGCTCGCCATAGTCGAGCTGGCGGGCATCGCTGCCATCGGCAAAGCGCACCAGGCCTTCGCGCGCCTGCAGATGGTCTGCGGCCACATTCCATTGACGTGCAGCAAGCGCGAGCAGTTGCTCGCGCGCCTGGGCGGCCGCGCGGCGCAACGGCACGGCCGAGATCTGGATGCTGGCACTGGCAATGGTCGGCCCCTGGTTGGGGGCGGCAGCCGTATGACCCAGCACCATGTCCAGGCGGTCCAGCGGCACTTCCAGTTCCTCGGCCACGATCTGCGCCAGCGCCGTGCGTATGCCCGTGCCCAGGTCCACATGGCCATTGAAGGCCAGGGTGCGCCAGCCCTGCGGTGCATCTTCGTCGGCCAGCACGGCGACGAAGATTTCGGGGGTGGACTGCACGTAGTCGGTGGCCGTGCCGGGCTGGCCGGGCGCAGGGCGCGGCGGCGCCACTGGCTGGCGCACCACGAGCAGGGTGTCGGCGCGCGTGAGCAGCTGCGCGTGCAGGGCTTGGGGCTGGGGCAGGTTCATGGGGTGGTGTTCTTCGCTGGCAGGCCATGCAGGCATGCCGGGTGCATGTTATGCACTCTGGGGCCTGCTGTGCAGGGCCGGCACCATAGGCACGTTGGCGCGGTGGGATCAGCCTGCGGCGAGAGCGTCGGTATCGGCGATGGCTTGACTCAGCGGCATCACCGCCGCGTACTTCTGGGCCATGTCGAACAGGTTGGCCTCGTGCGGGCCCTGGGCGCGGTCGCCGCAGCAGTCGGTCACCACCAGCGGGCGAAAGCCCGACTGCATGGCATCGACCACGCTGGCTCGCACGCAGCCGCTGGTCACGCAGCCAGCCACCACCAGGGTCTGCACGCCGCGCTGGGCCAGCCAGGGCGCGAGCATGGTGCCGAAGAAGGCCGATGGCGTGCTCTTGCGCACCACGTACTCGCCCGTTGCGGGGGCTAGCTCGGGGACGATGGCGCTCTCATGGCTGTCTTCCTTGAGTGTCAGCATGCCCGGCACCTTCAGGCAGAAGATGTTGTGGTCGGCATCGTCGTCCGAGAACACGATGCGGCTGTGGGCCACGGGCCAGCCGCGATCGCGCGCATGGGTCAGCAGCTGCTGCGTCTGGGCGATGGCTTCGGGGATGTTGCCCCCGCCGAATACGGTCGGGTCGGCAAAGCCGTTGACGAAGTCGATGATGAGTAGGCCGAAGGGCGCCTTCAGCGGCAGCGGCGTGCCGAAGCCCTGGCGGGCGTAGGCAGAGATGTCGCCCTGCACGCCCTCGGTGGGGATGCTCTGGGTGCCGGTGGTCGGCAAGGTGGTGGCTGTCATGCGATGTCCTTTCCAAGCTTGAACCTTTTGGCGGCGCGCGCCAGTCCTTCCTCGTCCTGCACCACGCCGTGAATGACTGTGGGCATGCCGTCCAGGGTCACCGTGCAATGGCGCATGGGAATGTCGATGTGGCAGGCCGTAGTACGACTACCCCCTGCCTCGTTGTTGGGGCCCATGGACCACAGGAAGTTGCCCTCGAAGGCACGCGCGTCCATGCCGATGTGGGTTTCCTTGTTGTAGTGGGCCAGCATGGACCAGTGGGCGCGTGGCTGCAGGCCCCAGCCGATGTGCGAGACGGCATAGGCCTCGGGGTCCTCGTAGGAGGCCATGTACTCCTTGAGGATGTCCGCCTGAAGGCCGCCGCCGATGCGCGTGACATAGCCCTTTTCGATGACCAACTCGATGGGCTCGGTCACGTAGTCCTTCATGGGCAGAAGGATGTCGCCCCGGTCCAGGATCACACGGCCGTTGCTTTCGCCCTCGTCGGGCCAGGTCAGCACGAAACCGCTGGGCCAATGGTCCCAGCGGCCGGGCTGATCCACGAAGCCGTATTCGCAGATGGCGGGGAAGCTGCCCAGGCGGCAGCGCAGGTCGGTGCCCGCAGCTGAGCTAATGTGCATCTGCCCGGCCGCCTCGATGCGCTTGGACGCGGCCTGCACGCGCGCGCGGTCGCCCTCGGTGGGCACCATGCGGCACAGCACCTCGGGCGGCTCCACAGCCAGCAGGATCTTGGTGCCGGTCTGCAGGATCTCGTGCTGCTCGGGTGAGAACAGCAGGGTCATCAGGTCCAGCACCAGGTCGCTGGCCTTGAGTGCGGCGATGGCGGCGGGGTTGCCGGTCAGCGGAGTCGTGCCCAGGTAGGCCAGGGAGTCGCGGCTCAGCGACTTTTCGGCGTTGACGGGCGGCAAGTCCAGGCGATTGACGCGTGCGCCCATTTCGCTGGAGGCAGCGATGGCGCAGCGCAGCGTCTGCGGGTGCGTGTCGGCGCCCGTGAGCACGGTGACGGTCTGGCCGGCTTCGAGACGGGACAGCGTGAGCACCTGCTTCCAGGCGTGGATCAGATCGATATCGCTGACGGACATGGTCGGCTCCTTGGTGTCGCGATGAAAGGGAAGGGGCGGCGGGCGGGCATTCAGTCCACCCGTGCACCCAGGAAATCGCCCAGGGCCTCATAGAACCCGGCCTCGTTGTCCCAGGGAATCATGTGGCCGGCAGCGGGTACGCGCACATGCTCGGTCTGGGGTGCCAGGCCCTGCCACTCAGTCACGTCCTCACCGCGTACCACGTCGCCGCGCTCGGCCGTGACCAGCAGCAGCGGGTGCAGGATGCGAGGCAGATCGGCATGGATGTCGTCGCGGCCGAAGTCCTCGAAGCTCTGCACGATGGCAGGCTCATGGCAGGTGTGCAGCCATTGGGCACGCAACTGGCGCTGCTCTTCTGTCCAGGTGGGGCAGAAGGCGCGCATGGCTTCGGCGTCCATGCCCAACGTGGCCTGGCGGATGGAGTCCACATACCAGGGCAGGGTGGCCGGGTAGGCGCGGCGGCCCGGGCCGGACACCGGCGGATCGACGATGACCAGGCGCGTGAGCCCGGTCGGCTGGCTGCGCGCGGCGCGCACGGCAATACGTCCGCCCATGGAGTGGCCGACCAACGCCCAGCGCGGCAGTCCCAGAGCCTGGGCGAAGGCGGTCACGTCGGCGGCCTGGGCATCGAGTCCATAGTCCAGGCCCGGGCCGGATGAGGACAAGCCACGGCCGCGCACGTCCAGCACATAGGTGTCGAACTGGCGGCCCAGGTGCTCGGCCACGAAGCCCCATGTCACGGCCGGGCTGGTGATGCCGGGGATCAGGATGACGGCGTCGCGTTGCGCGCGCTCGCCGTCGGCGCCGCCGTAGCGCAGATAGTGCTGGCGTATGCCGTTGGAGTGGACGTTGCCGCCGTAGAGAAGCGTGCTGGTCATGCGGTTTCTCCTTAGGCCTTGGCCGCCGTGTCGTAGGGGTAAGCACCCGACAGCAGCGCACCTGCGCCCGGTACCACGGGGTCGAGGCCTAGCTCCTTGAGGATGGCGTAGGTGGTGGCGATGGAGGCGGTCAGCACGGGTTTGCCGGTTTCGGCCTCGACCTGGGCCACGGCCGGCAGCGAGGGCATTTGCACGCAGGCCGACAGCACGATCACGTCGGCGTCGGCGTAGTTCATGTCCGCCACGATGCCGGGTAGTTTGGAGGGGTCGTGGCGGCCCACGTCGAGGTTGTCGGGGATTTCCAGCGCACGCCAGTCCACCACCTCGAAGCCTTCGGCGGCGATGTAGTTCTTGACCAGCTCGGTCAGGGGGACCATGTAGGGGGCGACCAGGGCGATCTTCTTGGCGCCCATGACCTTCAGCGCCTCCACCAGCGCACCCGCGCTGGTTATTACGGGCGCGGTGGCGCCGTTGCTGGCCGTGCGCTCGGTCAGTCGGGCCTGCGAGACGCGGTGGTAGCCGTGGCCCATGGCCATGATGGCCACGAGGCAGGCATAACCCAGAACGTCCACGCGCGCATCGCTCAGCTCCAGTGCGCAGCGGTCGCTTTCGGCATCCATGGCGGCCAGTTCTTCCTTCACCACTTTCTTCATGCGCATGCGGCTGGAGTGGAAGGTGAAGCGGTCCTGGGGGCGCAGCGTGGAATGGGCCTGCAGCATGGCCGGCACTTCGGTCTCCATGGTGGTGTTGGAGCTGGGGACGATCTGGCCGATGCGGAACGTTTGGGTCATGACTTGCCTTTGCAGAGTTTTGAGGGTTTCTGATCAGAATCAAATGAGTGTGTACGCTTTATTCTTGCAAAAGATATGCCGACTTGCAAATGAGATTTTTCTCGGTGTTTGTACTTATTTGGTGCGAAATTTGCACCAAAAATGTTGAATTCCAATTTATTCTGCCGCTCCATGGTGCATGCGTGATTTTGGAAATTTAAGCGCATACACCTGAATTAAATGTTTTGTTGCCTGGCACGCTTCCTGCTCTCAAGCATTTATGGACGCGCCGAAGCAACGGTTGCCCCGTCTGGCTTTCAACATTCCTGCAAGGAGAAAAACTGTGTCCCAATCCCCTCGAATCGCCGTTGTCGGTGCCGGTCTCGGCGGGGCCGCTGCTGCCAAGCTGCTGCTCCAGGAAGGCTTCAATGTCCGCGTCTATGAGCAGGCGCCCAGCTTCTCTCGTCTGGGAGCCGGCATCCACGTCGGTCCCAATGTGATGAAGATCCTGCGTCGCATCGGCATTGAGGACGCGCTCAACGAGCAGGGCTCCCACCCAGACTACTGGTACAGCCGCCACTGGCAGACGGGCGACGTGCTGGCCCAGATCCCGCTGGGCGACTACGCCGTCAAGGAATACGGCGCCAGCTACCTCACCGTGCACCGCGGCGACTTTCATGCGCTGCTGATCGAGGCCTTGCCCGACAGCGTGATGGCCTATGGCAAGTTCCTGACCAAGGTGGAGGATCGGGGCAATGTGGTGCTCATGCACTTCGCGGATGGCTCGACCGAAGAGGCCGACATCGTCATCGGTGCCGATGGCGTGAACTCCCGCATCCGCGAAGAGCTGCTGGGCCCCGAGCTGCCCAAGTACGCCGGCTACCTGGCCCATCGCGCCGTATTCCCCACGCCCGAAGTCAAGGCCGGCATGCTGCCCTTCGATGCCTGCGTGAAGTGGTGGAGCGATGACCGCCACATGATGACCTACTTCGTCACCGGCAAGGCCGACGAGCTGTACTACGTGACCGGCGTTCCGGTCGAAAAGTGGGACCTCGACGACCGCTGGCTGCCCAGCAGCAAGGAAGAGATGCGCGAGGCCTTCTCGGGCTGGCACCCTACGGTGCAGGCGCTGATCGACGCCACCGTGGAAGTGACCAAATGGTCGCTGCTGGAGCGCGACCCGCTGCCGCTGTGGAGCCGTGGTCGTCTGGTGCTGCTGGGTGATGCCTGCCATCCCATGAAGCCCCACATGGCCCAGGGCGCGGCCATGGCCATCGAGGACGGCGCCATGCTGGCGCGCTGCCTCAAGGAAGTCGGTGCGCACAACCATGAGCTGGCCTTCGCGCTGTATGAGGCCAACCGTGCCGAGCGCGCCAGCAAGGTGCAGCGCATCTCGCACGACAACACCTGGCTGCGCACCAACGAAGATCCGTCCTGGTGCTTCGGCTACGACGTGTTCAACGTGCCCCTGGTCGAACCCAGGGTCAAGGCCGCTGCCTGATACTCGCTGCCCTGCCGGACAGGGGGTAGATATCCCTCTCCCGTCTGGCAGCAGAACGCCGACATCCTGAACCGCAGTTGCAAGAGCCTCGTCCCATGGGAATCCCAGTTCATTCAAGCAGTCCCTCTCACCTCATCCTCCTGCAGGTCAATGCACGCGCATGCGAGGTGCCGGCCGCGCCAGGGACGGCGCTGCTGCATGTGCTGCGCAATGACCTGGAGCTGAACGGGCCCAAATACGGCTGCGGCCTGGGTGAGTGCGGCGCCTGCACGGTGCTGATCGACGGTGTGGCCGCGCGTTCCTGCGTGATTCCCGTGAAGGCGGCAGTGGGCCGAGAAGTGACCACGCTGGAAGGCCTGGGATCGCGCCAGTGTCCGGGCACCACGCAGCAGGCCTTCATTGACTGTCAGGCCGCCCAGTGTGGCTACTGTCTCAATGGCATGATCATGACGGTGGAGGCCTTGTTGCGTCGCAACCCGAACCCCACCGAGCAGGAGCTGCGCAACGAGCTGCACCACAACCTGTGCCGCTGCGGCACGCATGTGGAAATCATGCAGGCGGCCCTGCGCGCCGTGCAGCTGCGTGCGGAACGGGCCGCGCTGCAGGCGCCCTCCGGCGTTCCATCTTCAAGTGCGGGCGGGGTCCAGCCATGAACACGGCCAACACCCCCCCCCGCCCTGCCTTCCGACCTGCTGCATGGCCTGGCGCTGCGCCCACCTGTCGCGGCCTGGGACGGGCTGCGCTACCAAGGCAGCGTGCCCGCCCATGCGTGGCTGGACCAGGCGCAGGCCATGACCGGCGTGGTGGCCGCCGTGCAGCGCGAGCATTTTCTGGGCGTGGTTGCCGTGGCGCTCGTCCATGCGCGGCAGGCGCTTGCCAGCCTGGTGCCTGTATGGAAGGACGGGCAGGCGGCCTTGTCGGCTCGCCCCGTCTCTCACGCCTCCAGATCGCAGGAATCGCACGAGTCGATCGATACCGGTCGCTACGTCTGGCGCATGGCCGATGTGAGCGCTGGTTCCGGCACGGCACGCGTGGCCGCGTGGAGCCTGGACGGTCATATCAGCCTCTGGCTGCCGCCGTGTGAAGCCGACGTACGCCAGATGATCGGCCGTGAACTGACCACGCTGCTGCAATGCCCAGAATCCGCGCTGAGGCTGTTCAGCATGCCTGCCATGGGCCCTGGCAGCGTGCATCCGCTGGACCTCATGGATGCAGCCGCCGATGCGGCCCTGCTGTCCCATGCCGTGGGCCGGCCCGTCAGCGTGGCCTGCGAGGCAGGGGCCGCGGGTACAGGCGGTAGCCGCGAGCTGGTGCTGCGCGTGGATGCGCAGGCTTCGCAGGCGCTTGAAGCCGGCACGATGGTGCAGGCCCATGAAGGCAATGCATCGCCGCAGCCCGACCTGCTGCTGTCCGACTCCCCCTGGGCCGTGCGCCCCAGCATGGCGCGCCTGCTGAGCCAGCCCGGTTTGACGCGAGCCGTCGCTCTGGCCACCGTGCTCGATGCCGGCGAAGTGCGCGAGCGCAAGGTGGTCGCCAGTCTGCGGCATGCCGGTGTCGACGATCTGAATGCCGCCCAAGTCTTTGCCCATGAAAGCCATTGGCATGAGCAGGCCCTGGGTCTGGGGCATGACCCACTGCAGTGGCGCCTGCAGCATTTGCCCGAAGGCCCGGTGCGCGATCTCGCGCAGCAGGTGGCCGAGCGTGCGCAGGTATCACCGCAAGACGACATTCCGCAAGACACCGATGGCCGCCTGCTGGGTCGAGGCTTTGCCACTGCCCAGCTGCAGACTCTGGATGCTCAGGGCGCCGACCTGCATGCATGGAGCGCCTGGGTGGCCGAGGTGGCCGTGCATCCGCTCACCGGCGAGATTGAGGTGACCCGAGTGGTGGCCGGCCATGACAGTCGCAGTCTACAAGCGGCCCAGGCGGCCAGTACGCGACCCGAAATCGTGCAGCAGGACCCGCAGTTGCTGGCCGATGCGCGCCGGTTGCTGAGCACGGCTCCCGCCTTCGACGACTGGACTGGTTCCGTCGCTTCCGCTACTGGTTTCGATGTGATCGCCAAACCTGGTTCCGATCTGGCGGAGCATGCGCGCGGCGATGTCGGACCCATCCGTCAGGGTGGTCTGGCGCTGGACGGGGTGGCCACGCTGCCCGCCGCCGCCGCCATTGCCAACGCCATCCACCATGCAACGGGCGTGCGCCTGCGCGAAGTGCCCTTTCGGCCCGAACAACTGCGCCTGGCGCTGGCCGGCGAGGGCGCGGGCAAATCATCCATTGCAAAGTCCGGTCGTGGCTGGGGCTGGCTGGCTGCAGGTGCTGCGGGCCTTGTCGGCATGGCTGCCATGGGCTGGCCGCTGAAACCGGCTCTGCCGCTGACCGACGGGCCCGACGTCTCTCTTTATTCGCCCCAGGCCCTGGAGCGCGGCCGCCTGGTGGCTGCCGCGGGCGACTGTGTGGTCTGCCATACGGCGCCGGGTGGTGCCTCCAATGCGGGAGGCTTGGGGCTGGAGACGCCGTTCGGCACCATTTACTCCACCAACATCACGCCCGACAACGAAACAGGCATCGGCCGCTGGTCTTATGCAGCCTTCGAGCGCGCGATGCGCCACGGCATCCACCAGGATGGACGTCAGCTGTATCCGGCATTCCCGTACACGGCCTTCGCCAAGCTCAGCGATGGTGACCTGCAGGCCCTATATGGCTATCTGATGTCCCAGCCCGCCGTGAAGGCCAAGGCCTCCGAGACGCAACTGGCCTTTCCCTACAACCTGCGCCCGGCCATGGCCGGCTGGAATCTGCTGTTCCACGACGCCACGCCCTTCAAGGCCGACCCCGCGCGCAGCGCCGAATGGAACCGGGGGGCCTATCTGGTCGAGGGCGCGGGCCATTGCGCGGCCTGCCACTCGCCGCGCAATGCGCTGGGGGCCGAAAAGAGCGGCATCCGCTATCTGGGCGGCGGCGAGGCCGAAGGCTGGAGCGCCCCTGCGCTCAACCAGCTGGCCGGCGGCAAGCTGCCCTGGAGTCGCGAGGAGCTGTACCAGTACCTGCGCACGGGCTTCTCGGCCCGCCATGGCGTGGCGGCGGGGCCCATGGCGCCCGTCATCCACGGCTTGGCCCAGTTGCCTGAAGCCGATGTGCGCGCCATGGCCACGTATCTGATGGAACTGCCGGGCCAGGCTGCACAGGATGCGCAGACCGCACCGTCCCAGGCTGCGCCCGTCGCTCCTCTGACTACAACTGTGGCCGCCCCCGTGGCCACGCCGGCCCCGGCGATGGAGCGCCAGGTCAACGGCGAGCGCATCTACCAGAACGCCTGCGCGGTCTGCCATGAGGCGGGCAGCGGGCCCACACTGTTCGGCGTCAAGCCTCTGCTAGCCCTGAATACCAACCTGCATGCCGCAAGCCCGGACAACCTGCTCCAGGTCGTCCTGAACGGTATCCAGACACCCGCCGACGATGCGCTGGGCTATATGCCCGGCTTCAGGGACAGCCTGGACGACAGGCAGATTGCGGACCTGATCGGATATTTGCGTCAACGATTTGCACCGGAGGAAAAAGCTTGGCCAGACGATACGAAGACGATTAAGCGGCTGCGAGCGCAGGTGCAGGCGCATGCGCCCTAGGGGCTGCAGCGGGCGGCGGCATGGGCGATGCCGCGGATATGGATCTCTTGCCCTGGAGTCTCTCCAGGGGCCGGGTCCGGACATCTGATGCTGGGGACAGGGGATGGACAGCCACGGACGGGCTATCGCTATGCCGACCGTACGGAATGTACCCATCGCCTGGATGCAGATACCGACATCTGGAATCTTTTTCATCGGTCCATGGAAATGGCGCCGAGGGAGGGGGTCGCTCTGGATGTGTGATGGGTGGAAAGCGCTGCACGAATAGGCCGAGGCCGAATGGCGGTGCTTGCGAGAAGACAGATTCAACAATTGCGATGACTAAAAAAGGAGTCCCTGCATGTCATCTACATATATTTCAGTGGAAAAAGGCATCCAGACTGCGGGTGTGGGCAAGTTTCAGTACCGGCTGTTCGTGATCTTTGGCCTGGTCTGGCTGGCGGACGCCATGCAGGTGCTGTCCATTGGTTTCAGTGCGCCGTCCATTGCCAAGACTTTCGGCAAGACTGTGCCCGAGGCGCTGCAGACCGGCACCTTCTTCTTCATCGGCATGCTGATCGGTGCCTTCGTCTTCGGCAGACTGGCAGACCGCATAGGCCGCCGCCCGGTGCTGATGATGGCCGTGGTGATCGACGCCCTTGCGGGAGTGGCTTCGGCCTTTGCGCCCGAGTTCGCCTGGCTGCTGGTGCTTCGCTTCATCACAGGCATAGGCGTGGGCGGCACGCTGCCCGTGGACTACACCATGATGGCCGAGTTCCTGCCCAGCGACCGCCGTGGCCGCTGGCTGGTGCTGCTGGAGTCGTTCTGGGCCGTGGGCACCATCTTCCTGGCCATCCTGGCGCTGGTGGCCGTATATTGGGGCGAGGATGCTTGGCGCGTGATCTTTTTCGTGACCGGACTGCCGGCGCTGATCGGCGTGGTGCTGCGCTTCTACATCCCCGAATCGCCCATGTACCTGAATCGCAACGGCAAGTCCGAAGAGGCGCGCAAGGTGCTGCAACGGGTGGCCAAGGTCAACGGAAACACGGTCGACATCCCGGCCCTGCAGCCTGAAAAGCAGGAGCGCAAGTCTCTCTTCGCCCTGTTCTCGCAAGATCTGCGCCGTCGCAGCTTCTCGCTGTTCCTGGCTTGGGCGCTGATCTCCATCGCCTACTACGGCGTCTTTGTCTACCTGCCCGTCAAGCTCAGCAGCGAAGGCTTTGCCTTCATGCGTGGCCAGGTCTTCCTGGTGGTGCTAGCGCTGGTGCAGCTGCCCGGATTTGCGCTGTCGGCTTATGGCGTGGAACGCTGGGGCCGCAAGCCTACGCTGATCGGATTTCTGCTGCTCAGCGCCGTGGGCTGCATGCTCTATAGCCTGGGCTCCTCACCCTTCGTGGTGATCGGATCGACGCTGCTGATGAGCTTCTCGCTGCTGGGCACCTGGGGCGCGTTGTATGCCTTCACGCCCGAGGTCTACCCGACCGACCTGCGCGCCAGCGGCATGGGTATGGCAGGTGCTGTGGCGCGCTTCGGCGGCCTGTTCGCCCCGGCCATCATTGCGCCCATCATGGCCACCCACTTCACCATGGCCCTGGCCGTACTGTCGGCGATGCTGGTCGGTGGTGCGCTGTCGATCTGGGCGGTGGACGTGGAGTCGCGCAATCGGGCGCTGGATTGATGACGGCCTGAGCGGCCGGCTCAGCAAAAAGGCCAGAAGGATTGCTCCTTCTGGCCTTTGCTTTTTTGGGGGCTGCGGCAGCTCATTCGGAGTCGCTGCCTTCCAGCATCTTTCTGAGCAGGAAATCCAGCGCCAGACGCTCCGCGGGATTGAGCTTGCCGTATGTGCTTTCGGTGATCTGCTTGGCAAAGGGCTCCATGTCGTGCACCAGATCCTGACCGGCTTCGGTGAGGTTGATGACGACCTTGCGCCGGTCCATGCGGTCATGCTCCACCTGAACCAGTTCACGCTGCTTGAGTCGGTCCACCACGCCGCGTATGGTGGCCTGATCGATCACCGTAGCCTTGACGATGTCGGCCAGTGAGCTGCCTTTGTTGTCACGCACAGAGCACAGCACCACGAATTGCGCCGCCGTGAGCTGAGAGTCGGGAATGTACTGCTGGAAAAGCGCGGCATGCCTTTGATAGACGCGTCGCAACAGGTGGCCGATCTGGTCCGAAAAGTGATAGCCATCCTGTGGCGTCATGGCTGATGGCTGCTGAATCATGGTTCGCGTGAGCTTACCAAAAATCACGCCAAGTACCGTGATTTGCGACAAGCGCGGTGCATGGGCGAGACGCTGTAAAACTGCTTCAAAGCAGCACGTGCGGCAAGGAGGAGCATCAGGGCTTGCGAGTACATCGGCGCAGGTTGCCAGCTCATTCGCGCATTGAATGGTGCAATCAGGAATATGAATTTGACGGCTTGCCGGTCAGGGCTTGAAATGGCAGGAGAGACAAAGCGTCTGCGGAACAGACCGCGCCGCTTCCACAATGAAAGCCAGTTGGGACACCCATGCCAGCCATTCAAGGGAAGATCATTCCCATCACCTTCGACGGAGCCGCCAGTGCCGGTTCCGCACTCGGTGGCCATGAACGCGAAGCCGTCGAGCACGCCATTGCCAAGCATGCATCGCGCCCCGGTTCCCTGATCGAGCTGCTGCACTCTCTGCAAAATGCGCTGGGCTTTATCCCGCGTGCAGCCGTGCCAGTCATTGCCGAGGCCCTGAATCTTTCGCGTGCCGAGGTCCATGGTGTTGTCAGCTATTACCCGCATTTGCGCGAGCAGCCGCATGGCAGGGCGCTGATCCAGATCTGCCGGGCCGAAGCCTGCAAGTCGCGTGGTGGCGATGCACTGTTTGCCCATGCGCAGGCGACGCTGGGCTGCCAGGCCCATGGCACGAGCGCCGATGGCAGCGTGACGCTGGAGCCTGTTTACTGCCTGGGGCTGTGCGCCCAGTCGCCGGCCGTGATGGTCGACGAGAGCGAAGTCCATGCGCGGATGACTGCGGACCGGCTCGATGCCCTGCTGGAGGAAATACAGCAAAAACGACTTGAAACCAAGGCAGATGAAGCGCAAGCAGCTATTGAAAATGAAGCTGTTGCTGCCACGCGCATCTATGTGCCGCGCGATGCCGCGGCCCTGGCCGTGGGCGCGGATGCGGTGGCCCAGGCGCTGCAGCGCGAGTGCGAGGCGCGAGGCCTGGCGGTGGAGCTGGTACGCAACGGCTCGCGCGGCTTGCTGTGGCTGGAGACCCTGGTCGAGGTCGAGACTGCACAGGGCCGCGTGGCCTACGGCCCGGTTCAGGCGGCTGACGTGCCGGGTCTGCTGGACGCCGGCATGCTGCAGGGCCAGTCCCATGCGCTATGCCATGGGCTGACCGAGCAGATGCCTTATCTGGCACGGCAGGAACGTCTGACTTTTGCACGCGTGGGCATCATCGATCCGCTGAGCCTGCGGGACTACGAGGCCCATGGCGGCTGGCAAGGCCTCAGGGCCGCTGCGGCCATGGCGCCCGAAGCCATCGTCCAGCAGGTGCTGGACTCCGGCCTGCGCGGTCGCGGCGGGGCGGCATTTCCGGCGGGGATCAAATGGAAGACCGTGGCGGCTGCAGAAAGTGCGGGAACAGGGCCGCAGAAATACATTGCCTGCAATGCCGACGAAGGCGATTCGGGCACGTTCGCCGACCGTCTGCTGATGGAGGGCGACCCGTTCTGCCTGATCGAGGGTATGGCGATCGCTGGTCTGGCCGTGGGTGCGACTCAGGGCTATATCTATGTGCGCAGCGAATATCCGCACTCGATTGCGGTGCTGAACGAGGCGATTGCACGCGCCAGTGCGGCGGGCTGGCTGGGCGCCAATGTGGCCGGCAGCGGCAAGGCGTTTTATCTGCAGGTGCGCAAGGGGGCTGGCAGCTATGTCTGCGGCGAAGAGACCGCCATGCTGGAGAGCATCGAAGGCAAGCGCGGCATTGTGCGCGCCAAGCCGCCGCTGCCCGCGATCGAAGGCCTGTTCGGCAAGCCCACGGTCATCAACAATGTGATCACGCTGGCGACCGTGCCCATCATCCTGGCCAGGGGCGCGGCCTTCTATCAGGGCTATGGCATGGGCCGCTCGCGCGGCACGCTGCCCTTTCAGCTCGCGGGCAATATCGCGCGTGGCGGGCTGGTGGAAAAAGCTTTCGGCCTCACGCTGCGCGAGCTGGTGGAGGACTTTGGCGGCGGCACGGCCAGCGGTCGGCCCGTCAAGGCCATTCAGGTTGGCGGCCCGCTGGGCAGCTATGTGGCGCCCGAGAACTGGGATGATCCGCTGGACTACGAAGCCTATGCCGCCAAGGGCAATGTGGTCGGCCATGGCGGTCTGGTCGTGCATGACGACAGCGCCGATATGGCGCAGCTGGCGCGCTATGCCATGGAGTTCTGCGCCATCGAGTCCTGCGGCAAATGCACGCCCTGCCGCATCGGCTCCACGCGGGGAGTGGAGGTGATAGACCGCATCACGCGTCAAGGCGGTGCAGAGCATGCGGCCAATGTGGCGCTGCTCGAGAGCCTGTGCGACACCATGCAGCATGGCAGCCTGTGTGCCATGGGCGGCATGACCCCCTATCCGGTGCGCTCTGCGCTGCAGCACTACCCGGCCGATTTCGGTATCGGGCCCGTGCAGACCGTGAACCCCGCCTGAGGAGAGAGCCATGCTGGAACATCTGAAGAACACCGATTGCGGAACGCCTGCCAGCCTGTCCGAGGAACTGGTCACGCTGCATATCGACGGCCGCGAGGTCACCGTGCCCAAGGGCACATCACTGATGCGCGCCGCCGTCGATGGCGGCATCAAGGTGCCCAAGCTCTGTGCCACGGATTCGCTGGAGCCCTTTGGTTCCTGCCGGCTGTGTCTGGTGCAGATCGAGGGGCGCAAGGGCTTTCCTGCGTCCTGCACCACACCTGCCGAAGCGGGCATGAAGGTGCGCACCCAGAGCCCGCAGCTGCAGGAGCTGCGCAAGGGCGTGATGGAGCTCTATATCTCCGACCACCCGCTCGATTGCCTGACCTGTTCGTCCAACGGCGACTGCGAGCTGCAGGACATGGCCGGAGTGGTTGGCCTGCGCGAGGTGCGCTATGGCATGGATGGCGCCAACCACTTCAAGGGCGAAGCCAGGGCCGAGGTCGATACCTCCAACCCGTATTTCAACTACGACCCCAGCAAGTGCATTGTCTGCAATCGCTGCGTGCGCGCCTGCGAGGAAACGCAGGGCACGTTTGCGCTGACGATCAGCGGACGCGGTTTCGAGTCTCGCATCACAGCAGGTCAGGGCGACGGCTTCATGGCCAGCGACTGTGTGAGCTGTGGCGCCTGCGTGCAGGCCTGTCCCACGGCCACGCTGCAGGAAAAGACCGTGGTCGAGCTGGGGCAGAGCGAGCACAGCGAGATCACGACCTGCGCCTACTGCGGCGTGGGCTGCGGCTTCAAGGCCGAGATGAAGGGCGAGCAGGTGGTGCGCATGGTGCCCTGGAAGGACGGCAAGGCCAACGAAGGCCATGCCTGCGTCAAGGGGCGTTTTGCCTGGGGCTATGCCACGCACAAGGACCGCATCACCCAACCCATGATCCGCGCCAAGATCACCGACCCCTGGCGCGAAGTGAGCTGGGAGGAGGCGATAGGCCATGCGGCCAGCGAATTCCGCCGCATCCAGGCCAAGCATGGCAGGGACTCGATTGGCGGCATCACCTCGTCGCGCTGCACCAACGAGGAAACCTATCTGGTGCAGAAGCTGATCCGCGCGCCTTCGGCAACAACAATGTCGATACCTGTGCGCGTGTCTGTCACTCGCCCACGGGCTATGGCCTGGGCCAGACCTATGGCACATCGGCAGGCACGCAGACCTTCAAGTCGGTCGAGCACTCCGATGTGATCATGGTGATAGGCGCCAATCCCACGGCGGCGCATCCGGTGTTCGGCTCGCGCATGAAAAAGCGGCTGCGTGGCGACTCCCGGCGTGCCGGCGCTGGCCTGATCGTGATCGACCCGCGCGAGATCGAGCTCGTCAGCTCGCCCCATGTCAAGGCCGACTACCACCTGCAGCTGAAGCCCGGTACCAATGTGGCCATGATCACGGCGCTGGCCCATGTGATCGTCACCGAGGGTTGGCTGGCCGATGCCTATATCGACGAGCGCTGCGACGCCAAGTCCTTTGCGCAATGGAAGGAGTTCGTCGCCAGGCCCGAGAACTCGCCCGAGGCCACGGCCGACATCACCGGCGTGGCTCCCGAGCTGGTGCGTGGTGCGGCGCGGCTGTATGCATTGGGCAGTGCGGATCATCCGCAGGGAAGGCAGGTCAACTCCGCCATCTACTACGGCCTGGGCGTGACCGAGCATGCCCAGGGATCGACCATGGTCATGGGCATTGCCAATCTGGCCATGGCCACGGGCAATGTGGGGCGCGAAGGCGTGGGCGTTAATCCCTTGCGCGGGCAGAACAATGTCCAGGGCTCCTGCGACATGGGTAGCTTTCCGCATGAGCTGCCGGGCTATCGCCATATCTCGGACAGCATCACCAGAGCCGAATTTGAAGGCGCCTGGGGCGTGAAGCTCAGTCCCGAGCCGGGCTTGCGCATTCCCAATATGTTCGAGGCCGCGCTGGAAGGCAGCTTCTTGGGCCTGTACTGCGAGGGCGAGGACATCGTGCAGTCCGACCCGAACACCCAGCATGTGACGGCAGCGCTGTCGGCCATGGAATGCGTGGTGGTGCAGGATATCTTCCTCAACGAAACCGCCAAGTACGCCCATGTGTTCCTGCCCGGATCGTCCTTCATGGAGAAAGACGGCACCTTCACCAATGCCGAGCGTCGCATCTCGCGCGTGACCCAGCTCATGCAGCCGCTGGCCGGCTATGCCGACTGGGAGGTGACGCAGCTTTTGTCCAAGGCGCTGGGCTATCCCATGAACTACGGCCATCCGCGTGAAATCATGGCCGAGATCGCGGCCCTGACCCCGACTTTCGCGGGCGTGAGCTACGAGAAGATAGAGCGCCTGGGCAGCGTGCAGTGGCCCTGCAACGAGGGCACCGAAGAGGCGGGCACGGCCATCATGCACCAGGATAGATTTGTGCGTGGCAAGGGCCGCTTCATCATCACCCAGTACGTGGCCACCGATGAAAAGGTCACGCAGCGCTTTCCGCTGCTGCTGACCACGGGGCGCATTCTCTCGCAGTACAACGTGGGGGCACAGACGCGGCGCACGGCCAACAGCCAGTGGCATGGCGAAGACAGGCTCGAGATTCATCCACATGACGCACAGGACCGTGGCATCCGCGATGGCGACTGGGTGGGCATTGAAAGCCGCGCCGGCCAGACGGTGCTGCGCGCCACGGTGACAGAGCGCATACAGCCCGGCGTGGTCTACACCACCTTCCATTTCCCCGAGTCGGGCGCGAATGTGATCACCACCGACAGTTCGGACTGGGCCACCAACTGCCCCGAGTACAAGGTGACGGCCGTGCAGGTATTGCCTGTGGCGCAGCCTTCAAGCTGGCAGCAGGGCTACAGGCGTTTCAATGACCAGCAGCTCGGTCATCTGGCCGCAGCCCAGCTGGAGATGGGAAGTCAGTGATGGATGTGAACAACCTGATCCGTATGGCCAATCGCATAGCCGAGTTCTTCGAGGCCATGCCAGAGCATGACGAGGCGCTCGACGGTGTGGCCCAGCATATCCAGAAGTTCTGGGAGCCGCGCATGAGGCTTCGCATTCTGGCGGCTTTGAATGAGCCTTCGGAGGCTGCGCAGCTGCGGCCTCTGGTGCGCGATGCCTTGCACAAGCATGCCGCGCTGCTGAGGCCTGTGCAGGCATAGCACAGTGCGCCAGACGGTAGCGGCATGCATCCATCCGGAATGTGTTGCGGGTATATTGGGTCTGCAGACCCCTGATCTGAGCCGCTGCCCGCGATCGAATGGCCGCGGCTTTTTTTTTGTTGGCCATCTTCATGACTTCCGAATCCGTCAAGAGCTCTTTGATGAGCGCGCATCTGCGTCTTCTGGGCATGGCCCTGATGTGGGGCGCTTCCTGGCCGGCAGGCCGCATTCTGGCGCTCAATATGCCGCCTCTGGCGGCGTCGGCGCTGCGCTTTTTGCTGGCTGCGACCCTGTTGCTGCCCTGGCTGTATTTCTCGGGCGGGCTGGGTGCTCTCAGGCACTGGTCTGTCAAGACCTGGCTGGGCATGTTTGCCGCAGGCGCGACCGGGGTGTTCGGCTACGCCAGTTTTTTCCTCACGGGTCTGCAGCATCTGCCTGCGGGCAAGGCTGCGCTGCTCATCACGCTCAATCCGGTGGTCACGCTGGCGTTTGCGGTGTGGCTTTTCAAGGAGCGCATCAACGCCACCATTGCCCTGGGCATGTTGCTGGCGGCCTGCGGCGCCGTGGTGGTCATCTCGCATGGCGATCCCATGCAATTGCTCAACGGAACGGTAGGGGTGGGCGAGATGCTGATTCTGGGCTGCGTGGCCTGCTGGGTTTGCTACACGCTGATTGGCCGCGCCATGCTGGCAGGCGTGGATGCGCTGGCTGCGACCACCGTGACTTCCATTTTTGGCGCCTTGCTGCTTCTGGCCGCCAGCCTGGTGCTGGAAGGCCCGCAGGGGCTGGTTTCGGCATTTCAGGCCAGCGGCACTGCCTGGACTGCCATGGTCTTCATGGCCTATGGCTCCACGGCCCTGGCTTATGCCTGGTACTTCGCGGGCGTCAAATCGCTGGGCGCAGGTGCGGCCTCGGGCTATATCACGCTGGTGCCGGTGATCGGCGTGCTGCTTTCGGCCCTGCTGCTGGGCGAGAGCATTGAAGGCTCCATGGTGCTCGGCGGTGCCATGGCGGTGCTGGGTACAGCCGTGATGAACTGGGGGCGTCGGTCAACAGCCTGAGGTTGGACCTCATGTTTGATAGCATAAAGCGCTTGTAAAGAAAGCATTTCAAGCCGATTTTGCTGATATGGGTCTGGCTTGTTCAGGGTGCGAAAGCCGCTGCTGCCTGCGGCTCAAGCCTGGATGATCGTGCCTGCGTTCACGATCATCTGGGAGATCACCTCCAACTGATGTTCGGCTGCTGCATCGTCGATCTCGAACAGACGCATGACGGCCAGGCCTCGCAGCGCAGCAAACACCACAGATGCAAAGTGGCTGGGCTGAGGATGGCGCTCGGCGATTTCCGGGAAAACCTTCACGAAGTGTTCGAAGGAGGCGGGGTCATGCTGGGAGCGGTGCGCGTTGATGCGCTCGAATAGCGGTGTGCTCTTGCAGCCGAAAAACATGCTCCAGGTCGCCACATAGCTGGGTTGGGCATAGACGCTTTGCCAGGCCCTGCGCACGAATTCGCGAGCGCGCGGCTCCAGCGGCAACTGCGCGGCATCTTCGGGCCAGCCTGCGCCCGCAGCCGCCAGCGGCGCCATGATTTCATCGACCACCTGCTCCATCAGCGCCTGGCGGCTGCCGAACTGGTGCTGCACCGCCCCCAGCGTGACTTTGGCACCACGCGCAATTTCCTGCAGATTGGTCTGCTGAAACCCAACCTTCTGTAGCAGCCGTATGGCGGATTTGATGATTTTGCGCTGAGTGGTCTGACTGCGTTCTGCCTGGGTACGGCGGGGGGCGGTTTTGCTTCCTGTTTGATTCATGGGCTGCGTGTGTGATTCATAAGGCGTCGATGACGCACCACACCAGATGCTACACGCTCCGGCACTGACGGCTGGATGGGCCTGCTTGGGTAATTTCACCCTCGGGTAATCCATGATAAATAAAGATTAAACGTTTAATGTTTTATGTTTTAGACTCCGCCTCCATTGTTGTTCATCAGCGACCTTGGAGAGCGAGTCAGCTTCCGAGGGCTCTTATTGGAAACCGCCATGTCACGCTCTGTTTACCGCCTTCCCGCCGACGACCGCACCAATGGATGGAGCGCGCTGCTGGGAACTCGCCAGCCGAAGGCGCCGCTGCAGGGCGATGTGGCGGTGGACTGGGTCATCGTGGGCGCCGGCTATGCGGGGCTGGCGGCAGCACGCCAGCTGGCACAACAGCAACCTGATGCTTCCATCGCCGTGGTGGATGCGGGCGTGGTGGGGGAGAACGCCTCGGGCCGCAACTCGGGCTTCGCGATCGATCTGCCGCACAGCTCGGCGCCATCGGACGCCGCGGTCGAGGCGGGCCGCCGCGTGATCCGCGTCAACCGCTTTGCCGTGGATGCACTGGAGCGGGCAGTGACTGAGCACAGCATCTCCTGTGGCTGGCAAAAGCGCGGCCGCTACCACGTGGCAGTGACGGAGGAGGTGGCGCAGAAGTCGCTCAAGCCCTATGCACGCAATCTGGATGCCTGGCAGGAGTCCCATGAATATCTGGATCGTGATGCGCTGCGCCAGCGCATAGGCACCGATTACTACGCGGCAGCGGTCTACACGCCGGGCACGCGCCTCATGAATCCCGCGGCGCTGGTGCGTGGTCTGGCCGACAGCCTGCCGTCCCAGGTGCAGCTGTTCGAGAACTCGCCGGTCATCGAGGCGAAGCTCGAAGGCGCGACTCCCTTTGTCCGCACGGCCCAGGGCAGCATCCGTGCGCGCAAGGCCATTCTGGCGGTCAATGCGTTCTCGCAGTCATTCGGCGTCTACCAGGAGCGCCAGGTACCGATTCTGCTGTTCGCCAGCCTCACTCACCCGCTCAGCGATGCCCAGATCGCCCAGCTGGGAACGGATGTCGCCTGGGGTGTGACGCCCGCGCATGGCGTGGCGGGTTCCACGGTACGGCTGACGCACGACCGGCGGCTGATGATCCGCCAGGGGTTCGAGTATTCACCCAGCCTGCGCACCACTGACGGGCGCCGCGCCAAGGCCAGGGCCATGAACCAGGCGCTGTTGCGCCGCCGCTTTCCACAGCTCGGGGCCATCGAACTCGAGCATTTCTGGATGGGCTGGCTGGCGGTCTCGCACAACCATGCGCCCGCCTTTGGCCGGATTGGCGACAACGCCTGGGCAGCGTCCTGCTGCAACGGCTCGGGCATCGTGCGCCATACCGCTGCCGGCATGCTGATCGCCGACCTGGCGCTGGGACGCAAGAACCCGCTGATCGACGACTTCCTCGTCGAGGGCACTGCCAACTACATCCCGCCGCGCCCGCTGCGCGACATCGGCGTGGGACTCACGCTGGCATGGGATATGTGGCGCGGCCGGGCCGAGCAGTAAGCGTTTTTCGGATCCGCATAGGTAGATATAGATAACAGGAGACAAACCATGCATACCCCTTCCTCCAACGGGCATCTGGAGCGCAAGCTCAAGAACCGCCATATCCAGCTGATTGCGCTGGGCGGCACCATAGGCACCGGGCTGTTTCTGGGCTCGGCCGGCATCATCGAGCTGGCCGGTCCTGGCGTGCTGCTGGGCTATACCATCGGCGGCCTGCTGATCTTCTTCATCATGCGTTTCTTGGGCGAAATGCTGGTCGAGGAGCCTTCTGCCGGTTCGTTCAGCTATTTCGCCAACCGCTACGTGGGGCGCTTTGCCGGTTTCCTGTCGGGCTGGAACTGCGTGGCCCTCTATGTGCTGGTGGGCATGCTGGAGTTGACTGCCGTGGGCAAGTTCATCCAGTTCTGGTGGCCCGATATCCCGGTCTGGGTGACGGCCGCCGTTTGCTTTGTGCTTATCAACGGCGTGAACTTCATCAACGTCAAGGCCTATGGCGAGTTTGAGTTCTGGTTCGCGCTGATCAAGATCGTGGCCGTGGTGGCGATGATCGCCACGGGCATCTACCTGCTGTCCACCACGCACAACCCCACGCAGACGATCAGCAACCTGTGGACGCAAGGTGGTTTCCTGCCGAACGGCTTCAAGGGTCTGTTCATGGCCTTTGCCTTCATCATGTTCGCCTTCGGCGGCGTGGAAATGCTGGGCTTTGCCGCTGCAGAAACCGAAGAGCCGCGCAAGGTCATCCCCAAGGCGATCAACCAGCTCATGGTGCGCGTGCTGCTGTTCTATGTGGGATCGATGGCCGTGCTGCTGTCGCTGACGCCCTGGACTGATCTGGTGGCCCAGCTCAAGGCCGGTGGCGGCACCTACAGCAGCAGTCCCTTTGTGCTGGTGTTCTCGGGCATGGGCGAGCACCTGGCCGCGCATATGCTGAATTTCGTGATCCTCACCGCTACGCTGTCGGTCTACAACAGCATGGTCTACAGCTCCAGCCGTCTGCTGTATGGCATGGCCCAGGAAGGCAACGCACCGAAGTCGCTGGCTGAAGTCAACAAACGCGGTGTGCCCGTGAAGGCCATCGTCTACCCCGGCATCGTCACTGCCTTCTGCGTGGTGCTGAACTATGTGGCGCCTGCCGGCGTGATCGAGTTGCTGATCTCGTTGATCACGGCGGCGTTGGTGATCATCTGGACCATCATCATCATTTCGCACCTGAACTACCGCAAGCTGCATGATGCCAAGGGCACGCAGCGCAGCTTCAAGGCGCCGCTGTTCCCGCTGACCAACTACATCTGTCTGGCGGCCATGGCGCTGGTGGTGGTCGTGATGCTGCTCACCCCCGGAGTACGTGCCTCTGCCTATGCCATTCCGGTGTGGGTGCTGGCGGTCTATGCCATGTACCGTATGGTGTTTCGCCAGCCCGTCCGGCTGGTGCAGACTGCGGTTTGATTGAATGAGGACTTACGCAAACAAGGATGCGCCAGGACTGTTTTTTGAGGAAAAGCTCTTGTCCGAACCTGATTTGCGTAAGTCGTGTGAATGAGGGCTTGCGCAGACCTTGGCGCCAGCCTGTTGTAACCCCTGAACCTTGAGAGCACTTCGATGAACTCCACTGCAACCTTTTATCCCGCGCCCGGCGGCATGCCCTTCTCTTCCGCAGTCCGCGCAGGCGGCCTTCTGATGCTGTCGGGGCAGATCCCCTTCGGCGAGGACAAGCGCCCGCTCACCGGCCCCATCGAAGAGCAGACACATGCCGTGCTCAAGGCCATCGCGGCGCGGCTGGAGGCTGTGGGCAGCTCGCTGGACGATGTGGTGAAGGCCAATATCTGGCTCAGCGACCTGGCTCATTTCGATGCCTTCAACAAGGTCTATGCAAGCTATTTCAAGGAAGGCCGTTACCCGGTGCGCAGCCTGGTGCAGGCCCAGCTGGTTTTTGGCGTTGGCGTTGAGATCGAAGTCCAGGCGCTGGATAAAACTGCCTGATCGCGCCATCATCAACTTCATTTTTTTCAGGAAACCTCCTCATGACCGATTTGTTTGAAAACCCCATGGGCCTGTGCGGCTTTGAGTTCGTCGAGTTCGCCTCGCCTGCAGACGGCGTGCTGGAGCCGCTGTTCGAGAAGCTGGGCTTCACGCTGGTGGCCAAGCATCGCTCCAAGGACGTGGTGCTGTATCGCCAGGGCGGCATCAATTTCATCATCAACCGCGAGCCCAGGAGTCAGGCAGCCTATTTCACGGCCGAGCACGGTCCCAGTGCCTGCGGCCTGGCTTTCCGTGTCAAGGATGCGCACAAGGCCTACAAGCGCGCGCTGGAGCTGGGCGCCCAGCCCGTGGACATTCCCACCGGCCCCATGGAACTGCGCCTGCCCGCCATCAAGGGTATCGGTGGTGCGCCGCTGTACCTGATCGACCGCTACGAAGACGGCAAGTCCATCTACGACATCGACTTCGAGTTTCTGCCCGGTGTGGACCGCAATCCCAAGGGCCACGGTTTCCAGGTCGTCGATCACCTCACGCACAACGTCTACCGCGGCCGCATGGCCTACTGGGCCGACTTCTACAACAAGCTGTTCAACTTCCAGGAAATCCGCTACTTCGACATCCAGGGCGAGTACACGGGCCTGACCTCCAAGGCCATGACTGCGCCTGACGGCCTGATCCGCATTCCTCTGAACGAGGAAGCCAAGCAGGGCGGTGGTCAGATCGAGGAATTCCTGATGAAGTTCAATGGCGAGGGCATACAGCACATCGCGCTGCTGTGCGAAGACCTGCCCACGGCCATCGACAGCTTGCAGATGGCTGGCATTCCGCTGCTGACTGCCCCCAACGACATCTATTACGAGAACCTTGCCAAGCGCCTCCCCGGCCACGGCCAGCCCGTGGGCGAGTTGCAGTCGCGTGGCATCTTGCTGGATGGCACCACCGAAGGCGGCCAGCCACGCCTGCTGTTGCAGATCTTCTCCGAGCCGCTGTTGGGCCCCGTGTTCTTCGAGTTCATCGAGCGCAAGGGAAACTACCGCGAAGGCTTTGGCGAGGGCAATTTCAAGGCGCTGTTCGAGTCCATGGAACGCGACCAGATCAACCGCGGCGTGCTCGAAACCGCCAAGGAGTGAGCACCATGAAGATCGACCGCTTCCGTACGGTGGGCGACAGCGGCTCGATCGGCAACTAGGGGCTGGACTGCGCACCACCGGCCTCATCGACCATGCGGACATGTATCGACTGATGCGGGCCACGCGGCAAGAGCGCCAGGCCCTGCGCCAGGCGCTTTCCGAAGGCTTGCATTTTCCGGGCGCTACGGTGCCGGGTGTCTGCGGCCGCCATGAACTGGCGGTGGGTGCGCCGTAGCCTGAGCGCTTCAGCGGCTTGCTCAAAGCGGGTCGTAGCGCGCGTGCCTGGGGTTGAACCAGCGCAGTTCCTGCTTGCCCAGGCTTTGCAGATGCTCCCGCGCCTGTTGGACAAGAGGCATTTTCAGATCCTTGGGCTGCAGCGGGCGTGACTTGCCGGCTTCTTCCAGTCGCAGCACGCTGGCTTGCTCCCAGGTATCGCTATAGCTGCGCACCACAAGACTCAGGCCGCCCAGCGTAAAGCGGTAGATGTCGTACTCGTAGTAGTACTCGTAAAAGCCTTCGGCATCAGCTTCGCTGGCGTCGATATGGTGGCTGAACTCCACCTGCATGATGTCCGTGTTCGTGCCTCAGGTGCAATCGGTGTGCAGCCGATGCATGCCGCATTTCACGCAGCGAAACAGGTAGCCGCCCACCGGATCACCGGTCTTGCTGATGGCCTGCAGATAGCGCTCCGGCATGTTGGCTATATCGGCTTGCAACTCGGCCTGCAGGGTCTGGATTTCGGCGTAATCGGTATAGCCAAGAAAGGCACAGGGCTGGTTGCAATGCACCAGCCACTGCTCCTGTTGCCAGCTGTGATAGCTGGGCGTGCGTTCGCAGACTTCCAGCAGCAGCACGTGATCCATGACGATGCTGTCAGGTTCGTCGGGATCGGCGCTCACGCCTTCAATGCCCAGGTAGTCGTTGAATTCACCCTCATATTTCTTGGCCGCGCTGCCGTCGGCAATACACCAGGGGCAGAGATAGTCCGGCTCTTCGCGGCTGTAAAACGAGCTGTTGTACTTGAGCTCACGCGCCTGGCCACAGCAGGAGCAGGTACCGCTTTCAGCCACAAACAGATCCAATGCATAGGCATTGGGGCTGAGTCGGAATTTCGGCAAATCCATGGAGAGGTCCATTCAGGTCTGGCGATTCTGGACGATGTTTTGCAGCAGATTTCGGCAGGCATCTTCCACCAGATCGAGCACATGCTCGAAGCCGCTGTCGCCGCCATAGTAGGGATCGGGCACTTCGCGCTCGTCAAAGCGCTGGCAGTAGTCGGTCAGCCGCTTCATGCGCTGCTGCTGGGCGGGTGTGGCGATGCGGCGCGCAGCGACTTCGTTGGCGCTGTCCATCACCAGTACCAGGTCGAAAGCGTCGAAATCCTGCTTCGTCAGCTGCCGTGCACGCTGTCGGCTGAGGTCATAGCCCCGGCGGCGCGCATGTTGCTGGCTACGGGCATCGGGAGCCTCCCCTACGTGATAGCCGTGCGTGCCGGCGGAGTCCACTTGCACCAGATGCTGAAGACCCGCATCCGCCACCATTTTTTCCAGCACGCCGTGGGCAGTGGGACTGCGGCAGATGTTTCCGGTGCAGACCATGAGAACGCGAAACGTAGTGTTTTCGCGGGCTGCAGAAGGTTGTACCCTAATTGTCACCTAATTTGT
Organism: Comamonas sp. wu1-DMT; assembly: GCF_040187805.1. Classification (NCBI taxonomy): domain Bacteria; kingdom Pseudomonadati; phylum Pseudomonadota; class Betaproteobacteria; order Burkholderiales; family Comamonadaceae; genus Comamonas; species Comamonas sp. wu1-DMT. The sequence continues at coordinate 81,836 of NZ_JBANEM010000012.1, forward strand.
CCCCTAATGTGGTCTGTGGATAACTGCCCTTATGAGACCTTGACGCGGATGGGTTCCGCGCCGCGAGGGTCAGCATAAATCGCAGCCGTTTTTTCCGATGTGTGGCCCAGCAAAGCCTTGGTATCCACGTTGCCTTGGGCCATGTAGGTGCGCTTTGCGAGCGAGCGGATTTCGTGAAACGTTGGCGCGTCGTCACCCGTGATTCCCGCGAGCTCGCGCGCCTCTTTGAAAGCCTTGGTGATACGGTTCACATGCACGGCGCTGCCCGCCTTCACTTCGGCGCGATAGGTGCGTCGATGATGGACCACATACCGGCTCACGACATTTGAACGGCAAGCGGCCAGAGCATCTGATAGCGTCATTCCCATATCATCCATGCGTAGGCGCAGTGGAATTTCAATCCACACGCCAGTTTTGGCGCGGCGGATGGTCAGAGCATCTGGGCCAATGCATTTGCGCTCGAGTCCTGCGATGGTGTCACGATCCATGCCGGAAAGAAGGGCGACCAGCATTGCGCCAGGCAGCCATTCCGCGACCTGTGGTGCAACCGCAAGGATACTTTTGAACTGCTCCAGGGTAAGGCGCTGGCGCGTTGTTTTGGCTTGCGGCTTTTTGGTCGGCTCGACAGGGTTGAAATCCAGCCAACCCAGTTGCTGCCCGCGATTGCACACCGTCATGAGTCTTGAGCGCAACGCCTGCGCACTGCGCGCTTTCCCTGCGGCTATCTCGTCCTCAATGAATTTGGCGCAGTGTGCGACAGTCAGACCCATGCAGGCAATGCCACCCAGTGCCTCATTGATCTTCTTGTCGAGTGAGCGATTGCTTTTTGCAGTGTTGTACTTTTCGCTGACTGGCATTTGCTCGAGCAATTCCGCAATGCTCTTTTCCTTGCCCGTAATTCGCTCTAATAGGGTAGGACTGCCTGCGGCCAAGTAATCCAGCGCCTCAAGCACTTGGCGCTTGGCTTGAGCCAGCGGAACGCGCCCAATTGCGAGCTCCTTCCCGTTTTCAGGATTACGCCAAGTGAAATAGCCAGGGCGTGGCTCGCGTAGGCCGGCAGGCCAGTCCCTGCGGACTCTTTCTCTCGGGCGTGCAGCCATGTCAGTGTCCCTTCTTGATGCGCGCCAGTAAGGACGGTTTGCGGTTGGGATCAACAGGCAGCGCGTCTTCAGGCACGAAATACGATTTCCCGACTTTCACGGGTGCTGGCTCAATCCGGCCCTCTCTAGCCATTCTTCTGAGCGTCCAGAGACTGGGCGGTGGATCAAACCTAACTGCTGCCCATGCCATAAGTGTGATCTGCTTGCTCATATTCATCCAATCTTTAATAAAGCCGCTTGCGGGGCTGTTCGTCTTGCTTCGGGCGAACGGCCTGGTTGTAGGCCTCCCAGAGCTGCAGGCCATCGGGGCAGCGCTGCTGTTTGCCCCCTGAGAGGCCGGCGGCGCAGCAGGTAGGGCAGTTGAAGTGGTGGGCTATGTAGGCCTTGTCTTCTGGCAGGCCCACGGTGCTGGCGCTGGTTGCCTGGGTCATGGCTTCATGAAAACGAGCCAGTGAGTCATTCCAGAGCGGACACTGACTTGGCCGAACAAAGGCTTTTCAGATGTCAGGGCTAGGACTTCCTTCACTTTCACCTGCGTTTCGTTCCACTTGAACACTAAAGTTCCACCTGGCTCCAGCACGCGGAAGCACTCGAAAAAGCCTTGGCGCAAGTCTTCGCGCCAGTCTGGTCCCAGCTTTCCGTACTTGGCTCCAAGCCATGATTTCGGCCCTGCATGGACAAGGTGAGGCGGATCAAACGCCACCAGCTTGAAGGCCCCATCCGGGAAGGTCAGAGCGCGAAAGTCCATCAGACAGTCGGGCTCAATGCGCAGCACGCGCTGGCCAGACGCATTGCCGCGTGAGTTGTCGGTGACTGTGATGGTTTCGCTGCGCTGGTCTACGAACACGGCGCGCGGGTCTGCTTTGTCGAACCACATCATTCGACTGCCGCAGCAGGCATCAAGAACCGCTGGGTTCATGCGTTGCTCCAAAAAAGGAACCCCGCTCAGTGGCGGGGCTCGGGGTTGCGGTTTTGCTGCTTCTCTTGGCGAGCGCGGCGGATCTCTCGTTTAGATGGACGGGCCATTTCGTTTCTCCTGCATTCCGAATTCCTTGCCATCGCTGCCCCACATGGGTACGTACCGGCAGCTGTCACACCGGTGAAAGTCGTGGTACCCATTGCCGTCAGCGCGGTACGTCCCTTTCTTGCAGTGCGCGCACTGCAGACCGATGCGTGAGCGATACAGCTCATCCTTGGCCGCGATCAACGCTTCTTGTGCTGCAATGATTTCGCCATCTGTCAGGTGAGTGGGTGCCAGTGGCGCCGCGGCGATCATGGCGTCCAGCATTCGCTGCGGGAGTCCGTCAAGGCCATTTGCGCGGTGCAGAACCTTCACTGCAGCCCTGTGCATTTCTTCCGTGACCTTCCATGCCCGCGGCGCCTGGGCGCGCTGGGTGAGCGAATACTGCAGCGGGATAACGTCTTTGACCGTCTTGCAGCCGGGGCAGACATGGCGGTATCCCTTTCCCGGCGGGATGTAGAGGCCAGTCGGCGGTTCGTGCTCCGGATGGATGCACGTTTTGTCTGAGGGCAAGTCGAAGAACATCACTCGCCCCCTTGCGCTGCCAGGGAGGCGCGCCTGTCAGCCTCCTGGCCCTGTTGCCAGTACATATTCAGGGCCATTTCGATTGCATTCATTGCTGCACCTGCCGCCACGCCGCCATGCTTCCTGTTGTCCAGTGCATAGTGAAAATCGCGCACGGCTTGGCGCACCAATCGCAGCGCATCCTGCTCACTCGCTGCTAGTGCCGCATCCCGCGCGTCTGCCTGCGCCTGGGGTGCTGCGAGCGTGGAGCTTAGGGCTTTAGCTAGATCGCAGGCGAAGTCTGCGGCAAGCTTGTTGGTGATGTAGTTTTCATAGTCATAGCGCTGCAACACATTGGCAAAGTACCAAGCTACGAACCCACGCCCACCTTTCGATGTGCGCAAGTCAAAATCAGGCATCTCCACCGCCTGCGCGGGAAGTCCGGTAGCAGTAGCCAGCAGGGCGCGCAGCTGCTGCTCTGTGAAGAGCGCTATTGGCTGCTCAAACCGCATGCGCTGCCCTGCCTCAGAAGCCCGAGCCCACACATAGCATTCATCGTTGCAGTGCAAAGTAGCCACAGGCTCTGGCAGCACCACTGGCGCGGCTGCTGTGGACAGCAGGCGCTGCACCTCGGCAACTGGATCGCCTTCCTCTTCCATCCCCAGAGCGGCCAGGATGCGGCAATAGTTGTTAGCGTCCTCTTTATTGACGCTCACCATGTCGGGCGCGGCTGCCGGGGTGGCGGCAAGCGCGGCGCGAAGTGCATCAGCTTCGACTTGGCAAACGGCGCGGCCCAGGTGTTGCTGCAATCCATCCATACATGCGAGAGCCTGCTTGGCGGCGCGAATCAGCTCATCAGGCATTGCCACGGCTGCGGGCGCTGCCTGTGCTCGGCCTTCGTCCAGGCCTGCATGCCATGCGGCTTGTTCTGCTGCGGCTGGCTCCTGAATCTGGTGCAGGCACTGGCCAATTTCTCGCTCATGCGCCAGCAGGGCAGATGCCAGGCGGCGGACTGCATGGGCGCTGCATCCTGCGCCTTCGGCTGTGCTGCAATTCCCGCGATTGCGCTCATCGTTCTCTAAGCCTTCAAGCATGGATGCTCCTTGCTCGAGCAGGGCTGCGTCTTGGTCGGTCAGCTTGATGAAGTTCTTGTCTTGCATATAGGTGGCTCCCAGAATGAGAAAAGCCCGCGGCGGCGGGCTGGGGTGTTGGTGTTCAGGCGACTTTTCGGAGCTGGCCTGCTTCGCTGTAGTTCGCGGCCACGATGGCGCGCGAGAGTGGCGGGCACACGCTGTTGCCGCACATACGGACCTGGGCGGTCTTGGTGATGGCCTCACCGGCGGCGCCGCGGTCGATGATGTAGCTCTCGGGGAAGCCCTGGGCGCGGTAGAGCTCACGCGGCGTGAGCATGCGCAGGCCAATGTCCACGATGGCATAGGGCTCGCCATGGACCATGACTAGGCCCATGCGGTCCTTGGTGGGGATCGTGTGCATGGGATCCGCACAGCTCGCGTCCTGGCCGCCCTCGCTGTAGTACTTCACCAGGAAGGCTCGGACTTCACCCGCATGGCCGCCGCCTGCCGTCAGCGTTGGGAATGGCTCCTCGTGCGACTGGCCGAACTGGTTATTGCGCAGCTTGACCATGTGGCTGGTGACCAGGCCTGCGGTCGCGCCTTGGGCGGTGACGGTGTTGAGCGGCGCGGCCACATCGCGGATGCCATGGCTGAATCGCTTTGTACCGTCCTTGCCCTCGCCGTGGCCCAGGTGCACCAGATTGGCAGTGACCAGGCCCATGGTGTTGCCCGTGCTGGGCCTGGCGGGCGTGCCGCCGGCGGTCACAGTATGCAGAGGCTCGTCCGCTGCAGAGCCGACACTGCCCGCGCGGAACTTGGTCATGTGAGCAGTCACAAGGCTGTGATGGTCCACGCTGGTGACGGTTCCTATGGGGTCCTGCAGGTCACTGCCGACCACGCCCGTGTAGTGCTTTGCCAGGAAGGCCTGCACCAGGGCATGCTTGGGGCTGCCCACCACGGTGCCCAACGGCTTTTCCAGACCGGGCACGCGCGGCGCCTGGCCGGCACGCTCGCCATAGCCGGTTTGCACCAGCGTGGGAACGGCCAGGGCAAAGTGCCCGCCCTTGATCTGGGCCACTTGGGTGCGCAGTGGTTCGTCAGCGCGGAATGTGCGCTGCGTGCTTGCGTTGGCGTGCTCGGTCAGGAATGGCGCGCTGTCTCCCACAATGAAAGGCTTTGCCGTCTTCACCACATAGCGGTCGATGCCCTTGGCAATGCGTCGGCAGGTGGCGTCCGCCAGGGGGCGCTCGCGCTCGAAGATGGACGGCGCGGCAATGCTCCAGTCGATGCACTCGGCTGCAGTGCGCCAGGGCTTGAATCCCTTGGCGACCTTGCCGTTCTCATCGGGCTGGGCATGGGTAGGCTGCGGCCAGGTGATGGGAAGACCATCACGGCGGGCCACCAGGAATAGGCGCTTGCGGATGGTCGGTGCGCCGAAGTCGCAGGCGCGCAGCTCGCGGTGCTCCACCTTGTAGCCCAGGTTTTCCAGTTGCCTTTTCCAGCGCTGGAATGTCAGCCCTTTGCGGTCGGGGCAGGGGCGGCTATCGGCACCCAGTGGGCCCCAGGTCTGAAACTCTTCGACGTTTTCCAAACAGATCACACGAGGCATGGTCAGCTTGGCCCACTTGATCACCACCCATGCCAGGCCGCGAATCTTCTTGCTGACCGGCTTGCCTCCCTTGGCCTTGCTGAAGTGCTTGCAATCCGGACTGGCCCAGAGCAGGCCCACCGGCTGCCCGTCAGTGACTGCCAGCGGATCCACCTCAAACACATCGCTGCAGAAGTGGCGCGTTTGCGGATGGTTGGCAGTGTGCAGGCTGACTGCTTCGGGGTCGTGGTTGACGGCGATATCGACATGGCGGCCGATGGCCTGCTCGATACCGGTGGAGGCTCCACCGCCGCCAGCAAACAGATCCACGACCAGCTCGGTGTGTACGGGCAGCACAAATTGAGGGGTAAGCATAGGGCTCCAGAAAGCAAAAAGCCCGCTCAGTGGCGGGCCGGAAAGTTGTGAAGGTTGAGGTTGTCAGTGGCCGCAAGGAAGTGGCTGACCTTGCTCCTCTTTGAAGTCTTGAGGCAGCGGCGCGCCGCAGCTTCCGCAGCGTTTATCTGGATTGGTATTGCTCATCTCGTTGCTCCTCATAAAAAAGCCCGCACGAGGCGGGCAATGGCAATTGGGTGGAGGGACCTCTAGGTCTTGTTTCGGCCGCGATAGTCGAGGTCGGTCGCGGAGTAGTTCTCGCGCTTGCGCCAGTCCATCTGTACAGGGCCGGCATGTTCGGGAGGATAGGTGATGCGCTCTTTCTCCCGGCTGAGCTCCCATCGCTTGGCCTCCACGACATGGTGGACGGCCGATTTTTTAGTTGTGCTCATTGCAAGGCTCTCGCTAAATTTCCAAACAGTTGCCCCACGGTACAGGCTTACTGCAGACAGGTCTATTGATTTCTTTTTCGAGGGGTATCGTTCGACCGCCTCCAAGGACCGCGTCCTTCAGTGAGGCTGAATGTTGTGATCCCAAGGTCTTTCAATTCACCTATACTGGTTTCACTCGCTGTTCAGGCCGTTCGCCCCAACAGCGCCTGTCTGACACCTATGCCGCCCCTTGGCCGCAGGTAGCCGCTCTTTCTTGCAAAGCACGCGGTGGTCACTCCCCTCTAGGCGAACTCCCCCAGATCCTGAACATCCTTATGGATCTGCGTTGCCCCCTGCATTCAGAGCGGGCCTTCCCTATCTCATTTGACGGTCTGCGCAATCGTGCGTGCGGCCGTCCGTTTCATGCTGCACAAAAACATTACAGAGCAGATTGGCCGCTACGCGGTCACGCCTCTGACTCAGCCGAGCTCCAGCGGCCAATTTCTGGCTGCCGTTTCCATTCGCCGCGGTGCATATGACCGCGTCATTCGATTTGTTCCCCAGTTTTCTAACGAGTCGCTCGCCTCTAGCTATGCCCTGACTGAAGGGCGAAACATGGTGTTGGACCAAAGGCTGAATTGAGCGGCTGAATCCTTCACTCACAGGAGACACTTTGGCTAAAGAAGAACTAATCGAGATGTTGGGCCGAGTTGACGAAGTACTGCCAGATGCGCGATTTCGCGTGACTCTGGAAAACGGCCATCAGCTCATTGCTTACAGCGGCGGAAAGATGCGCAAGCATCGTATTCGTGTGCTGGCTGGTGACAAAGTGACCGTCGAAATGTCGCCCTACGACCTGAACAAAGGGCGTGTGACCTTTCGCCATCTTCCTCCTCGTACTGGTGCTGCTACTGGGGCCAAACCTGCCTTCAAGCGCCGCCGCTGACCCTTATCAATCTTGTAACCGCTCATCGCTGACATGCGTGAGCAATCTTTGAAAGAACACAATGCAATCCAATCTCTACGTTACCAATCTCGGCTATTCCATCGACAGCGAAGCCCTGCGCACACATTTCGGCAGCTGCGGTGATGTGGTCGCTGCAGACGTCATCATTGATCGTGACACCGGCCGTTCGCGCGGTTTCGGCTTCGTTGAAATGGGCACTCAAGAGCAGGCCCAGAAAGCGATCGAAACACTGAATGACCAGCCGCTTGGTGGTCGCGCACTGGGAGTGGCTTTGGCCCGTCCACGCAAATAATCTTCTTCGATCTGTAAGAAGGGCTCACGCCAAAAGCGTGAGCTTTTTTCTTTTGCAACCTGTCTTCCCGCAAGAGCAACTCAAGAGACAACCTTCTTGATTTCCTGAAGCTGAACCTCAAGCCAACCCGTCTTGATGGCCAACTCTTTGCAGAGCTGGGCGGCTTCTTGAAGGGGGTAGGGCTTGCTGCGCACAGCAGTGCGCTTGGCGGTGCGCAGCCAGGCAGTTTCATCGAAGGGGTTCCGGCGGCTTGCCGCCCGCCTTCTGTGCCATCTGGCAAAGCCGCTCGTGTGCCTGCTTTGCCTCATCCAGCAGACCAGGCGCGATACCTGAGACGCGCCAGCCTTTGTGCACGGACACAGGGTCAGCCTTGGCCGCCAGTCGGCGCATGCGCTCGAGCTCTGCGCCTTGGGCGCGCATGGCGGCCATGCGGGAATCGGTGATGGGGTCGCCGTTGTGATTCACGAAAGTCAGACTCATGGGAGCCTCCAAAGAAAAAAGCCCGCGGTATGGCGGGCAGTTGATTCATTGATGTGGGCGCACGGCCCGGTTCATACAAACCTATGAATAGGTGACTATTTGCTGGCGCTGGCAGCCAACGAGGCGGGCAGGTCGCCCGGGCCGGTGCGGCCTTCACCGCCCAGGGCTTCGATCAGATCAGGGATCAGGCGCGACAACTCGCCGGTGGTAATCGCCACATCGGTATCAAAGCCGCTGTCGTCCTGGCTGTTGCCGTCCATGACCGCATCCAGCAGCGTGATGTTCTTGAGCTGCAGGCCTTCGGTCAGCACAAAGCTCACCCGGTCGTCCCAGGTCATGGCCAGCTTGGTGGGCAGCTTGCCCTGCTCGATGTGCTTGCGGACCTCATCAATATCCAGCGGGTGGCGGGCGTAGCGCACGACAGCCTTGGATTCATCAGCAGCTTTCAGTTCTGTCTCGCGGTCGGCGCTGAAGCCTGCGGGCGGCTCCTGGGTCATCAGCCAATGTGCCATGGCGGCCTGTGGACTGGTCTGGGTGTCCAGCAGTGCCAGGGCGAAGCCGGGCAGGCCTTCGACTAGCAGCGTTACCACCTCGTCGGCGCGGCCCTGGGCGCTGGTATCGAGCACCAGCGTGCGGGCCTGCGGGTCGATCCAGACCCACATGGCTCCCTGCTTGGTGAAGGCCATGGGCAGCAGATCCAGCTTGGCCTCGTCCTTGAGGTCGCGCTTTTCCTTCTTGCCAGGCTTGCGGCCCTCGGTCTTTTCGATGTGCTCGGCCTTCTCGTTGACCTTGCGATTGAGCACGCTGGCTGGCAGCACCTTGGCCTCGGTCATGAAGCGCATGACCCATTGACCGGCCACGGACTCGACCAGAGGACCGTGCGGCTCGCCGCGCGGCGGCACCCAGCCCACGGAGCGCTCCTGTGTGGCGCCGCACTCTTCAAACACCGTCTTTTGCAGGGCATCCTCCAGCGCCTGCAGATCGCCTTGCCAGCTCTTGGCAATGCGGTAAATGATCATGCTCTTGAACATCAGGACTCCTGAAGTGGAAAAGCCCGTGACTGCAGGCCGCGGGCAAATTAGGGGATGTGGTTCCAGGTCTCACGACTAAGAACCTTTTCGATATTTCTGACATGCACGCCGAACTTTTCAGCCAAGGCGGCATTGCTCAGGTTCTTGTTGATGTGCTCGCGTAGCCTGTCGCGCTGCCTGGCTGCCGACCGGATCTCGGCTACATCCAGCGGCATAAGCTTGCTTTGTGGCAACTCCGTTCCGCGCGGCACGAATTCGGTTCTGCGCTGCTCCCAGTCGCTGCGAGAGAGGCCGTGTTTTGATCCGCGCCCCATATCAGTGATTGACGTTGGCTGCCACGGCTTCAGCCCATGACATGCCCTGGGCGACCATTGCGGCGGTGCGCCAGCGGCCAGGAGCCGTCATCGTCGGATGGGTGTGCAGACAGCAATCTGCTGCCTCTTCGTAGCTATCTGCCTTTAACAGACAGACCGGGCACTGAATAGGTTGCGCGCTGGTCTTGCCGCAGCACTTCTCTGCGTCGCGCAATTCACCATGAGTTTCAGAGCACACAGGGCACTGGTACTCTGAATAAACCTCTGGGGGGCAGCATTCTTCTGCCGCCGTGTGACTGCCATGGCTGGTGTCGCAGTTCCCGCAGATGTAGACCTTTCTCGGTGACTCGCTGCAGCAGGATCCGCCAGCTGAGATCATGTTCGGGCCTACGCTATTCGCTGCAATGATGCGAGTGAAGAATTCATGTGTCTGCATTTCGCTCTCCGGTTTCTGCGTTGAGTCCGTTGGTCTACGGTGTTTCTTTCAGGCATTGAACGGTGCTTTCATCCAGCCACTCCGCATGCATGCCTGGGCACGCGAACTCATCGCGCAGGCTTTGGGTGATGGATTGGGGTTCATCGGCTTGGGCATCAGGCGCGGACAGCCAGGCTGCGAGAAGTAGGGCGCCAACGATGACCAGCACGGAATCAACAATCGTTTTCAGCATGAGGATCTCCTGTTCAATAAAGCGCTTGTTGTTCAGAGGGGCCATGCTTCGGGCGTGAGCGCCATCACCACGACCGCGCCGACCAGGCAGAAGAGGCCGAAGCCGGTGAGAGCCCATTGCGCCGCGATCAGCAGCTTTGTCGTTGAGGCGGTGGCGGGAGCGGGATGCATGGAATCTCCTGTGGGCAAAGAAAAAGCCCGCGAGCGGTTGCTGCGGGCTTGAATAAAGAGCCGGTGACCCTTTCGGGCCCTGCCTGGGGAAGAGGTCAGTAAGGGAGGGAGGAGGGATCCCAGGCCCGGCATAACAGGTAGATGGGGCCGAATTCTGCATGACGCTTTTCGAGCGATCAATAGGAGCTCGTCTTACAGTAAAGAGGTGTAGAACCATCTGGCGTGACCACTGTCGCCACGACGCAAGCGCCGTGTTCCTAATTGACGGTAGCCCAGGCCCATTCCTGAACTGCCGTACCTGCTCGAGTGGTCACGCCGGATGGCTTCCGCTTACGGCGGCAAGGCGGATATGTGAATGCGCGATTGTTACGATGAGCGCATCAACGCAACTTGAAGCACCACACAGACAATGAGCAGAGCCAGGATTGAGAGGTTCAAAACCAGGGCGATGTCCTCGCTGGGGTTGAAAAAGAAGTCGGCACTCCAGGCCCCTGCCACGACGAAAAGAATCCTGCGTTGGGCGATTCGCAACCGGTTGGAGTTTGCGTACATCGCCTTCTTGTCCTGGCCGTTTACGTTTGGCTTCATGTTCCTTCTGTACTCCTTTGCCACCGCAACCCCGAAGGGCGACGTTTCTCTATCGCTTTTGAGGTTCAAGATTGGCGCGGCGGCGTTGTTGGCCTTTCTCAAGATGCTTATGTGCTGGCGTGATGCCCATAGGTCTTGGCGCAGGCGAGGTCGATAGACAAACCGGAGCCCTGCCAGCAAGACTCTGGTTTGCGCCCTGATGTCGCTCAGGGGCTGGCGCTGCTTGCGCAGTCATATTCGTGTGGCGGCGTCATCTGGTGTAAGAGGGCGGGCGACTCCTCAAACCATCGGCCAACTCTGATCCCGTGCCGGCTTTCGTGCGGCTTTAACGCTGCTTCGGCAGTTGCTGGGCCGGGGCATCCGGCCTATTCATCTCGCATGCGTTCTCCTTCGCAGCGCGCGGCTGCCTGGTTGGGATGCTTTCGCTGGCATCGATTCAGCAGTGCTCTGGTCTCACGCGTTGCACTTCTTTCCGCGTGCAGTCCCCTCTCGGCGTGAACATGCAGGAGTGACCCCACATGCCCGGACTGCTTGCCCCGTGTACCGACTCGCTCGGCTTGGGGACGGGTTTAACCCGCGCCAGACGCTGTTGATCACTGCGGCCGGCCATTTCCTCTTTGGCTTTTTAAAGACCCGTGGCACGCGGCTCGATCGCTTGGCACCCATCGCTGCCGTTTGTTGCGGCGATGATGTATCTTACCCATGGGTAATAATTGATGCAATACCCATGGGTAATTTATTTTTCGAAGTGAGGTAATATTTCTTCATGACCACACACCACACAGACGAAAAAAAAGCCCGCTGATGGCGGGCTTGATGCAATAGTCCTTGAGGACTTTGATGCGCTGATTTTTAGGCGCTACGGTAATACTGTCTTCGTGAGTACTCTAGGCGCGAGCTATTCAAAGCCACCGCGCTGCTGCGACGCTGTCGATGCAGCGGTATCCTGGGTGGCCAGCTATCCGCGCGATCAACTGGGGGTTGAGTTGAGTTTGGGCCATGCAGAAGAGGCGCAGGGTGTGCACCACATCTTGGCCTTTATGCAGGCAATGGAGTCTAGCTATTGGCAGCAGGGCGAGCCTGCATTTGTCGTCGAAGTGCCCGGTCTAGGGCATTGGACTTATCGGCCTTTCGCAGCTGCTTGTCACGTATCACCAGTAGACCAGCCAAGTTAGATGGCTCAAAGAATTGGTCTACCCGATCGGTGAATTGCTCTGCATCACGCAAGATGTTGCGCACTGCTGAGGCTTTGTCTGCAACGATCTTAAGTTTTTTCAGATCGTCGCCGGCCTGTTCAATTTCAGGCGCGATATCAGTCCTCAGCCAAGCTATCACCTGAATTCTCAAGCTCCTCGAGTAAATGGTGGTGTCTTGGTCTAGGAGATCCAAATGCCTGATCGTTGCGCCAGCGGTGACGTCTTGCTTCCCATTGGACTCCACCCAGTCCGAGCGCTCAACCGCAACCAGTACTCGCCCGCCTTGCCGCGCTGCATCACCAAGTCGCTCCCAAAAAGTTGCGTACTTGGAGAGATCGTTCCGGAAGTGGCTGAATCGATCGTGAGAAGCCGTGACCCGTGGGAGCAAGTTTTCGGCTTCAGCGATCAAGTTTTCTCGGGTCGAGCGGATGTCCTCGATAAGCTGCTGACGGGCTTGTCTGGTTTCTTCTGCCTTAAAGGTGGCCTCAATTTCATTGAAGATGGCCCCCACGTTACGCCTACCGCAATCCTGGCCAATGATCGTTTCCCGGCCGTCGACTAGCTTTAACAGGAACCCTCGGTAATGCAACTCGTTGCACCCATTCAGACCGCAGCGGACCATTCCCGTCCCATGCGGTGACCCTGCAGCAGCCCGTGGAAGGTCGTACTTGCCGACGATGCGATCCAGGTCTTCCGGACTAGCCAGCACTGAACTAGTGAATCTCGGCCTAGTTTCCCAGTCCGCAGGGGGCTCTCAGGTGCAAAACTTCAGGCATTACTCTCCTTTGGAATTAATACTGCTCGCTGCGCCAAACCGTAAGGATCTTCCCGATTACATGGAAGTCGGGATGCTTTGATGAAATGTCGTATGGCGGGAAATCGTCTTTGTTCTTCGAGATGATGCGCAGCACAAACCCTGGTTTATCGAAGTTGGGCACGCGCTGAATGATCTTGATGAATCCTTCATCTCCAATGCGGAAAAAGTAGATCCCCTCGTGGTCTACATGATTCACTCCGCGATCCATGAGTAGTGGGTCGCCGGGGTTGAAGATGGGCTTCATTGAAGGTCCGAATCCGGTAACGATGCACAGATTGCCGACACTGGTGTAGGTCGGCACATTGAGGCGCAGCCAATCTTGGTCGACCCGCCAACTCTTGATCACACCAGGCTGTTCTGCCTCAAGGATCAGCTTTCCACCATTGCCCATCGCGCCGCCTACGTCGTACTGGGTGATGATCAGGTCGCGCCCCTCCCCATTGGCGGCTGGCGCCTCATAGGGAGAGGATGCGGCTTCATGACCGAAGGGCGTGGCGCCCCCTCCCAAGAGGGCGAGTTCACCGATAAAAAAAGTAGGGAAAGCGCCCTGCAAGAGCACTGCGGTGTCTTCGCCTATCCGCTTGGAGCCATTCTTGTCGGCGGGGTAAAGCATTCGAGACACATAGCTCGCATCCTTGCCAATTTTCTGAGCAATGCTGGCAATGCCGCCACGGCCAAGAGAGTCAACAAGTCTCTGCAGCGCGTTACGCCGCTGTTCGTACATATCCATCCATAGATTCCAGCAAACGATTACCTGTAAGTAAATGACCCATGGGTATTGATTAATGCCTTACCTATGGGTAATATATGGGTATGGAAAAACTACTCGCCTACCTAAACAGCCTGCAAAAGGCTGATCGTCTGAGTCTTGCAACGCGATGCCAAACGTCTGAGGGCTACTTGCGCAAGGCAATCAGCAAGGGTCAGCGCCTTGGCGAGAGCCTTTGCATCAACTTGGACCGCGAATCTGGCGGCGCTATCCGTTGCGAGGACCTGCGCCCTGATGTTGACTGGGCATACCTGCGCACCGCCAGGGAGCTGGCGCAGTCATCCACTACCAAGGAGGCCAGCAATGGATAAGTGGCTGCTGCTCTCTTTTGCTCTTGCGCAGTTTGGCCAAACATTGATGTTGGTAGGTTTGTTGTTCAAGCGTCCTGCGCGCCCCGCCGGAGTCATGGATTTCGATGCCCTCAAGGTAGAGCCAGGATCGACGGTAATGCTTCGTTCGGAGGAGTTCCTCACAGGCGGCAAGCGCGAAGCATTTGAAAAATGGGCTAGCGAAGCCACAGCGCGCACAGGCATCAAGTTTGTGTATTTGCCTACGGTCAATTGGGATGCGGTGGTTATCGGAGCAGCTGAATGAGCGCGACGAATCCACCTATGAGTACGCCCAATCCTCCCAGAGCTGAGCCGAAGGCAATAAGGAACTGCATCGGGTCCTTTTGCCAGTGCCTTTCGAGCCAGTACCACGTTCGACGTAACGGCGGAATGTACCAATTCGGGCCGAAAGAGTCTGTTTCGTCCCAATGCTTCGCTTTCCAGCGTTGCCACCAATTCATGTCCGCCCTCCCTGGCGCTGGTTGTGTAGGAGCTCCCAGCATAGCCCAGGGTGTGGCGGGCAACTTTCCCTCTCTTCTGGCCTGTTTTCGTTTTCATGCAGCCAGTGTCCAACCTCTGCCTTCCCAGCGGTAGGCGAATCTCACGAGGCATTCGCTATGCGTAGAACCATTAAGCAAACCCATCGCGCGCTGTTCCTGGCTCTCCAGGCCGACGCCAAAGAGTATCCCGGCGGTATCCGTGCGCTGGCTGAAATTGCCGGTCTGAACGGCAATACCCTGGCCAACGGCATCAACCCTGACCATGAAGCGGCGCCGCCCTCATTTGGTGTTGTGATGGAAATCATCGTGCTGGCGCAGGCCCGCCGCGCGGTGTTCGCCTTGGCTCATCTGGTTGGCCAGGTGCCAATGGATTTCCAGATGGATGACCGCAGCCCATCTGACTCCATTCGCCTGTTTATGGAGCTGGTCAGCACTGCCAGCAAGTCCCTGGCAGAAGGCTCTCCCCGAGCTCAGGACGGCCACTTTTGCGCAGACGACCGCCGCGCTCTTGAGCCTTTGCTGCTGGCGCTGATGAAGTGCACGGCCGAGTTGTTGCAGTCCATCCGAGGAGGTGCGCAATGAATGCCATCACCACACCCACGGCCCTGACCATGAGCAGTCGCGACATTTCGGAGCTGACGGGCAAGCGCCATGCCGACGTGATGCGCGACATCCGCAGCATGATGGACGCGCTGCAGCAAAACGCAGAATTGCGTTCTGTTTGTTTTTCAAGCACTTACGTGGGCGAGAACGAGCAGAGCTATCCCCAATACGAGCTGGACAAAGACACCAGCCTGACGCTGCTGCTGGGCTACGACCCTGTGGCACGCATGAAGGTGGTCAAGCGCTGGCAGGAGCTGGAGGCCCAGCAGCCTGCGCCAGCACAGCTGACACGCATGGACATTCTCAAGCTGGCCATGGACTCGGAGCAGGCCCGCATCGAGGCTGAGGCACGGCTGGCGCTGGTCGCCCCCAAGGCAGAGTTTGTCGATCGCTACGTGTTGCCCGGCACTGGCAGCATGGGCGTTCGTGAGGTATGCAAGCTCCTCGGCGCCAAGCTGAACGCATTCACTGATTTCCTGCTGAAGCGCGGGCTGATGTACCGCACCACACCACATGGCCCGCTCACGCCGCGCGCAGAGCACATGCACAACGGTCGCTTTGAGGCCAAGACGGGGACGGCAGAGCATGGCGAGACCTCGCACGCCTTCGTTCACTACAAGTTCACCGCCAAGGGTGTTGAGTGGATTGCAGGCCTGTGGTGCCAGCACCAGGTGCGCGAGAAGATGAGCAGCGAGGTGGCTGCATGAGCGTCAAAGTGATGAACGCTGTGTTCGAGCGCTACCCCAATGGTGGCGGCGAAATGCTTCTGGCGCTGGCGCTGGCCGACCATGCCAGCGATGACGGCACCCGGGTCTATCCGAGCATCAAAGCCTTGGCCGAAAAGACCCGTCAGTCCGAACGCTCCGTCCAGTACCAGCTGCGCCGCATGCAGGAATCCGGCTGGCTGATCCTGGTCAATGCGGGTAATGGTGGGCGCAGCATGCACTCGGAATACCGCATTTCCCTCGACTGGATAAAGGGTGCAGAAATTGCACCGTTAGAAAAGGGTGCAACTGACGACGCAAACGGTGCAAACGACAGCACTAAAGGGCGCAATCCAGAGCAGGAAAGGGTGCAACCGGTTGCACCCGCAAATAACCGTCATAGAACCATCAATGAACCATCAGGAATCGTTGATGCTGGCGCAGAAAAAAAACCAAACGGGCCGTGCAACCGCATTGCCAGACAACTTCGAGCCGAACGAAACCGCTGATCGACTGGCCGGTGAGCTGGGCTTGGTTGTGACTGCAGAGCTTGAGGCGTTTGAGGACCATCACATGGCCAACGGTTCCACCTTCAAGGACTGGCAAGCCGCATTTCGCACCTGGCTGCGCAACTCTGCCAAATTCGCCCAGCGCCAGCTGACCCCCGGCCGCCCAGCGTTGGCCCGCCGCCCGCCAGCTTCAGAAGGCTTTTCAGCCCGCACCTACACCGGAGGGAAACTGTGATGACCACCAGCCTTTCAAGTCTGGCCAGCATGCCGCGCGCCGAGCCCCGCCAGCAGGTCTGCGAGACCCACGGCGCCTACGAGTCCATCAACTTCATCGGCCGCATCTGGTCGAAGTGCCCAGGCTGCACCGCTGATGCTGCCGCCAAGGAAAAGGCGGCGCAGGAAGCCCGTGAGCACCAGGCGCGCAAGGCCGCTTGGGAGCAGCGACTGGGAGAGTCCTGCATTCCTCCGCGCTTCACCGATCGCACGCTGAACAACTTTGTTGCCAGCACTCCGGAGCAAGAGCATGCACTTGCTTTCGCGACGACTTACGCAGATGGCTTTGCGGAGGTGATCAAGACCGGCCGCAGCGCGCTTTTTGTGGGCAACGTGGGCACCGGAAAAACGCATTTGGCCGCGGGCATTGCGCTGCGCCTGATGCGCCGCGATGGGCGTCCTGTGCTTTTCACCACGGTGATGCGCGCGGTGCGCAGCGTCAAGGACACATGGAGCCGTGGTGCTGACAAGACCGAGGCCCAGGCAGTGGCCGCCCTCGTGTTCCCCGACCTGCTGATTCTGGATGAGGTGGGCGTGCAGTTCGGCAGCGAAACCGAAAAGCTGGTCCTGTTTGATGTGCTCAACGAGCGCTATGAGAAGCGCCGGCCAACCCTGCTGCTGTCGAACTTCGGCGTTGATGAGGTTCGAGCTTACCTGGGTGACCGCATCTTTGATCGTCTGCGCGAAGACGGCGGGGAGGCCATTCCCTTCGACTGGGAAAGTCAGCGCGGAAAGGTGCAGGCATGAGCAAGGGCATGAAGTTGACAGGACACGCGCTGAAGCTGGTGCCTCTGGCCGCAAACCCCAAGTACGGCAACAGGAAGATAACGGCAGCGGATGGCGGCAAGTTCGACAGCCTGGCCGAGTTCAATCGATGGGCTCACCTGCAGATGCTGCAGCGTGGCGGCCACATCAGCGATCTGCGCCGGCAGGTGGTGTTTGAGATGGTTCCATCGGTGAAGTTTGCTGGCGCTGCGCGCGCCCGGCCGGCGATTCGCTACATCGCTGACTTCGTGTACCTGGAGCAGGGCATCGAGGTGATCGAGGATGTGAAGGGCGTAGAGACCCCCGAATTCAGGATCAAGCGCCACCTCATGAAGGCTCTGCTGGGGCGGGAAGTGCGGGTGATCAAATGACCCAGGCACTCAACCCCGCATTCTTTGGCAAGGTCGTGCCGCTGGCTGGCCAGCGCAAGCCGCCCAGCACATCGCGCATCACGCGGCTGGTGTGGCCGACCTATGAGCGGCTGAGCGATGGCCGCTACCTGATCGAGCACTGGATGGAGAACCGCTGCTGCAACCGGGTGCAGGTGGGCAGCAGCACTGTCTGCGTGGTCGACGACTACGGCAGCCTGGTGGCGGTCGAGGACAGGGGGTGCGCATGGTGGTGAAAAGCGCTCTGGACACCCAGGCCGGCGGCAGCCATTACAAGGACTGCCGGATTCAGCCCATCGAGTTCATTCATGCCAATGGACTGGACTTCTTTCAGGGAAACATCATCAAGTACGCGACCCGGCACAAGGCCAAGAACGGTGCCGAGGATCTGCGCAAGGTGATCCATTACGCACAGCTGGCGCTGGAGTTGCAGTACGGCGAAAAGCCCGAGGAGGGCGGCAATGCTCAATAGGCTGAATGACAAAGAGCGCGCCCACCTGGCAGCGGTCAAGGAGCTTCCCTGCAGTGTCTGCGACCAGACCGGCCCTAGCGAGGCGCACCACATCGAGCAGCGCCAGCAATACACGGTCGTGGCCTTGTGCGAGAGCTGCCACCGTGGCCCGCTGATGGGGCTGCACGGCCAGCGCCGTATGTGGGCAATCAAAAAGATGAGCGAACTGGACGCGCTGAACGTGACCGTGTGTCGTCTGTTGGGTAACTGAAGCAATCAAAGAAAGAGAGGGGCTGATGCGTAGAGACTTGAATTTGAATGTGCCCCAAGACTTGCAGCAGGCCGAGGAGCTGCTGGAGAGGTACGGGCGATGGGCCCAGGATCGGTACAAGAAGCAGCGCTGTGCCAGCGCGGAGGGGAAGTATCGACCGCCGCCACAGGCCCGGAGTGATGACGAACCCCTGATCCCCTTCATGCCGGACTGGAGCGCGCGGCATGTCCAGCTGGCGCTGCAGTCCGTGCCAATGCAGTTTCGACGCGTGCTGTTTGCGATCTACATCCCCCAGAAGGAGCACCCGATGGAGGCCCGTCGACGCATGCGCCTCAAGAGTGATGTGTGGGACGGCAGTCGAATTGAGGGCTTGCGGCACTTCTGGAACATCTACCGCTTGCGCTACTTGACAAAGGGTGTCACAATCGCGCCTATTCTCCGCGACACTGAGTCGTGTGCCCTGGCTGCCTGAAGGTAGCCAGCGGCGTGACCAAAGCCCCAAGCCTGACCCGCTGGGGCTTTTTCTTTTCTGACTCTCCAAATATCCTTGGGTCTTTTGCAAGGAGAGGTCATGGAAAAAGGCGTTATTTATGACGTGGTGCCGCAAGAGGGAAATTGGGGCGCGATTGGATACTTTCTCGACGGCAAGTACTTCACGCCCTGGAATGGTGGAGAGAGACTGTCTGGAGAGGTTGTAGGGGGAGAATTTAAAGGCACAGATGGTGCATCAGGAAAGGTCACTGGTCTCGTTCTGATTAGAGACAATCCCGATGTGTCTTTGCCAATGAACACATTCCACCTTGTGCCGCGTGAGTAGTACTTTCTCCGGATGCTGCCGGATTTTTTGATTCGCCAAATACTTACACACGTATAGCAACTGCCGCCCAGGTTCGCCTCGGCGGCTTTTTTCATTCCCGGTTCACTGCCACCGAGCACGCCCGACGATCACGCACATTGCAGTAGGGGCGGATCACTCGGTGGCGGCACCTATCCCGAGGAGGGCGAAATGCTCTACACAGCAGCAAACGCCCGTGGCGCGTCGATCATCGACGTGGACACTGGCGAGCGCTTTTCTCGCGTGTCTGAGGTCAGCACCTCGGGCGGCTGGATCAAGGTTCACGACAACCCGAGCCGCATTGACGCCCAAGGGCGCATTGCTGGCCGGCGCATTCGCTTCGCTTCGATCTACGCCATCCAGGGGCTGGAGCGCATGCCCTGCCTGTTCCACTGCTACGGTCGGCGTGCGTGATGGCCAAGCTTCAGACGCTCAAGAACGGTGTGCCAATGCTGGACACCAAGCGTGTGCAGACCATCCAGGCCGGCAGCTGGCGCACGAGTGACCAGACATCCACACAGCGCGGCTATGGCTACAAGTGGCAGCAGGCCAGAGCGCAGTTCCTGCGTGAGCATCCCCTTTGCGTGATGTGCGAGGCGGCTGGTCGTGTGGAGGACGCGACTGTGGTCGACCACATAACCCCGCACCGAGGTGATCAGTCACTTTTCTGGAGGCGCAGTAACTGGCAGTCGCTGTGCGCCACTCACCACTCCCGTGACAAGCAGCGCACGGAGCAAAGGATGTGACCCATGGACCGTATGCAGCACCCGTCAAACAATGCTGTGCTTGGCGCGCCGGCAGGCTGGGATCAGGAGACCCTGCCATGCAACGCGCTGCCCATCACCCGTACCGACTGGGATGGCGTGCCGGCAGTCGTTTCGTTCTGGAAGCCTACGCCTGCAGAGATTGAGGCGATCAAGGCGGGTCAGCCTGTCATGTTGTGGGTGGCCGGCAGCACCATGCCGCCGGTTGCGTTGATGGTGGAAGGTGAGTCATGAACGGAGCCCAGGAAAAGCTCGGCGTACTGATTGACGAGCTCGACTCTCTCAGTGCTGCGCTCGGCATGCCCATACCAGACGCGACGCACGTACAGGCACTTAGGGCTTCGCTGCCTGCGAAGGTAAGCGCGCTCAAGGATGCGTTCGTTGAGATGACGGGCGAGAACCCTTGGGGCTGAGATTGCAGCGCCAGTCGCCTCCTGACGCGGCCTGATGGCATCGAAAGGGGGAGGGGGGAGGTCAAAGCCTGGGGGCGCTCGGCCTCTAGACCGCCCTGTTCCGCACGCGCAGAAAATTTCCCCCGTGGAGAAAAATGTTAAAGGCTGGGTCAGTGCGTTAACTCGCCCGAAGGCCGCGCCAGTCATGGGTTTGCGCGATTTTTAACACGCGCCGAATGTTAAAGGGATGTTAAAGATCGGAAGGGTTTGATCATGGCGCTGACAGGCAAGAAGCGGCTGTTCGCTGAAGCCTTGTTGGCGGGCAAGTCAAACAAAGAGGCGGCACTGGCTGCTGGGTACAGCGCGGCATCTGCTTCGGCGGCTGGCTCGCGGCTGGCAAAGGACAAGGATGTGCTGGCGCACCAGCAGCGGAAAGCTGCGGCGGTCGAGAAGCCCGAAGAGGTGGCGCCTAAGGCAGATGCACCGCTTGGTAGTTTCGATTTGAGCCAGGCGCTCGCGCACCGCGACCCCCGGGCTTTCCTGCTCGCCGCCATGAACGACGTGCTACTGGAGCCGAAGCTGCGGATTGACGCGGCCAAAGCCCTGATGCCGTTTGAGTTCGCCAAGAAGGGCGAGGGCGGGAAGAAAGAGCAACAGGCTGATGCAGCGAAGAAAGTGGCCAGTCGATTTACGCCGGCCGCTCCGCCGAAGTTGGCGACCGCTAACGGAAAGAAAGTGTAGATATGGAATGGAGCACCGCTTGCATCGACTGGGAAGAACGGTTGGTGCAGCGGAAGTCCATCATTCCGCCGCCGATCTTCCGGGACCAGGCCGAGCAGGCCTTGGCCATCTTCAAGGAGCTCAAAGTCGTCGACCTGCCCAAGGTATGGGATGCTGAGCTCGATGATTACCGGCCTCCGACTTTCGGGGAGTGCTCGGAAGAGTGGGTCTTCGATTTTGTGCGCGTCATCTTTGGCGCATACGACGCCGAGACGGGTAAGCAGCTGATCCGTGAATACGGCCTGCTCATCAGCAAGAAAAACACGAAATCCACCATCGCCGCGGGCATCATGCTCACGGCGCTGATCCTGTGCTGGCGCGAGGATGAGGAGCACCTGATTCTGGCGCCGACCAAGGAAGTGGCTGATAACTCCTTCAAGCCGGCGGCCAGCATGGTGCGCGCAGATGAGGAGCTGTCTGCGCTGTTCCACATTCAGGACCATATTCGGACCATCACCCATCGGGTGAACCGCAACAGCCTGAAGGTGGTGGCCGCCGACACGGACACGGTCTCCGGCAAGAAGTCGGGCAAGATCCTGGTGGACGAGCTCTGGCTGTTTGGCAAGCGTGCCAATGCCGACGCCATGTTTCAGGAGGCGCTGGGCGGCCAGGTGTCGCGCGAAGAGGGCTGGGTCATTTTCCTGACCACGCAGTCGGACGAAGCGCCTGAGGGCGTTTTCAAGGCCAAGCTGGATTACTGGCGCGATGTGCGCGACGGCAAGGTGGTCAGCCTCAAGACGCTGGGCATTCTGTATGAGTTCCCTGAGGCGATGATCAAGTCCAAGGCGTACTTGGATCCGGAGAATTTTTACATCACCAATCCGAACTTGGGCCGGTCGGTCAGCAAGGAATGGCTCACCGACGAGATGCAAAAGCGCTCTCCGGAGCAGGATGGTGGCTTCCAGCGCTTCCTCGCCAAGCACTTGAATATCCAGATCGGCCTGAACCTGCGGGCCAACCGCTGGACCGGCGCCGACTTCTGGGAGAAGCGCGGCGACAAGCGCATCAACCTGGACTTCATCCAGGCCAAGTGCGAGGTGGTGACCATAGGAATTGACGGCGGCGGGCTGGATGACTTGCTGGGCTTTGCCATTGATGGGCGCTTGCGAGACTCGCAAAACTGCGCTCTGTGGAACAAGGCATGGATCCATCCCATTGCGATTGAGCGGCGCAAGTCCGAAGAGGCGAAATACCGGGATTTTGAGAAGGATGGGGACTTGGTTGTCGTGGAGCGACCGGGCCAGGACTTGGAGGAACTCGCCGCGCTGTGCAAGCAGATCTTTGATTGGGGCCTGCTGGCCAGGATCGGCCTGGACCCCGAGCGCACGCACAAGGTTGTTTTCCAGGCATTGATTGATGCCGGCATCCCCGAGGATCTGATCATTGGTATCTCGCAGGGCTGGAAGCTCACCGGCGCGATGGCGGTGGCTGAGCGCGGCTTGCTGGACGGAAGCCTGGTGCATGCCGCGCAGCCGCTCATGGCCTGGAGCGTTGGCAATGCCAAGGTCGTGCCTTCTGGCAACGCCTCCCTCATCACCAAGCAGGCCAGCGGCACAGCCAAGATTGACCCGCTGATGGCCTCGCTGAACGCGGTCACTTTGATGGCCACGAATCCAGAGGCTAAAGGCCCCTCTGTTTACGAGACGCGCGGCATGCGCTTCCTATAGGGCACGACACATGAAGTTTTTCGACAGATTCCGGAGCTCTCCGGAGGCTCAGTCGCGCCCGCCCGAGGAAGGTGGGCGAAAGGAGCCAGGGTTGGACGAGGCTCCGTTGCGCCCAATGGCAAGTGCTTCTGGGCCCATTTTTGAAAGCCTGAGCGATCCGGCATTGCTGGAGTTCATCCGCAATGGGCAGACGACCTCCGCAAACCGAATGGTGCGCAACATGGCCGCGCTGCGCAGCCTTTCGCTCATCAGCAATGGCCTGGGCATGCTTCCCATCAGCCTCTATGAGGCAGGGTCGAACAAGAAGGTGATGCGCGAGCATCAGGCGCACAAGTTGATTCGGGTCAAGCCGAACCCCTGGCAGACGCCCATGGAGTTCAAGAGCCAGATGCAGTTGCTGCTCGAGACCGAGGGCAATGCCTATGCACGCATCATCCGGTCAGGCACTCGACCTATTCACCTGATCCCCTTTGAGAAAGGCCGGGTGCAGGCCAAGTTGGGCAGCAACTACCGCATGCAGTACACCTGCACCACGGAAAACGGCGGTCAGCTCACGCTGGACCAGGACGAAATCCTGCACATCCGCGAGATCTCGTTTGATGGTGTGCTGGGCCTGTCCAAGCGCCAACTGTCAGAAGAGGTGTTCGAGCTCGCAGCATCCGCTCAGCGCGCAGCAGTCAATGTGTTCAAGACCGGCGTCATGGCCGGCGGCTCGATCGAGGTGCAGAACGCGCTGTCTGACCGGGCATTTGACCGGATGAAGCAGTCGCTGAACGACGAATACAGCGGCGCTGAGAACATGGCCAAGTGGATGATCCTGGAAGAGGGCGCGAAGGCCAACCAGTTCAGCTCCACCGCAAAGGACGGTCAGCAGATCGAGAACCGCAATCATCAGATTGAAGAGGTTGCCCGCCTTTACGGTGTGCCGCGTCCCTTGCTGATGATGGATGACACCAGCTGGGGCTCGGGCATCGAGCAACTGGCCATCTTCTTTGTGCAGTTCACCATGGCGCCGCGTTTCGTGTGCTGGGAGCAGGCGCTGGCCCGCTCTCTGCTCACCGACCGCGAGCGCGAGACGCTCTATTTCAAGACCAACGAGCGCGCACTGCTGCGCGGCACGCTCAAGGACCAGGCGGACTACTTCGCCAAAGCACTTGGCTCCGGCGGCCACCAGCCGTGGCACACCGCCAATGAAATCCGCGATCTTGCCGAATACCCGGCAGATCCCGACCCCAAGTTCAACACCCTGGGCGATCCCTCGGGGAAGAAAGCAAGCAATGAGCCTCAAAAAGCTACCTGAAATCCGGGCCGATCACCGCCTGGCCAAGGCTGGTTTTGACCTGCGGCCTGATGCTGTGGATCGCTGGGAACCCGCCGTGTGCGCGAAGGCTGGCGATGACGCCGAAGCCAGCATCTCCATCTATGACTCCATCGGGGAGAACTGGGAGGGCACGGGCATCACTTCTAAGCGCATCAGCGCGGCCCTGCGCTCCATCGGCGCCAAGGATGTGGTGGTCAACATCAACAGCCCAGGCGGCGACTTCTTCGAGGGCATGGCGATCTACAACCTGCTGCGCGAGCACCAGGGCAAGGTCACGGTGCGGGTTCTGGGCATGGCGGCCTCAGTGGCTTCGGTCATTGCCATGGCTGGCGACGAGATCCTGATTGGTGACGGCGCCTTTTTCATGATCCACAACGCTTGGGCGGTGGCTGTCGGCAACCGTCACGACATGCTGGACTCGGCCAAGCTGCTGGAGCCTTTTGATGCCGCGATGGCAGCGCTGTACGCGCACCAGACGGGCATGAGCACTGCCGAGGCGGCCATCATGATGGACAAGGAAACCTGGATAGGCGCCCAGCAGGCTGTCGATGACGGTTTCGCCACAGGCTTACTGCCATCATCCGAGATCACCAAATCCACCCAGGCCAGCACGAAAAGCAAACCGTTGGCGCTGATCGAGGCCTCCATGGCAAAGGCGGGTTTCTCCCGCAATTCACGCCGGGACACCTTCAAAGCCCTGTTTTCTGGCACGCCGGGCGCTGCCGAAGATGCCACGCCGAGCGCTGGCCCTGAAGTCGCAGCCTCGCTGCAATCGCTGCTGAACACGCTCCGCGCGTAAGCAGCAACTCACCCAACCTACAGACCGCCTCAGGGCGGTTTTTTCGTTTCTGAAAGGGCCATCATGGCTAAGCACTATCCCGTTCCACGCGGCGTCATGGCCGTCCGCGCTGAAGGCGCAGCCCCCACTAATGCCGAAGTCAAGGCCTTGGTGGAAGGCGTGCAAGCAGCATTCGCGCAATTCAAGGCAGAGCACACCAAGCAGCTCGAAGAGGTCAAGGCTGGCCGCTCCGGCGCTGACCAGGAGGCCAAGCTGAAAGAGATCAATGGCGCTCTGGACGCCCTGCAGAAGGAAGTTGAGGACGCTCACACCAAGATCGCTGCAGGCCAGATGGGTAGCCCCGGCGCAGGTCTGCGCGACAAGGAGTACACAGAATCGTTCAACGCTCACATGCGCAAGGGCGATGTGCAAGCCGCTTTGAACAAGGGTACTGCTGAAGACGGTGGTTTCCTCACCCCGGTGGAGTGGGATCGCACCATCACCGACAAGCTGCGCGAAGAATCGCCCATGCGCGAGCTGGCCCAGATTCAGCCCACCAGCAAGGCTGGTTGGACCAAGTTGTTCAACATGGGCGGCACTGGCTCTGGCTGGGTGGGTGAAACCGATCAGCGCCCCGAAACCGATACGCCCACCTTGAAGTCCCTGGGCTTCGGGCACGGCGAGATCTACGCCAACCCAGCCGCCACTCAGCAAATGCTGGACGATGGCGAAATCAACATCGAGGCGTGGCTGGCCAGCGAGGTGCAGGCCGAGTTTGCGGAGCAAGAAGGCCTTGCATTCATCAGCGGCGATGGTGTGAAGAAGCCTGCGGGCATCCTCACCTATGTCGAGGGTGGAACCAATGCAGCCAAGCACCCCTTTGGCGCTATCCCTGTGACCAACAGCGGTGCCGCTGCTGACATTGGCTCCGATGCGGTGCTGGATCTGATCTATGGCCTGCCCAAGAAGTACCGCCAGAACGCGCGCTTCCTGACCAACAACCTGACTATCGCCAAGTTGCGCAAGCTCAAGGACGGCCAGGGCAACTACTTGTGGCAGCCCTCTGCCCAGGCCGGCCAGCCTGCCACCTTCCACGGCTACGGCCTGGCCGAAGACGAGAACATGCCCGATGTAGCCGCCAATGCGCTGCCCATCATGTTTGGCGACTTCAAGCGCGGCTATCTGATCATCGACCGAATGGGTGTGCGCGTGCTGCGTGATCCCTTCACCAAGAAGCCCTATGTGCTGTTCTACACCACCAAGCGCGTCGGCGGTGGCGTGCAGAACCCCGAGTGCCTGCGCGCTCTGAAGGTGGCGGCTTAACCGGGAAGGGGCCTCGGCCCCTTCTCCATTTAGGAGAAGATGATGAAAGCAACCAAGCCATTCAAGGGCGTCAAGGACGGCGACATTTACCCAACCGAGTTCAAAGCCGGCGATGAAATCCCGCCCGAGCTGGAGGCCGCTGCTGTCGAGCTGGGCGCGGCTGATGCCAAGAAGGAGCCGGCCAAGAAGGCCTGATCATGCCCATCTTGACCACCGAACAGGCCATCGACCATTGCCGGGCTGATCCTGATGCGGATGCTGCGATGGTCGGGCTGTACCTGGGCGCGGCCATTGACGCCGCTCAGGAATACCTCGGCCGCAAGGTGTACGCCGATAAGGCGGAACTCGATGCAGCAGTGGCAGCGGGCACGGCAGGTGAGCTGCCCATGGTGGCCACCTTCTCGGTCAAGGCCGCGGTGCTGCTGATCTGTGGCCACTTGTTCGCCAATCGTGAGGATGTGGTGGTCGGAGCGCAGTCTTTTGCGATGCCCAACGGGTCACGCGACCTGCTACGGCCACATCGAAAGGTACAGGGCCTATGAAAACGTTTCGCGCCGGCACTCTTCGCGATCGCATCCGCATCCAGCGCCGTTTGCCCGGTGGTGGCTTGGGTCAGCCATCCACCACCTGGGAGGATGCGCTGCCTAGCCCCATCTGGGCCAACATCCGCTTTGCGTCAGGAAGTGAGGCTATCCGATCCGGACAGGTCGCCAGCAAGGCGCAGGCCAGTATCCGCATCCGCAAGCGCTCGGGCATCACTGCCGAGATGCGGGCTTTGTGTGATGGTGTCGAATACAACATCAAGGCAGTCCTGCCTGACCACCAGCACCGCGAATATGTGGATTTGGTCTGTGAGGTGACGGGATGAGCGTTGCTCCGACAAGGCGAGGCGGTGAATTGGTGCTCACCGGGCGCAACACTGTTGATATTGGTGTTGATCTCAGCGGCCTTGATGACCTGCTTAAGGAATGGGGTGATGCTGTGGAGGGCGCCACCCGCCCGGCGGCCCAGGCTGCTGCTCAGGTTTTGTATGACCGCGTAGAGGCCAATGTGGCTGCTATTGGTTACGTGACAGGTAACCTGCGGCAGTCCATCTACCAAGCCTTCTCTGCGACCCATAGCAGTGATGGCATTGCCACGTATCACATCAGTTGGAACCACAAGAAGGCTCCGCATGGGCACTTGCTTGAAAACGGCCACTGGCAGCGGTATGCAGTACGAATCACCGAGGACGGCTGGAGAACGCTGGTTCGCCCGGAGAAGCAGGGCACCGAGAAGCCAGGCCGCCGTGCCAGTCAAGCGGTGAAAGACGCCTACTATGTGCCGCGCTCCGGCGGCCCTGTTTACATTCCCGGCAAGGCTTTCCTGCGCAGGGCCAGCGTGGTTGCGCCACAGGCCACCCATGCGGCGCGGGAGGTGCTGCTGGCTGCAATTGCAGAGGTGAGCAATGGATGAAGTCTTTCACGCGGCCATTGAGGCCGTGGTCCCCAATTGCTTCGGTACTGTGGCGCCGGCCAATGCGCAGACTCCTTACGTGATATGGCAGCGCGTTGGCGGCAACGGCAGCGAATACTTGGACAACGAAGACGCCCAGGTCGAAACCGCTCTAGTGCAGGTGCGCATCTTCAGCGCTGACATCCTGGAGCCAAAGCGTCTGATGCCGCAACTCGTGAGTGCTCTGCGGTCGCATCCTGAGTTGTTGATCCGGCCCAGCGGTGGCATGCGCGATGACTATGACCACGACATGGGGCTATTCAGTGGCGACCAGGATCTTGATGTGTCGTTCTGAGGGCTCTTTTGCTGCAAAAGCCTGAGCAGTCAAATAGCCTGCGTTCCGGCTATTTGATTCAGACCTGCATGGTCAAGTTGACCATACAGGTCATCGCCTTGCCGAGACTTAGGTGTGGCGATGATCACCACACCCACCGCGCCTCATAGGCCACGACCTTGCGATGCTGACCTGGGAAGTCTCGCGCATGAGCATGAATTAATAATCCGAAGACCTGCGAGTGGTGTATTTCTGCATCGCAGACAAGATGGTTGCAATGTCTTGATCGATCACTGCAATTTCTGCTGTGATCTTGTTCACCTCTTCCTGGCTCCTGCCGCTTGACTTAGTTGCGTGCAAGAGAACAGCTAGTGTGTTCCTTTGATCCTGGAGACTGTTTAGGTCCCCTGCGAGCCGGGTTAGTTGGGAGCGTGGGCTCACAAGTGCCGTGATGCCACTGTGATCATTGATAAAAATGTTGGGGGCTGGGTTGAGGCTCTCCTGAAGCCGGGCCACGATCTCCGCATTCATGGATCTTCCTGACTGCTTGGCTGCAGCTTCGATTTGGTCTTTCAGCTCTTGTGGGAGCCTTAATTTGTACTGCGGGTCGGTCTGTTTCATATTCGCCCGAATGATGGACCAAAAAGGTGTTGCATTCAACGGACCAAAAAGGTACATTCGTTTCGCGGACCAAAAAGGTCCGATAGAGAGGTGGATTATGAAAGATCAAAAACAGCAGGGCGAGCAGATGAAGATTCGCGTACCGCTAATGGCCCACGGTTGGCTTAAGCAGCAGGCCGCGCAGCAAGAGCGTTCAATGAACTGGCTGATCAACAAAATTTTGGTCAAAGAGATGGAGGCCCAGCATGGAAAGCAGGCCTGAAAAAGGAAACGCCCCTGGAGGTAGGAGTCCAGAGGCGTTGATTGAAGCAAACCACTTAGCAGAGGAAAGCAACATGTTGGATTCTACGCAAGTCAACGCCAATCGCGCAATCACTGTTCTGTTCCACGGGGCAGATCTGTATGTCGTGGAGCACAACACGCAACCGTATACGCCCATGAAGCCCATCGTAGAAGGTATGGGGATTGATTGGAAAAGCCAACATGCGAAGTTGGCTGCGAATAGTGCTCGTTGGGGTATGGTGGAAATCACCATACCTACGGCTGGCGGCATGCAGGTTATGTCTTGCCTCCCGCTGCGTAAGCTTTTCGGCTGGATGACTGGTCTGCATGTCGGGAAGATCAAAGCGGAGTTGCGGCCGGCTGTGACGATGTATCAAAACGAGTGCGACGATGTCCTGTGGCAGTACTGGAATGAAGGCATTGCGATCAACCCGCGCCAAGCATTCGCAGTTAACCCTGGTGACTCACTGACCGCTGAGGAAGCTGAAACCCTGCGCTTGATGCTCAAGTCTGCGGTTGAGCGGCAGCCAAAAGCAAAGCAGGGCACCTTGATGATGCAAGGCTGGAGCAAACTCAAGGCTCACTTCAAGGTTGGCTATCGCGAAATTCCTCGGCATGAGTTCAGCGAAGCGGTTTCGATCATCGCGCGGCACACCGCTGAATTTGCGGAGTGGGAAGTGGTCGATGGTGTAGCGGGCGGCAAAGAGGAGCGAACCATTAACGTGATGGTGGACGACTTCGTTCGCCAGATAGAGACGCCCAATGGAACGCCTACCCTGCTTTTCATGCCGCTGGTGAACGCAGTGCTAAAAAAGCAAGGGTTCACGTTCTTTCTGCCGAGTGTGCAAGAAAGAGAAATCATGGCTCGCCTTGACAGGTTGAGCCGCCTGTTTCACCCGAGCACCACTCAATTCATGGATGTGACTGGCATCGTGAGGGTGTTGCAGGGCTTGCATCCGAAGCTTGGCACTCAAGACCCGAGCTTCAGGCAACTGGTCTCGCGGATAACTCACTGACCGCGCCAATAGCTTCACTTTGATAGCATCCCCTCCTAATTGAATAGGAGGGGGTATGTCACTTGTAGCCTGTAAAGACTGTGGGACCCAGGTTTCCACTTCGGCAAAAGCGTGTCCAAAATGTGGCGCCAAGGTGCCTAAATTTAAGTGGTGGCTTTGGATTCCGCTTGCGCTGCTGATCTTATTTTTTGCGTTCCCTTATCTTGCGTACTCGCCATCTGAACGTGCCGCGATTTCCGCGCGCGCTGACTGTGAGCGTGTTTTTCCTATGGAGCGAGGTCGAAAATGTGATCAGGTCTACAACGATGCTTTGATCAACGCATCAACAAAATGATCCTTCCACGTTCATAGAGCATGCCGCCCTCGGGCGGTTTTCTTTTGCCCGAAAGGGCTAGCAACCCGCCACGGGCAATCCTGGCGGGTTTTTCTTTGCCTGAAAGGGGCACAACCATGCGTAAAGTTCCTCTGCCCGACGGGGCAAAACTCTATCTGTACACCGCCGCGCTGACGGCGTTGGCCGCCGGTGAAATGTCCAATGCCGCACATGCGGTGGTGACTGTGACCAACACCTTGGAGGTCAACGCTGTGGTGGTCATCACCAGCGATGACTACCCCGAGCTGGAAGGTCGCGTAGCCCGCGCCAAGGCTGTGACGGCAGATAACGTCACTCTGGACGGAGTCGATACCCTTGACCTCGAAAAATTTCCGCCTGGTGGCAGCGTAGCTCTGATTCCCCTGGTCGCCAACGAATGGCAGCGCCTGCCTTATGTGCCGGCCTTTGGCCTGACAGGCGGCGACATCAAAACTGGCACAAGTTCTTACCTGGACGTTCCCGACGATCAGGAATTCAGTACGGGTCGTAATGCGCGCCGCCTGGAATACACCAACAGCTGGAAACAGGATGGTGTGGCCCGTGCTGCTCTGAAGGCTTCTGACGGGCTGGAGTCTGTGCACCGCCTGGACTTCAAGGACGGCTCTGCTAGCTATTACGTGGGCGAGTTGGCCTATGACGATGTGCCCAGTACCGAAAAGGGCGCCGAGATGACCACCAAGTCCACGGTGCTGCTGCGCGGCGCTCCGACCAACCTGCCTAAGGCTGCTTGATCATGAGCGAACAGATTGCACGCCAGATCGTGCTGGGCCAGAGGCCCAAGGGCATCGTCCATTCCCTCAAGATCACCATGCTGGACGGAACGGAGGGACTGCTGCCCGTGACGTTCCGCTACCGCGATCGTGTCGAGTTCGGCGCATTCCTGGACGGCATGTTTGCCGTAGAGCTGCCCAAATTCGATCCCGAGGCCGGCCAACCATCCACGCAGCAGCAGCGGGGCGTTGTCCAGATCAATGGACAGTACCTGCATCTCTGTCTTGAGGGTTGGGGGCTGGATGCTCCCTTCACCCTGGAAAACTGCATTCAGTTGGCAAGCGAGTTGCCTGGGGCAGCCCAGGCAGTGATGAACACCTACAAGCAGCTATGCCTGGAGGGGCGCCTGGGAAACTGATTGCGGCAGTGCGCGCCCGATACACGCAGCTCCCGGATGCCCAGTACCTCAAGGACTGGGGGCTGCCTGTGAGCCAGTACGCCGACATGTTCAGCGTCGAGGTTTGGCCCGAGAACTGGACGGCATGGTGCCTCTTCGAGGCTCTGCAAACGCAGTGGCGCGTCGGCGCCAGCGGGGTTGTGGGCCTTGACTATGGCGTTCTGGCCGATGAACTGCGCGCGCGCGAAATCCCTCATGAAGACCACGACCGGCTGCGCGCCGAGGTTCGGATCATGGAGGGTGCCGCACTTCAAGAAATCTATGCAGAGGAATGAGATATGGCTGATGAAAGTGCAGGCAAACTGCAATTGCCCGTCACGGTCGATTCCACCGGGGCCCGCCAGGGGTTTCAGGAAGTCAGCGATGCGGGCCGCCGCATGGCCGATGACGTGGCAGCCGCTGGCCGTAAAGCCAGCGATGGTCTCAAGCCATTGGAGACTGATCCTCCCAAGGCGGCAGCCGCTGTGTCACGCGCTGAACGCAACATGGTTGGCAGCATTCAGCGTGCCACGGCGGCTCTGCAGTCTGGCGGCAAGGCCGGGGCCGACTATTACGAAATGCTGGCCAAGCAGCGTGGCATCTCCGGTGACGTGC
Source organism: Comamonas sp. wu1-DMT (assembly GCF_040187805.1). NCBI lineage: Bacteria > Pseudomonadati > Pseudomonadota > Betaproteobacteria > Burkholderiales > Comamonadaceae > Comamonas > Comamonas sp. wu1-DMT. Next base: position 113,654 of record NZ_JBANEM010000012.1, read on the forward strand.
TCAAGCCCTATATCGACCAATTGCGTCAGGCCGAGGCTGCGCAGAAGCGCCTGAGCCTGTCAGGCGACTTTGTGATGAGCGACCGCGCCAGGGCAGCCGCACTGCGCGGCGTCCCGGCACAGTTCACCGACATCCTGGTTTCGCTGCAGGGCGGCCAGAACGCGCTGACGGTGATGTTGCAGCAGGGCGGCCAGCTCAAGGACATGTTTGGCGGCGTGGGTGATGCGGCCAAAGCGCTCGGCGGCTATGTGCTCGGGCTGGTCAATCCCTTGACATTGGCTGCAGCCGCTGCTGGTGTGCTTGCCTATGGCTTCTATAGCGGATCACAGGAGGCTCAAGCCTTCCTTGTTGCGCTTGAGACCACAGGCAATAAGGTCGGCGTCAATGTGCAGCAGCTGCAAGATATGGCTTCTGCAATGGACAAGGTGGCAGGTATCACCCAAGGGGGGGGCTGCAGAAGCTTTGACTACATTCGCGGCAAATGCCGGTGTTGGTGCTGATCGACTTCAGCAGTACACCACGACCGCAATCCAATGGGAAAAAGCAACAGGTCAGGCCGTCAGCGATGTGGCCAAGAATTTTCAGAAGATTGCTGATGATCCGGTTAAAGGACTTCTCGCGCTCCACAAGGAAATGAACTTCCTGACCTCGGCCACCTTGGAGCAAGTCAAGGCGCTTCAGGAGACTGGTCGTGAAACGGATGCCGTGCGCATCGCTCAGGCCGCCTACGACAAGGCGCTGGCTGACGCCACAGGCAACATAACCGCCAATCTAGGGAGCATTGAGAAGGGATGGCGGGCAATCAAAGGAGTAATCTCTGACACGATTGATGCAATTAAGAGCTTTGGCCGAGAGTCAACAACCGCGAGTCGACTTGGCGTTATTACTGGCGAAATGGCGAAGTTGCAGAAGGAAGGCGTTCAGTTCGACCCGACTGCGAACTTTGATTCGCTGACCATCCCTGAAAAGCGTCTCGCTACGCTAAAAGCCGAAGAGGTGCAGCTGCAGAAGAACTTGGTCGCGGATACCAATGCAGCAAAGGCTAAAAAGGCCGCGCAAGATCAGCAGAACACTCTTATTGAGCTGAGCACTGAGGCCACCAAGTACTACGACAAGGAAAAGCGCAAGGCACTGGAGCTGGAGGCGGCGCACAACAAATATGGCGCAGCAGCCAAGACCAGCGCAGAGGCTCAGAAGCAATATGACACCGTCATCGCTGGCATCAACAAGAAGTATGAGGAGAAAGAGGGCAAGGGGCCGAACACAGCCCCCGGAACTCGCCGCCTTGACGTCTCTGAGATCCAGAATGCCGCCCGCGAGGAAGTGCGCATCATCGATGGCAAGCAGAAGGACCTGGAGCGCCTGCGCCAGTCCGGCCTGATCGATGACCAGGGCTACTACAGCCAAAAGCGCTCCCTGATCGAAGAGTCCAACAAGGTTGAGGAAACAGCCCTGCAGGAGCAGATATCCCGTTTGCAGCAGGAGAAGGTCAAAGGCCTTGATGCCCTGGCCGTCAAGAAGCAGATTGCGGATACCGAATCCAAGCTGACCGCCAAGCGGCTGGAGAATGAAGAGAAGCTCAAGGCCCTTTCTCACGAAGAGAAGCTGGCGCTGGATCGACAGCGGATGGCCGTGGAGGCCTTGGCTGCGTCTCACCAACGTGCCATGGAGCAGATGCGTATTCAGCAGCAGCGCACTGTCGACTCAGCCTGGATGGGCAGCAAGGATCGCCAGCGTGCGGAAAACCTATGGGGGATCGAGGACAGCTATCTTGCCGAAGAACGCAGCTTGCGCGACCGGCGCATGTATACAGCGAACCTCTCCAAGGAGCAGCAGGCACAGATTGACCAGCGCTTGGTTGACCTGAAGGCAGAAAAGGAGGAGCGCATCCGCATCGCTGAGGCCACCTATGCAGAGCTGGACCAGCTGCAGACCCGGTGGGAGCTCGGCGCAGGCTTTGCAATGCAGAACTATGCAGACCAGGCTTCGAATGTGGCGCAGCAGACGGCGGATGCTTTTACCAATGCCTTCAAGGGCATGGAGGATGCTCTGGTCAGCTTCGCGATGACCGGGAAACTGGACTTCAAGAATCTGGCCAATTCGATCATTGCAGACCTTTTGCGCATACAGATTCGCGCGCAAATGTCTGGCTTGTTCGGGAATCTGCTGGGCGCGATTGGGATTGGCGGTGCCAAGGTTGGTAACGCAGGCTGGGGCGACTACAGCAGCGCGGGCTTGGCCGCCGCCTTTGGAGCAGTTCCAAATGCGAAGGGGGGTGTCTACGACAGCTTCAGTCTGAGCGCATACCGCAACCAGATCCACGATACGCCGCAGCTCTTTGCATTCGCGAAGGGTGCTGGCGTGTTTGGCGAAGCTGGGCCTGAGGCCATCATGCCGCTGACACGGTCGGCGGATGGGAATCTTGGTGTTCGTGCAATCAATGCAGCAGCGGGTGGGGGCAAGCCAAATGTCCAGATGGTCTTTCAGCCCAGGATCCACATCGACAGCCGCACAGATCGGGCCGAGGTGGAGGCTTTGGTCTTCAAAGGAATGAAGACGGCCAGCGATCAGGCGCAGCAGGAGCTGCTCTACAAAATGTCTCGGAACATGGTATGACCCAACGCATCATTGACTGGCCAAAGCAGCTGCGAATGCGGCCTGGCTCTCAGGAGTGGGAGCTTTTGCAGCCCATGACGGGATCGGTGAGCGCATTCAGCGGCGCGTCTTACGACAAATTGATTGGCCCACCACGGTGGGCCTTTTCAATGGACCTGACGGATGCGCCGGCGTCGATGCTGCCTCAGATTGAGGCTGCATTGCGCCAGCTGCGCGGTGGTCTCAATCTGCTGCGCATCGGCGATATGCGCCGCACCGGCCGTGTGAGCGTGGTGCCGGGCGGTGGCGCCAAGGAGGTGCAGATGCTCCCTTGGTCCAGCCAGTGGACACGTTGGGGCCGCATCGGGCCTGCGCCGGTGGCCATTGCTGGCGAAGAGGTTGAGGTGCGGCAGACCACGGACTATTTTCAGAACGCGACAGCTGCTTTGCGGGCTGGGGTCCCTTATGTGGCGGTGCTGGAGGCTTCGGCCACGGTGTCGGCGCATGTGGCCCTGTCGGTCGCCGGCGCGGGCGTTGCGGAGCCCCTGGGGGCAGTCTTCGACGCCTTAACTGGCGCAGTGGTGAGCCAGTACGGCCCAGTCAATGCCTGTGGGTCGACTGCAGCAGGCGGGCGCTGGCGTTGCTGGCTGACCTTTGGCGGCAAGGCTGGCGATGTGTTGGCACAGGCCTATGCACTGCTTCCGGCCCATGGGTTGATTCATCTCAAGATGCGCCGCCCCATCCTGGCCATGCAGGCGGGCGACCTGCCTCCGGCCTATGTGCCTGCGAATTCGGTCAGTGTCTGGGATGAGTATGGCGTGCAGGTCGATGGCGCCGGTCAGACCGGGTCTACCCTGGCCACACGCAACTGGCCGCCGGGCCTGACTCTGCGTGCTGGGCATTGGATCAGCTACGGAGACGGCATGCACATGCTGCTGGAGGCGGCAACGCCAGATGCGGCCGGCAAGGCTCAGCTCTGGATTGAGCCGCCCATCCGCCGCAGTCCTGCCGATGGCGCGCCGGTGGTGGTGCGCAATGTCACCGGCCTGTTCAAGCTCAAGGTCAGCCCCAAGATTCGGCAGGAGGGGGTGACCGTCAAGGGCCAGACGCTCACCTTTGAGGAAGATCTGAATGCTTACTCCTAACCAGCTGCTGCAGGCGCAGCGGCCGGCAACGGCTGTGGCGCTGCTGGCAGAAATGCAGTTCACCACGGGCACCATGCGCCTGAGTACCTGGGAGGGGAGCCTGCAGGCCCTGGGCCATGAGTGGGCGTATCTTCCCGGGGTGATGGGCATCAGCGGTGTGCAGCAGGCCGAGAACATCGAGTATCCCGCCATCGATCTGACGCTGGCCTTGCCTGACCCCTCCATCCTGGCCCTGGCCGTTGGCAGCGAGAAGACCTATCGCGGTCGATTGTTTCGGCTGTACATGGCAATCATGGATGACGAGCTCCGGCTGGTGGATGACCCACAGCTGCTGTATGTCGGGGTGATGGACCAGGTGCAGATGAGCACGGGGGACGGCGCCGAGGACAAGGGCGCGCTGACTATGCGTTGCGAGCAGCCCGGCAAAGACAGCCGCAATGCCATGAGCCAGCGGCTGACGAATCAGCAGCAAAGCAAGAGATACCCCGGTGACACCGGGCTCAGCCGTATGGCGGAGTTAGCAGGAGGGCCGCAAACATGGCTGACCAAGAAGTTCCAGCAGGTATGAAGCGACTGCCCGACTGGGAGCAGCGCTTGTCCGATCTGGTGGGCCAGCGCCTGGCAGAGCCGTTCGTTTGGGGTGCCAACGACTGCGTGATGTTTGCTGCAGACGGCATTGCCGCCATGACAGGGATAGATCCAGTAGCCGATTTGCGTGGCCAGTGGGCCAGTCGTGGCGAGGCAGTGCGGGTCATCGCGCGGCTGGGCGGCCTGCCGGATGCAGTGGCCGCCTTGGGGCTGGAGGCGGTCGCGCCGCTGTTTGCGCAGCGCGGCGACCTGGTGCTGCACCGAAGAGATGGAACAGATGCCCTGGCGCTATGCCTCGGCAATCAACTGGCGGGCCCGAGCGATTCGGGCCTTTTGTTTTTTGGGCTGGAAAACGGAGTGCAGGCATGGCGCGTAGGCTGAAGCAAATCGCTGCGGCGCTGACCCTGGCCGGCCTGTGCACCCAGGCCAATGCCATGCCGGCAGCCGTGGCCGCTGTCGGGGTCTGGATGGGTGGTGTTGGCGGGGCGTTTCTGATCATGAACGCAACCGCCGTGGCGATTGGCTTGCAGGTGGCCGGCTTCATGGCCTTGGGCATGTACCAGCGCCAGAAGGCCAAGCGCGAGGCGCGCCGGCAACGCGACGCCTACAACGCCAGCCTGACCGATCGCAACACTACGGTGGCCGAGGCATCGCCTGAAGTGCGCCACATCTACGGCCGCGCCACGGTGGGCGGCTCCGTTGTGGCCATGTTCACCCGCGGCGACAAGGATCAAATCAAGGATCTGGTGATTGCCTGGGCTGGTCATGAATGCGATGCCATTGAGGATGTGTTGATCGCGGGCGAGTCGCTGCAGTTGGATGGGAGTGGCAATGCCACGGCATCGAAGTGGGCGAGCACCAGCACCAGCACGGTGGGCACCACTGGCGCATTCAGCCTCTCTGGCGCGTTGAACCTGCCTGCGGATACCCAGCGCCTGGTGTCGATCACCAAAGGCAGCAGCGACGAGGCGATGCAGCTGTGGGAATCGCAGTACACCCAGACCGGCCTGGTGGTGCAGCTCAATCCCGACGCCATGGATGTGTGGGCTGGCCAGTCCGTGAGCATCCAGTACAGCCGCGAGACCACCACCAGCTATGTGCGCGTGCGCCATCACCTGGGGATGGCTGATCAGGGGGCGGATGGCCAACTCATTGCTGACTCTGCCGGCCTACCAGGTGCCTGGACGGCGACGGACCGACTGCGCGGCATCTGCTACAGCGTGATTACGCTGGATCTGAATAATCAGGAGCTGCAGAGCGGCCTGCCGCAATTCACGGCGTGCATCCGTGGCAAGAAGGTATTGGACCCACGCAGCAGCGCAACCGCCTGGAGCGATAACCCAGCTCTGTGCATCTATGACTTTCTGCGCGCTGGGGACTATGGCAAGGGCGTGTTCCCCGAGCAGGTGGAGGGTGTGGTGGCTGCAGCCAATGCGTGCGATGAGCTGGTCGCCATCCCTGGCGGCACAGGTACAGCCAAGCGCTACACCTGCAATGGTGCCTGGCAGTCTGGGACGGACCCGGACAACGTGCTCGAGGATCTGTGCGGCGCCATGGCTGGCTATGCCATCCCGGGCGGAACCTGGGGTGTCCACGCCGGCGTCTATGTGTCGCCCGTGCTGGTGCTGGGGGATGACCAGGCCGCAGGCTCCATCAACATGGTTCCCGCGCCAAGTCGGTCCGAGGCCTGGAACGGGGTCAAAGGCCAGTTCATTGACCCGGCCCAGTTCAACCAGGCGGTGGACTTCGAGCCGCTGCAGAACGCCCAGTATGTTGAGGATGACGGCGGGGAGGTCTGGGGGCAGATCCGTTTGCCGTTCACGGACCAGGGCTGGCGCGCCAGAACTCTGGGCAGCATCAGCATGGAAAAGAGCCGGGCCAAGAAGATTGTTTGGCGCGGCACACTGGCCTGCTTGCGTGCGCGGGTTGGGGATCGGGTGATTGTCAACAACGCGCTGCTGGCATTGAGCAATGCGACATTCAGGGTGATCAAGCGCTCCTATGACCATGGCTCCGCTGCCGTGGAGCTCTCTCTGGAGCAGGACGAGCCGCGCTTCTACCCCGGGGTCAGCAACACGCAGCCGCCGGCGCCAGGTGTTCAGCCCGACCCCACCTACAAGGTCAACCCGCCCACAGGGCTGGTGCTCACCAACCCGGCGCCGGGCCGCATTGGGGTGCATGTCGATCCCAGCATTGACCTGCGTGTAACCAACGGCGGCGCCTTGCTGATTCAGGTGCGCACGGCCGACAGCAGCGCATGGGTCAGCATGCCAAGCGCGCCAGGCAATGCCACGGACCAAGTCATCACGGTTCTGCAGAAGGGCGTCTACGTCGTGCAGGTGGACTGGCGGGCCAGCACCGGGCAGCTGTCCGGGCAGTGGCTGGCCGGCGCCGTTACGGTGACGGAAACGTCATTTGCCACCGGGGACGATGTGAGCAATGCAGTCTCTGGCTACGCCAACAAGGAAAACCCGGTTTTTACGGGCGTGATTGGGCTGCCGGCATACGCCATCGACAACCTGCCTCCAGCGGGCGGCGACAACCGGCGTAAGGCCATCCTGGTCCCGCTGGACCTGGAAGACCGTCCCGCTGTTTGCGTGAGCGACGGTACGGACTGGATCAGTCAGATCACCGGGTTGCCGGTGGATTACGTGGCGCCACCGCTACCACCTCCAGCTCCGCCATCGCCAGCGCCCACACCGGCGCCATAAGCCGGATCAAACCAACCCAGCCGCCCTTGAGGCGGCTTTTTCATGTCCCAAAGGAGGTCGCATGGACAACGCGACGTTTTTTGCCGTGCTGAAGACCCAGGCGCAACTGGCCAAGCAAATCAACGAAGGGGCCCGCCAATGAGCGACGCAACAAACCAGGAAACGGTCGATATCGCCAATCAGATCCTCGCGGAGCTTCAGCAGGCTGCGCGGGATGGGCAACTCATTCAGAACGGGTATTACGAGACTGAGGCTGAAGGCCGTGGCGCCGTGATGGATGGGGACACTTTCAAAGTTGCTGCGCCTGGAAGCCTTGATGCAATACTTCTTTATCGACGTATTAGCTCTGGAACGTCGAAACTGATTGCAGTCCTACCTTCCTCTGCCGGTGTTTCCTCTTCAATAGTACGTGAATCCAGCGTGACAACAGGCACGCACGCTATCGGAGACCTTAATCCATCTGAGGATGGTACTACGCATCAAGTTGGCGTAATGGTTCTCCCGCAAGACATTGACAAAGAGAGAGTGCTTACCCGACTGGAGTGGGTTACTGGAACCAATGCGGGAATGGTTGTTGCCATCTATGCTGTGCCCGATGGGGTTGTTAACGACGCGGCGTTCACTCGCGTTCGCAGATGGGCCTTACCCAGTCGTGTCGGTCGCAATATTCTCAATGCTGATGATCTCCCAAAAATCGTCATTCCTGCCGGACACGTTCTTGGAATAGCTGTCACTAGTGGTGCCAGGTATGTAAACAATACTGCGTCTCCGACGCCGTACTTTAATATCGGCGGGGAATCTGGCACGCTTGGCACACTGGTGGTTTCTCGTCGTGTTGCACTGAGAATTGATACTGTCGATTCGGGATTGTTGGGCTCTGGTAATGCAGAGGCGAGAGCAAACGACTCAAGGATTCAGGTCGATTCTCTTGGTGATGTTCCGCAGTACATCGGGCGTAAAAATTTTGACTGGGCACCTTCCAACAGTACAGAGGTCAATGGAACCGCCGCATTCGCGGAGCCTGTAAAACGCCGAAGCCGTATTAATCGTGTTCGCGCCAACGTGAGAACCAACCACATCACACTGGCCGTTTATACGTTGTCAGGCGGTGATGGGTATGGCAATAGCACTATCCACGGGCAGACAACATACGTTCGTCGCCTTGTTCAAGACATACCTGTTACTCCTGGCCTGGTTGATCTGTCTGGGAGCCAGATTCCAGAAATGATTGCAGAACCTGGAGAACTGATAGGCGTTTATGTGGACGGCTACATGGATGTCAGCACCGAGGTTGTGCGATCGACACCCTGGCATTCCGTAGTGGGTGCAAGCGGCAACTTGCCCGGCCCGAATCCTGACAAACGTATTCAAATCTCTGTGGAATTGAGAAGTGTTGCTGACGACTCTGCTGCATCAATTCAGCGAGCTGTTGCCCTAGCAGCTTTGAATGGGTCGCAGACGCAGGACACAGGCGGATTTATTCTGGTGTTCGGTGTTGGGCAGTCGAATCTTGCCGGACGAGCTACAGCGGCAAGCAAGTTCACTGTTGGTGCCAACCGTTCATACAAGTGGTCACCTGCGAGTTCCGCGCTTGTCACATTAACCGAGCCTACGGGCACAGATTCAACGGCGTTGACTGGCAGAACATCGCTTGGGTCTGCAATGGCGAGGGCTGTGCTTGACATGACGCAGGGCCGCGTCGGTGTGATCTTTGTAAATGCGGGCGTCGGTGGTACGCGCATAGATACCCATTGGTCTGCCTCTGGTAGTTCGTGGGCAGCGGCGGTTGCTATGTTCAACGCGGCGGTTGCAAACAGCAAAACCCAGAAGCTCAACATCGTGGGTTCGTGCTGCGTTTTTGTGCAGGGAGAGAGCAATGGCGATGTGGGGACAGACGTGGCCACGTACAGATCAGCCTTTGCGGATCTTGCCGCACGCGTTCGCGCATTGATGGGTTCGGAGTCCATCCCAATCATCATGTCCCAGACGGGTATCGACAACGATCCCACAGCGCCTGCTGATTACGCGGTGATCCGCACGGCTCAGTCTGAAATCGCCGCAACGTCTGCAAATGTCTTCATGGCACATGCCGGAGCCAAGTGGTTTGCAGATAGAGGCTGGATGATGGATCGCTACCACTACACGGCACCGGGATACGACGACCTTGGATCGAGCTTGGGTGCAGCGGTCGCAGCGCATGCCATGGGCGTCCACCCTCTAGTCACTGGATAGTCAATCAGCCCGCTTCGACGGGATTTCTTATGGCCACCTTCGGGTGGCTTTTTCGTGCCTGGGAGGGCTATGAACGACAACGAAACCAAGGTGGCGGCGTTCAAGATCACGCTGCTGACAATGGCTGGAGCCGTGGCTGAGGTCACGCTGGAGCGCTGGCTGACCATCGCAATTTTGGTCTACACGCTGGCCCAGCTCTATTTTCTGGTCCGCGACAAGTGGTGGCGGGATCCGGCGCGCGTCAAGAGCCAGGAGGGGCAGCAGCATGATGATCAATAAAACAAGGGTCGCAGCAGCGGCCCTTTCTCTTTCTGCGGCTGCGGGTGCAGCATGGATCGCTTCTGAGGGCGATGGCCCCAAGAGCGTCAGCAAGTCCGGAGAGGTCCTGCTGCATCCGTATGTCCCCACTCAGGGTGATGTGCCCACTATAGGCCACGGCTCTACGCACTATGAAGATGGCCGACGCGTCACGCTAGAGGATCCGCCGATCACGCGCCAGCGGGCGGTTGAGCTGGCGCTGGGTGAGCTCGATCGCACTTATGCGCAATGCGTGCGGGACAGCCTTGGCCAGACGCTGGTGAATCAAACTGAGTTCGACAAGGCCGCAGACTTCGCGGGCCAGTACGGCTGCAGCGCTTGGCGCGGCTCCAGCATGCTGGCCAAGACCAAGGCGGGCGACTATGCCGGCGCCTGCCGGGCATACCTGGGCTACAAGTTCATGACGAGCTCTCGACAAGAGGGCCCGGGCTGGACGGCCTATCAATGGGACAAAACGGGCAATCCAGCTCGCTGGCGCTTTGACTGCAGTACCCCGGGCAACAAGGTATGCCGCGGCGTCTGGACGCGCCAGCAGGGGCGCTACAGCGCTTGCATGGAGGCCCAGCCATGACCGGCGCGTCCCGCTTCTGGCCCTGGCTGGCCTTGGCCCTTGCCCTGCTGCTAGCCCTGCAGACCCAGCGGTTGGCCAAGTTTGAGACTTCACACTCAAAAGCTGCGGCTGCTCATGCTCAGAAAGCGCAAGCTGCTACAGAAAAGAAAGCCGAAGCCGTGATCAGTCACGGCACTGCCCAACAGGAAAACACCCATGACTACACGCAAGAAATGGCCCGCCTGGAGGCTGGGCGCACTGCTGATGCTGCCCGCATTGCAGGCCTGCAGCACGACATCAGCAGTGCGGCAACCCGCAACGCACAGCTTGCCAATGACGCCGCTGCCTGCAGAGATCTCGCAGATCAGCACCAGCGACTCGCAACCCTTGCTGCAGAAGGCGCGGGCGTGGTTGGCGAGCTTAGCGGCCTGGTCGAAAAGCGAGACGCCCAAGTAGGGCTGCTGAGCGGGCAGATTGCCGCAGACCGCAGGCTGCTCGAGCAGATCCAATAAAGACAAAACGCCCCGATACCAATCACGGTATCGGGGCGTTTTTCTTGTTTGGTGTGGCTGAAATTTTGCGGGAGACCGGAAAGACCCGCAACGTGTCACCTAACTGATGGTTAAGTGATTGATTTTATTTGTGTGAAAAACACGCTATCAACAGGCTCCAACTCCTGTGCGATTGATGTTGCAAGATGTTGATTTGATTGATTAAATGCCTGTTATTAACTCGTTTTTGCGTGTCCGCTTCCGGTGCAGACCATGAGAACGCGAACGGGTTTGGCGGCAGTCATGGCTGATCTTTCACTGTGGCTTGTACTTCGGCCATCCTGGTTTCCAGTGTGCGGATCTGGGTCTTGAGCTGGCGCATGCTGCTTTGCATGGTCACGCCCAGCAGGCGACGCATGCCTTCGAAGAACAGCACCATGAAAAGCACCACGGGCAGGACACCCCAGCGCAGCCAGGGCGAAGCCTGGTTGATCCAGGCGACGGCGCAGACCACCACGGCCATGGCGACAGCAAGATAGTTCCATTTCCTCGAGCTTTGCATCTTGCTTTCGTACTTCTGCGCGGTGGCTTCGAGCTGCTGTTCGGTGACTCTGAGTTTGGCAATGGACGCCTGAATCTCTTCAAGGCTGGAGGGCTTGTCTGACGGCATAGGGCAGATGGTCGTTAAGAGAAGAGGCGGGTGTTCTGCCTGCTTGAATTGATTTTGATAGCTGAAGGCACTTTATGGGAAAGCGCTGCAGCGATATTTGATTAGAAGTGGTGTGTGCTGCTCAATGCATCGAACTCTGCGCTCCACTGCTGGCGCAGGCTGCGCTTTTCGCTCTCGTCTATCCAGGCCGCATCGATGCCGTTGAGCATGAAGTCCCTGAGGTCGGCAATCGAAAAACCAAAGTCGCTGACCATCTTGGTCCAGGCCCCTGTGGGGTCCACATGGTGCAGCGTGGGGTCGTCGGTGTTGGGATGCACGCGAAGGCCCAGGCCGGGCATCTGGCGTATCGGGTGGTCCAGCGCCCAGCGCTCGGGTGCCAGCGTGCGCAGGTAGTAGGAATTGGTCGGCACCACGGTGAACACAATGCCCAGATCGGCGCAGCGCCGGGCCAGCTCGGGGTTGTCGATGACGGTGTAGCCGTGGTCGACGCGGTCCACCTTGAGAGTCTCTATGGCCGTTTGCAGATTGTTCCAGGGCAGGCCGAACTCGCTGGCATGGGCCGTGGTCTTGAGGCCGTTGCGACGCGCCAGCGCATAGGCTTCGACAAACAGCTCGGGCGGGCGCTCGTTTTCGCGGTAGTCGATGCCGATGCCGGGCACATCTTCATGGCGGTTGTCCAGCATCCATTGCACCATCTGCACGGCGGCCTTGGCCGGGGCTTCGCGGTCGATGGACGGCACCAGGCGGCCACGTATGCCGCAATCCTTTTGCGCGGCTGCGGCGCCGGCCAGGATGGCTTGCTGGGCGGCGGCATAGCTCATGCCCGAGCATTGCACCGTGCCCGTGGGGTTCCAGAAGAATTCGGCATAGCGCACATGGTGGGCTGCGGCATCCTGCAGATATTCATAGGTAATGCGCTCCAGATCGGCCGGCGTCTGCAGCAGCCACTCGTCGAGTGCGCGCAGCACGCGCAGCACGCCCACGGGCTTTTCGCCGCGCGTGTAGAAAGCCTCGATCTCTTCGGCAGTCAGCGGCGCCTTGGCGCGCTGCACCAGTTCGATGAAGGTGTTTTTTCTGACCGTGCCCAGCAGATGGCAGTGCAACTCCATCTTGGGGATGGCGTGGGCAAAGGCGGTCAGTTCAGGTGTGGGGGCAGTAGGCGCGGCATTCATGCCGCAGATGGTAGTGGCTTGCGATCAGCCTTGCCGTAGGCAGTTTTACGTTACGGTGCCAGGAACAGCCGCGGCACGGACGCCACCAGCATGGCGATGCCCGAGCAGGTCAGCAGGCTCAGCACGATCTGGCGAAAGCGGGCATCGCTGACGCCTTTGTAGACGCGGGTGCCGAAGATCACGGGCACCAGCACGGCCGGCAGCACGATGGCGAACGAGGGCCACATGGCGGGCTTGACCAGGCCGGTGGCCAGATAGCTGGCCATGGTGACGGCCAGCACCGAGAGGTTGAAGTTCTGGATCACCGTGCGTTGCACATGGCGCTCAAAGCCGCGCAGCGTGCACCACAGCGTGGGCACGGTGCCGCTGAAGCCGCCCAGCCCGCCCATGGCGCCGCCGATGAGCCCCGCAATCGCATCGCTGCAGCGTGCCAGCAGGCCGCCTCCCAGCGTCAGCCGGGGCAGGTGGGCGCTGAGCAGCATGGTGGGGCACCACAGCACCAGCAGGCAGCCCAGGCCGAACTTGAACCAGTCCATATTGAGATGCGGCATCACGGCCACGCCTATGGGAATGCCGGCCAGACCGCCGGCGATAAACGGCAGCAGCGACTTCCAGTGAAATTCGCGCCGCACGGTGAAGGCCGCAATGATCTGCCCCGTCAGCGAGCCGAACACCGAGAGCACGGCGGCCAGCTGCGGCTCCAGCACCCAGGCCCAGAACGACATGGCCACCATGCCGAAGGCAAAGCCCGACAGCCCTTGCACAAAGCCTGCCACCGCGGCCCCCAGGGCCACCACCAAGATCACTTCCACGTTCTGGCCTCCGTCTGAAGGCATCGATTATCGTCCCGCTCCAGCAGGGCATTGCCATGCAGTTCTGGCATGGCGGCAGGCCGCTGCGCTATCGTGCAGACCATGCAAGCATCATCTGTCTGGATTCTGGGGCTGCGCAATCTCTGGCGCGATCTGCGCGCTGGCGAGCTGCGCCTGATCATCGTGGCCGTGCTGCTGGCCGTGGCGGCACTGAGCTCGGTGGGTTTTTTTTGCCGACCGCCTGCAGGCCGGCCTGCAGCGTGACGCCCGCCAGTTGCTGGGCGGCGATGTGGTGGTGGTCAGCGACAACCCCGCTCCCGCGGTTTTTGTGCAGCAGGCCAGGCAGCAGGGGCTGCAGACCGTGGCCACGGCCAGCTTTCCGACCATGGCGCGGGCCGCTCAGGAGCAGGGTGGTGCCAGCCGTCTGGTGGCGCTCAAAAGCGTGGAGCCCGGCTACCCGTTGCGCGGCGTGCTGCATCTGAACCAGGGGACGGGCCAGCCGGATCTGGAAGTGCGGGCGATTCCTGAAAACGGCCATGCATGGGTCGATGCGCCGCTGCTGGAGGCGCTGGGCCTGAAGCTCGGCGACAGATTGCTGCTGGGCGATGCGAGCTTTCATATCTCGCACATCATTGCCATCGAGCCCGATCGTGGCGCGGGTTTCATGAGCTTTGCCCCGCGCGTGATGATCAATAGCGCCGACCTGCCCGCCACGCGCCTGGTGCAGCCGGCCAGCCGCATCACCTATCGACTGGCCGTGGCTGCGCAGGCAGACGCCGGGCGCGGCGCAGAACGGGCTGCGCAAGACTATCTGGGCTGGGCGCAGGAGCTGGCCAAGAGCCTGCATGGCGTGCGTGTGGAATCGCTGGAAAGCGGCCGCCCCGAAATGCGCCAGACCCTGGACAGGGCCGAGAAGTTTCTGAGTCTGGTGGCGCTGCTATCGGCGTTGCTGTCGGCCGTGGCCGTGGCACTGGCGGCGCGTGCTTTTGCCAACAGCCATCTCGATGCGTCGGCCATGCTGCGCGTGCTCGGCCAGAGTCAGCGCCGTATTGCGCTGGCCTATGTCGTGGAATTCGTGAGCATTGCCCTGGCCGCCAGCGCGGCCGGCGTGCTGCTGGGCTGGGCCGTGCACCATGTGTTCATCTGGCTTCTGGCCGGACTGGTCGAGTCCGCCCTGCCTGGCGCGAGCCTGTGGCCCGCATTGTTCGGCATGGGCATGGGGCTGACCCTGTTGCTGGCGTTTGGCCTGCCGCCCGTGCTGCAGCTGGCCCAGGTGCCACCGCTGCGCGTGATGCGGCGCGATCTGGGGGCGCTCAAACCCGCCTCATGGCTGGTGCTGGGCGTGGGCGTGACGGGGTTTGCGGCCTTGCTGATGGTGGCTAGCCGCGACATCAAGCTGGGCCTGATTGCCGTGGGCGGCTTCGCCGTCGCCGTGTTGTTGTTCGCGGGCCTGGCCTGGCTGGCCGTCAAGCTGCTGCGCCAGGTGGTCAATGAGGCCACGGCGCCGCGATGGCTGGTAATGGCCACGCGCCAGGTCTCGGCCAAGCCCGTGTACGCCGTGGTGCAGGTCAGCTCGCTGGCCGTGGGGCTGCTGGCCCTGGTGCTGCTGGTACTGCTGCGCACCGATCTGATTGCCAGCTGGCGCAAGGCCACCCCTGCCAATGCGCCCGACCGCTTTGTGATCAATGTCCAGCCCGATCAGGCACAGGACTTTCAGGCCGCGCTGAAAAAGGCTGGCGTGCACAGCTATGACTGGTATCCCATGATTCGCGGCCGGCTGATCGCCGTTAACGACAAGGCCGTCAGCCCCGATGATTATGAGGAGGATCGCGCCAAGCGACTGGTGGACCGTGAGTTCAATATCTCCACTGCCGAAACCATGCCGGATCACAACCAGATCGTGGGCGGCCGCTGGCAGGCGGGCGAGCAGGGCGCGATCAGCATGGAGGAAGGCATTGCCAAGACCCTGGGCTTGAAGCTGGGCGATACACTGCGCTTCGATATCGGCGGCGAGGAAAGCGAAGCCCGCATCACCAGTCTGCGCAAGGTGGACTGGAGTTCCATGCGCGCCAACTTCTTTGTGATCTACCCCGTGCAGCACCTGGATAACGTGGCCGTGACCTATCTGGCGGCCTATCGCGCGCCCGATATCAAGGGCTTTGACAATGCGCTGGTCAACGAATTTCCCAACATCACCAATGTCGACCTGAGCAGCACGCTGGCCCAGGTGCAGCAGGTGATGGACCAGGTCATACGCGCCGTGGAGTTCCTGTTCGGCTTCACGCTGGTGGCGGGGCTGGTCGTGCTGTTTGCTTCCGTCACCGGCACGCGTGAGGAAAGAGCGCGCGAATACGCCATCATGCGCGCCGTGGGAGCCAGGTCGGGCCTGCTGCAGCAGGTGCAGAGCGCCGAGCTGGCCGGAGTGGGCCTGATGGCCGGCTTTCTGGCCAGCTGCGTGGCCCTTGCCGTGGGCTGGGCGCTGGCGCGCTGGGTGTTCGATTTCGAGTGGAATGTGCTCTGGTGGGTGCCCCTGGTGGGCGCGCTGGCGGGCGCATTGCTGGCCTGGCTGGCCGGCTGGTGGGCCTTGCGCGAGGTGGTCAGCCGCCCCGTGATGATCACGCTGCGCCAGGCGGCGGAATAAGAGTGTTCTAAGGCTAGCCCTTGAACAGCCGCTCGCTCGCAAAGTCCACAAAAGCCCGGACCTTGGGCGAGAGCTGGCGGCTGGAGGGCCAGAGTGCCGAGAACTGCCCGCTATGCGTGAGCTGCTCGGCCAGCACCTGCTGGAGCTCGCCACGCGCCAGTGCGTCGCGGGCCAGGAAGTCGGGCATATAGGCCAGGCCCAGGCCTGAGACGGCTGCGCCCAGCATGGCTTCCATATTGTTGCAGACCAGGGCGATGGGCATGGCCGGCAGCCCGGGCAGCATCCACTCCTCGAGCTTGCCGCTGTTCAGAAAGCGATAGCGCAGGCTGCTGTGTCCGGCAAGGTCGGCCGGTGTGAGCGGCACGCCGCGCTCGGACAGATAGGCCGGCGAGGCTGCCAGAATGAAGCGAAACGGCCCGAGTCGGCGGGCCACCAGCCGCGAGTCGGCAAGCTCGCCGCTGCGGATGACCACATCGAGGCCGGCTTCGACGACATCGACCAGATGGTCGTTGAAGTCCAGATCCAGCTCCACCTCGGGATAGCGGGCCTGAAATTCGGGCAGCACGGGCAGCAGAAAACGGTAGCCGATGGTGGGCAGGCTCACGCGCAGCCGGCCGCGTGGCGCCTCGGCAGCGGCCTGCATGGCGGCGCGTGCATCGTGCAGCTCGTCGAGTATGCGCCGGCAGCGCTCGTGGAACAGAGTGCCTTCCTGCGTCAGACGCACCTGGCGTGTGGTGCGATGGAACAGGCGCAGGCCGAGCTGCTGCTCCAGGCGCGCCACGTTCTTGCCCACGGCGGAGGCCGAGATGCCGAGTGCGCGGCCGGCCTCGGCAAAGCTCAGAAGATCGGCGGCACGTACAAAGGACTCAAGTCCGCTGAAGCTGTCCATGGTAATTGGCAACCTTTGGTTGGTATTGTTGGGAGTGCTAAAGCTATTTTCGTTTGATTGGAGCGCTTTTATCGTTCATGTCTGATTGATTCACGAAGCCAGCCCTCCATGTCTTGCTCCACTTCTCCATCCCGCCTGCAGGCGGATCTTCCTGTTGGCGCCCGCCGCGCATCGCCTGTCTGGGTGCTGCTATCAGTCTGCCTGGCCGCTCTGGCCATGCCGCTGAGCTTTACCGGGCCGGCCGTGGCACTGCCGGCGCTGCGCGAGGCACTGGGCGGCGGCCCTCTGGCGCTGAACTGGGTCACCAATGCCTTCATGCTGAGCTTCGGCGCCACACTGATGGCGGCAGGAGCACTGGCCGATGTCTACGGGCGGCGGCGCGTGTTTCTGGCGGGGCTGGCCGTCGTGGCGGGCAGCGTGCTGCTGCAGGTCTGCCTGCAAGGCAAGAGGGCCATCATCGGCTTCGATCTGTTGCGGGCGCTGCAGGGACTGGGCGCGGCTGCTGCACTGGCGGCAGGCACGGCAGGCCTGGCCCAGGCCTACGATGGTGCCAGGCGTACCCGGGCCTTCAGTTTCGTGGGCACCTCCTTTGGTGTTGGGCTGGCCTTCGGGCCATTGCTGTCGGGTTGGTTGCTGCAGAGCTGGGGCTGGCGCAGCGTGATGCTCAGCGCAGCCGCCGCGGCATTCGCTGCGCTGCTGCTGGGTCTGCGCCATATGCCGGAGTCGCGCAATCCGCAGGCACAGCGGCTGGACCTACCGGGCGCGCTGTCGTTCACGCTGGCGCTGGCCCTGCTGACCTGGGGCATGCTGCAAGTCCCGGAAACGGGCTGGTCGCATGGCCGCACTTGGCTGCCGCTGGCGGCCGCCCTGCTGGCGGCAGCGGCCTTTGTACAGATCGAGCGCCGCAGCCCCCATCCCATGCTGGATCTGTCGCTGTTCCGCTATCCGCGCTTTGTCGGCGTGCAACTGCTGGCCGCTGCGCCCGCGTATGGCTTTGTCGTGCTGCTGGTGCTGCTGCCTCTGCGTTTTATCGGCGTGGAGGGCCTGGCGCCGCTCGCGGCCGGGCAGCGCATGTTCGTGCTGTCGCTGCCCATGCTGTTCGTACCGCTGCTGGCGGGCTGGCTCTCGCGCTGGCTGTCGGCGGCCCTGCTGTGCGGCGCGGGGCTGCTGGTCTGCGCCGCGGGCTTGCTGTGGCTGGGTCGCTGCCCACCCGGCGCGGAGCTGGCGCAGATGGCCGCGCCGCTGCTGCTGATCGGTCTGGGCATAGGACTGCCCTGGGGACTGATGGACGGGCTGGCCGTGACGGTGGTTCCGCGCGAGCGTGCCGGCATGGCCACGGGCATCTTCAGCACCGTGCGTGTGGCAGGCGAAGGCATTGCCCTGGCCGTGGTCGGGGCGGCGCTGGCAGCGCTGCTGGCGGGGGAGCTGGCGGTCATCTGGCCGTCCATGCCGCATGGCTCGGCCGTGGCCCAGATGCTGGTCACCGGCAATATGCAGGGAGCGCTGGCGCTGATGCAAGACGCATCAGTCGCCGAGCTGCTCAAGGCCTATGGCCTGGCTTTTTCCAGCTTGCTCGATGTGCTGGCGGGCGTGACGGTGCTGACGGCCGTCGGTGTTTTCGCATTCCTGCGCTCGGGTACGGACATGCAGCATGTCCGACAATCGGGACTGACTCGCAAAGCCGCTACACATGCAGATTGAAGAAAAGCCCCCGTTTGACACCCCCTACGAATGGATAGGCGGGGAAGAGAAAGTCCAGCAACTGGTGACCCGCTTCTATGACCTCATGGATCTGGAGCCCGGCTACAAGGAGCTGCGCGCCGCCCATGGCAGCACGCTGGCCGACGCGCGCCAGAAGCTGTTCTGGTTTCTCTGCGGCTGGCTGGGCGGCCCCGACTATTATCAGGATCGTTTCGGCCATCCGCGTCTGCGCATGCGCCATATGCCGTTTTCCATCGGCATCCAGGAGCGCGACCAGTGGGTGGCTTGCATGGATCAGGCCATGGGCGAGACCGAGGTGCCCGAGGCCTTGCGCACGCGTCTCAAGGCCAGTTTCATGAACACGGCGGACTGGATGCGCAATCGCGGCGCCTGAGTTCTTGCCCTCGGCTTCAAAGCGTCAAATTTCCTTCACGATGCTGTAAGAAGCCCTGCCGACACTGCCTGTTTTTCAACAAGCAGGGTCAACCATGCAGGATTTCGATTTGCCTGGCGCAAAGCTGCGTTCAGGCGGTTTCTTCTCGGTATTGCAACAACGCCGCCATGTGCTGACGGCCGTGGGCTGTGCCGCCTTGCTGGCCGCCTGCGGCGGCAGCGACGACAGCAGCACAACGCCTGTCAGTGCGCAGCCTGCCACGGCGACGCTGGCCGTTCTGGAGACCACGGACCTGCACTTCAATGTGCGCAGCTATGACTATTTCAAGCTGGCCGAAGACAAGACCTATGGTTTCGAGCGCACGGCCACGCTGATCCGTGCGGCTCGCGAGGAATTTGCCAACACGCTGCTGGTGGACAACGGCGACACCATCCAGGGCACGGCCCTGGCCGACTACGAGGCCGAGGTCAAGCCCATCCCCTGCACGCAGCAGCTGTCCATGTACAAGGCCATGGGCGCGTTGAGCTTTGACGCGGGCACGCTGGGCAATCACGAATTCAACTACGGCCTGCCCTTTCTCAACCAGGTGCTGGGCGGCGGTCTGGATGTGGATGGCGTGGATGCCAGCCAGAAATGCGCGGGCAACGGCTATCCAGCCGTACTGGCCAATGTCTACAGCAGCAAGACCAGGAAGCCGCTGGTTCAGCCCTATGCCGTGCTGGAGCGCACCATGGTGGCCAAGGGCAGCGATGGCAAGGAAGTCAAGCTGCCCATCAAGATCGGCGTGATCGGCTTCACCACGCCGGGCATCATGAACTGGGACAAGCGCTATCTTGAAGGCAAGGTCTACACCGAGGGCGCGGTGGAGGCTGCCGGCAAATACGTGCCAGAGTTGCGCGCCAAGGGCGCCGATGTGGTGGTGGCGCTGCTGCATGGCGGACTGGACGGATCGGCCTATTCGGCGACCATGGAAAACCCCGGCCTGTATCTGTCCAAGGTGGCGGGCATCGACGCCATGGTCATGGGTCACCAGCACAGCGTGTTCCCCGATCTGTCGGCCAAGCCAGCCTACAGCCAGAGCGGCGTGGACAATGCTGCCGGCACCATCAACGGCGTGCCTGCGGTCATGGCCAGCTCCTGGGGCAAGGCGCTGGGCGTGATCCAGTTGCCGCTGCAATGGGACGGCAAGAAGTGGAGCGTGGCCAAGACCGGCAGCAAGAGCGAGCTGCGCAACATCCAGAACAAGGATGCCGCGGGTGCCACGGTGTTTGTGGATGCCGACCCGGCAGTCGCGCCGCTGATCGAGGCACAGCATCAGGCAGCCATCAGCTACGTGAAGACGCCCATTGGCAGCACTGACTTCCGCATGAGCACGCTGTTTGCCGATGTGGGCGACCCCGGTGCCATCCAGATCGTCAACCAGGCCCAGCAGGCCTATGTGGCCAGCTACATCAAGGCCAATCTGCCTCAGTACGCCAGCCTGCCTGTGCTGTCGGTGAGTGCGCCGTTTAAATCCGGCTTCCAGGGCGGCAAGGACTTCACCGATGTGGCTGCCGGCTCGCTCGCCATCTACAACGCGGCCGACCTGTATCTCTACCCCAACACCGTATACGCGGTGAAGGTCAACGGCGCCGACATCAAGAGCTGGCTGGAGGCTGCAGCCAAGCGCTTCAACCAGATCGACATGAACAAGACGGCGGAGCAGCCCTTGATCAGCAGCTTCCCGGGCTACAACTTCGATATGTTCACCACCGCCGATGTGCAGTACGAGATCGATGTGACCCAGCCGCTGGGCAGCCGTATCAAGAACCTCAGCTATCTGGGCAAGCCCATCGATACGGCGCAGGAGTTTGTGATCGCCACCAACAACTACCGGGCCACCAGCGGTGCCAGCTTCATCCCCAAGCTCGACGGCTCGTCGGCCATCTGGGCATCGCCCGATGCGAACCGTGATGTGGTGATCGAGTATGTGCGCAAGAATCCGCAGATTACCAGAGCGGCCAATGGCGCAGCCAAGAGCTGGCGCTTTGCCAAGGTGACGACGGCCGGCCCGGTGGTGTTCAGCTCCGGCACCAATGCCTTGAGCGTGGCCCAGGCGGCAGGCCTGACGGGAGTGTCTGTGCTGGCGGCCGATGACGGCTCGGGCAAGGGCATGAGCAAATACCAGCTCGATCTATCCAAGTAGGCGGCGTTGCCGCAATGACTGCCGCCGTGGCTCCAAAGGCCACGGCGGCTTTTTTCTGGGACTGGCTATGATGCGAGAAAATTTTCAGGGAGAGGGTATGACGGCATATATCGCGCTGGCAGTGGTTGTGGTGATCGTGATCTGGGCAGTTGCCCTCTACAACCGCTTGCGCACGCACAAGAACCAGGTGGAGAACGCGTTTGCGCAGATCGACGTGCAACTCAAGCGCCGTCATGACCTGATTCCCAATCTTGTGGAGGTCGCACGCGGCTATATGCAGCACGAAGCCCAGACGCTGGAGGCTGTGATTCGCGCACGAGGCGAGGCCGTCAGCGCTGCCGACAAGGCCCGTCAGTCGCCGGGCAAGGCGCAGGCCATGGGGGCTCTGATGGCAGCGGAGCAGGTGCTGGGCGGTCAGGTAGGCCGTCTGATGGCGCTGGCCGAGGCCTATCCCACGCTCAAGGCCGATGCCCGCATGCAGCAGCTCAGCGAAGAGATCACCAGCACCGAGAACCGCATCGGTTTTGCGCGTCAGTCCTATAACGACGAGGTGCTGGAATTCAACAATCAGGCCGGACAGTTCCCGGATCTGATCGTGGCGCGGCTGGTGGGTTTTGTGCATATGGACATGCTGGCTTCGACCCAGAGCGAGCAGGAGCGCGCCGTTCCTCAGGTCAGGTTCTGAGCGCATGCGTTTCTGGGAGCGACAGCGCCAGGCCAGGCGCAGCACGCGCTGGTTGCTGCTGGTGTTCGGCCTGTGCGTGCTGGCCGTGGTGGCATCGGTGCACCTGGGCCTGATGCTGGCCTGGTGGCTGGGCACTCTGGCATTCGGAGGCTGGGACTATCCCACGGGCTTTGCGGCTGTGAATATCGGCGTGACCTTGCTGCTGGTGCTGGGCGGCTGCTGGATAGAGCTGGATCAGCTGCGTCACGGCGGGCGCCAACTGGCTCAGCGCGTGGGTGCGCGCGAGGCTAGGCCCGGCAGCTCGCTGGCCGAGCAGCAACTGTGCAATATCGTCGATGAAATGTGCATTGCGGCGCACTGGCCTGTGCCCCAGGTCGCGGTGCTGGCGCGGACCGAGGCCATCAATGCCTTTGCGGCGGGCTGGGATGCGGAAGACGCCGTCATCGCCGTGACCCAGGGTGCGCTGGACCAGCTCAGCCGTGAGGAAATGCAGGGCCTGGTGGCGCATGAGCTGTCCCATCTGCGCGAGGGCGACACGCGCCTGAACATGCAGCTGGCCGGCATGGTCTACGGGCTGGAGCTGATTCACAACTTCGGCCAGAGCCTGCGCGAGCGCGACAGCATTCTTACGCAATGGTTCGGCCTCTTCATCCAGGCTGCGGGCTTTGTCGGCTGGCTCGGCGGCCAGTTGCTCAAGGCCGCCGTATCACGCCAGCGTGAATTTCTGGCAGATGCCCGCGCCGTGCAGTGGACGCGCAGCAAGGACGGCCTGGGCGGCGTGCTGCGCAAGGTGCTTACGCAGCGTGAGCTGGCCGAGCAGCAGTACGGCAGCTGGCAGCAGGACACGCGCAGCCACCAGGGGCTGGACAAGCGCATCGTGCAGCATATGCTGCTGGCCGAAACACCCCATGCCAGCCGCCTCGAAGACTGGCTGGAATCCCACCCCACGGTGTCCGAGCGCATACGCCGCATCTACGGCCGCGATATGCGGCCGCTGCCCTTGCCGCTCAATACCGTGCTGCAAGGGAGATAAACCTTTTGGGCTCAAGCCCAATGGAGATAGACGCGAGCAGCTATCGGATTGGAAGCGATGGGGCTCAGAACAGCTTGCGCTTGCCCGGCTGCAGCAGCACCACCAGCGCGCCCGCGCCACCCTCGGCCGGGCGGGCCTGGACAAAGGCCAGCACTTCTTTTTTCTGGACCAGCCAGCGCTGCACCTTGCCCTTGAGCACGGGGGTGCGGCCCGGCGATCCCAGGCCCTTGCCGTGGACGATGCGCACGCAGCGCACGCCCGTGCGGTGCGACAGCCGGATGAACTGGCCCAGCGCCTCGCGGGCTTCGTCCGAGCGCAGGCCGTGCAGGTCCAGCTGGCGCTGAATGCTCCAGTGGCCGCCACGCAGCTTGCGGGTCACGTCGAGACCGATGCCGGGGCGGCGAAAGCTCAGCTGATCGTCCACGTCCAGCAGGGTGCTGACGTCGAACTCGTCGCTCATGGCTTCGCGCAGCACGTTCTGTTCGTCCAGCACCATCTGCAGCGGCAGCGGGGAGGGTGCCGGCTCCAGAAAGCTGACTTCGTTGCGCGAGCGCAGTGGCGTGACCTTGCCGACGCTGAGCGCAAACAGATTGTGTTCACGCTCGCGCGCTGCACGCGCCTCGGTCTGCGCTAGGGCCAGTGCTTCGGCCTGTTCGCGCATCTGCTTGAGATGGCGGGAGATGCCGGCCAGATCCTGCAGCGAGCGGTGTGCGTGGCTCATAGCAGACCCTCCTCGGCCATGGAGCAGGCAGCGCCCGGCCCGACGATGATGTGGTCGAGCACGCGAACATCGATCAATGCCAGGGCGGCCTTCAGTGTGGTGGTCAGAGAGCTGTCGGCACTGCTGGGCTGCACGTTGCCGCTGGGGTGGTTGTGCGCGAGGATCACCGCGCCGGCCTGATGGTGCAGGGCGCGCAGCACGACTTCACGAGGGTAGACGGAGGTTTGCGTCAAGGTACCGCGAAACATTTCTTCAAGAGCCAGCAAGCGGTTCTGACTGTCCAAAAACAGCACGGCAAACACCTCGTGCGGCCTGGCCGCCAGATGCAGCTGCAGATAGTGCTTGACGGCTTCGGGGGAGGAGAGCACTTCCCGCTCGCGCAGCTGCTGTGCCGTGGCACGGCGGGCCAGTTCCAGCACGGCCATCAGCTCGGCGCGCTTGGCCGGGCCCAGGCCTTTGACGGCTGTCAAAGCCTGGTAGTCGGCGGCCAGCAGCCCGGCCAGACCGCCTGTTCCCTGGTGATCACCGGGCAGCTCCAGCAGCTCCTGCGCCATCTGCAGCACCGTCTTGCCGGCCATGCCGGTGCGCAGAATGACGGCCAGCAGCTCGGCATCCGAGAGCGCAGCCGCGCCCCGCTGCGCGAGCTTTTCGCGCGGCTGGGCATCCAGGGGCAGGTCTTTGATGGGCATGGGCGTCAGTGCTCGCTTGCACAAGGGGGGAGGGGCGGGCCGTCCAACTCAACGCAGCCGCGAAGAGGTTATAGGCTCGCTCTTACAATGCAGCCCAGTTTATCGGGACTTTCATGACCACAAGCGCAACCCCTTCGGATCTGCCCGTCGTGCAGGCAGGCTCTTTTCTCACGCTGCATTACCGCCTGGCGGGCCCTGCGGGCGATGTGATCAATACCTTCAACGAAAAGCCGGCGACGCTGTCGCTGGGTGCGGGCGAGCTGTCGCCGGCCATGGAAGACAAGCTGATCGGCCTGGCCGAGGGCACGCACACCACTTTCGAGCTGCCCGCTGGCGAGGCTTTTGGCGAGCGCAACCCCGACATGATGCAGTGGGTGGCCCGCAAGCTCATGAACGAGCTCGGCGACCCGCATGAGCAATACACCGCAGGCGATGTGGTTCAGTTCCCCACGCCCGACGGCAGCGGCAGCTACGCCGGCGCCGTGGTGCAGGTGCGCGAGGACGGCGCCGTGCTGTTCGACTTCAACCACCCGCTGGCCGGCCAGCCCGTGACGTTTGAAGTGAAGCTGATCGGGGTACTTTGAAATGACACACCCCCTGAGCTGCTGCGCAGCTTCCCCCTTCAAGGGGGACGACGGCCTTTGCTGCGGGGCGGCCCTTGCTGGGGTCGGCCCGTGCCGCCGTCCCGCGCTTCAAGCGCGCCAGTGTCATGCCGTGCGAGTGGTGCGTAGCGCCAGGGGGTATTGAAATGGTGGGTGCCAAGGAAGTCCTGCTGGCCGAGCCGCGCGGCTTTTGCGCCGGGGTGGATCGCGCCATCGAGATCGTGGAGCGGGCGCTGGCCAAGTTCGGCGCGCCCATCTACGTGCGCCACGAGATCGTGCACAACACCTTTGTGGTCAACGATCTCAAGGCCAAGGGCGCCATCTTCATAGAGGAACTCGATGAGGTGCCGCCCGGCGCCACGCTGATCTTCTCGGCCCACGGCGTCTCCAAGGCCGTGCAGCAGGAGGCCGAGCGCCGCGGCTTTGCCATCTTCGATGCGACCTGCCCGCTGGTCACCAAGGTGCATGTGGAAGTCGCCAAGCTGGCCAAGGAAGGCTACGAATTCCTCATGATCGGCCACAAGGGCCATCCGGAGGTCGAAGGCACCATGGGCCAGCTCTCCGAAGGCATTCATCTGGTCGAGGACGAGGGCGATGTGGCCAAGGTGGCGCCGCGCCAGACCGAAAAGCTGGCCGTGGTGACACAGACCACTTTGTCGGTCGATGATGCCGCAGGCATCAAGGCCGCCATCAAGGCACGCTTTCCACTGGTGCGCGAGCCCAAGCAGCAGGACATCTGCTACGCCACGCAGAACCGCCAGGACGCCGTGAAGGTGCTGGCACCCCAGGTGGATCTGGTCATCGTCGTCGGCAGCCCGACCAGCTCCAACAGCAATCGTCTGCGCGAGCTGGCCGATCGTCTGGGCACGCCCGCCTAT
Organism: Comamonas sp. wu1-DMT; assembly: GCF_040187805.1. Taxonomy (NCBI): domain Bacteria; kingdom Pseudomonadati; phylum Pseudomonadota; class Betaproteobacteria; order Burkholderiales; family Comamonadaceae; genus Comamonas; species Comamonas sp. wu1-DMT. The sequence continues at coordinate 139,356 of NZ_JBANEM010000012.1, forward strand.
ATGGTGGACAACGCGCTCGAGCTCAAGCAGGAGTGGTTTGCCGATGCGGCCCGCGTGGGCCTGACCGCCGGTGCCTCGGCGCCCGAAGTGCTGGTCGACGAGGTCATCGCCCGCATCCGGCAACTGGGGGCCGTCGCCGTGCGCAAGATGGACGGCATCGAGGAAACCATCAAGTTCCCGCTGCCCAAGGGTCTGAAGATCGACGCGGCCACGGGCCTGGAGATCGAAGTGCGCAAGGCGCCCGAGACCGGACATTGAGTCATGGCAAGCTGACTGCTTGCAACTTCATAGCGCCTTGCGCATGGTATTCAAAGATTACAGATGGTTTTTTATCTGAAAATCTATGAATAGCCTGCGCAAGGCGCTTTGCTTTTGATAGCTGACTGCTGTCATCCCCCGTGTATCGGCCGGGTGCGGCCAGTCGCTCTAAAATCCCCCTCTATGCTCGACATTCAACTTCTCCGCAAAGACCTGGATTCAGTCGTCGCCCGACTGCAAACCCGCAAGAACCCCCAAGCCTTCCTCAACGTGGAAGCCTTCAAGGCGCTGGAATCCGAACGCAAGTCCATCCAGACGCGCACGGAGGAGCTGCAGTCCAAGCGCAACCAGCTGTCCAAGCAGATCGGCATGCTGATGGGCAAGGGCGAAAAGGACGCCGCCGAAGCCGCCAAGGCCGAAGTGGCCGCCATGAAGACCGAGCTAGAGCAATCGGCCACGCGCCTGGACCAGATCCAGACCGAGCTGCAGGCCATGCTGGCGGCCGTGCCCAATCTGCCTCATGAGTCCGTGCCCGTGGGCGCTGACGAGGAAGGCAATGTGGAAGTGCGCCGCTTCGGCACGCCCAGGAATTTCGACTTCGAGATCAAGGATCACGTCGATCTGGGCGCGCCCATCGGCCTGGACTTCGAAGCCGGCGTCAAGCTCTCCGGTGCCCGCTTTACCGTGATGCAGGGCCAGATCGCGCGCCTGCACCGTGCGCTGGCCCAGTTCATGCTGGATCTGCAGACCGAGCAGCATGGCTACACCGAATGCTATGTGCCTTACATCGTCAACAGCGATTCGCTCAAGGGCACGGGCCAGCTGCCCAAGTTCGAAGGCGATCTGTTTGCGGCCCAGAAGGGCGGCCAGGATGCCGAGCCCCTGCCCGACACCGCGGCTCTGTACCTGATTCCCACGGCCGAAGTGCCGCTGACGAATCTGGTGCGCGACGAAGTGCTGGCCGAAGACCGCCTGCCCATCAAGCTGACCGCACACAGCCCCTGCTTCCGTTCCGAAGCTGGCTCCGGTGGTCGCGACACGCGCGGTCTGATCCGCCAGCACCAGTTCGACAAAGTCGAGATGGTGCAGATCGTGCATCCCGAAAAGAGCTATGAAGCGCTGGAAGAGATGACCGGACACGCCGAAGCCGTGCTGCAGAAGCTGGGTCTGCCCTATCGCGTGATGAGCCTGTGCACGGGCGACATGGGCTTTGGCTCCGCCAAGACCTACGACCTCGAAGTCTGGGTGCCGGCACAGGGCACCTATCGCGAAATCAGCTCGGTCTCCAACTGCGAAGCCTTCCAGGCGCGTCGCATGCAGGCCCGTTTCAAGAATGCCCAGGGCAAGAACGAACTGGTACACACGCTCAACGGTTCTGGCCTGGCCGTGGGTCGTACGCTGGTCGCCGTGCTGGAGAACTATCAGAACGCCGACGGCTCGATCACCGTGCCCGAAGCACTGGTTTCGTACATGGGCGGCAAAACTTTGCTGAAGGCCTGATTTTTTAGGCTACAATAGATGCTTCGACACAGGAGAGGTGGCAGAGTGGTCGAATGTACCTGACTCGAAATCAGGCGTACGTGCAAACGTACCGTGGGTTCGAATCCCACCCTCTCCGCCAATGCGGCTGTAGCTCAGCTGGATAGAGTACTTGGCTACGAACCAAGGGGTCGTGGGTTCGATTCCTGCCAGCCGCACCAAACGTTAAGCCTCAGAGTAGAAATACTCTGAGGCTTTTTCGTTTCTGGCGTCTGCCCGATATAGGCGATTGAAGAAAGGCCCGGCGAGCGCAGTGTCCGGCCGGGCCTTGATCAGGTCTTGCTCTATGCCTGCATTCCTGCGCTGGCCAGCACGGCCAGGGCGCAGGAAGCGATGCGGCTTGCCACGGAGTCTGAGCGGCTGGTCAGCACGATGGGCACGCGCATGCCCAGAACCAGGCCCGCGCATTCGGCGTCGGCCATATAGACCAGCTGCTTGTAGATCATGTTGCCGGCTTCCAGGTTGGGGGCCAGCAAGATATCGGGGCGACCGGCGACATCGGAGACGATGCCCTTGTTGTGCGCCGAGTGCAGGGAGATGGCGTTGTCGTAAGCGAGCGGGCCGTCAAAGATGCCGCCCGTGATCTGGCCGCGGTCGGCCATCTTGCACAGGGCTGCCGCATCGATGGTGCCGGGAATGGCCGGGTTGACGGTCTCCACCGCCGACAACAGGGCCACGCGTGGCTGGACTATGCCGATGGCATGGGCCAGATCGACCGCGTTCTGGGCGATATCGCGCTTTTCCATCAGGCTGGGAAAGATGTTGACCACGCAGTCGGTCATCAGCAGCGGGCGGTCGTAGCCGGGGATGTCCATGATGAAGACATGGCTTGCCCGGCGGCTGCCGCGCAGACCGGCTTCGCGCGCCACGGCCGCGCCCAGCAGATCGTCGCTGTGCAGGCTGCCCTTCATCAGGGACCGGGCCTGGCCATCGCGGCACAGGGCTGCGGCCTGGGCCGCCGCGATGCGAGGGTCGTCCGCCGTGGAGTGGATCTCGGCGGCAGACAGATCGAGACCCGCAGAGCGAGCCGCGGCTTCGATACGCTGCTGTGGACCTACCAGCAGTGGCCTGATCAGGCCTGCCTCCGCCGCTTGCAGGGCCGCCTGCACAGAGCCGCTATCGCAGGGGTAAGCCACGGCCACGGCGACCGGACCTTTGGCGCGGGCGAGCTCCTGCAGATGCTGCAGATGAGGGCGAGGCGTGGCGGGCGCATCGTCGGCGGCCACGGCAAGAGAGAGTGGGGGAGTCATGAATGCTCCTGCGGGAAGTACAGGGCCCGGCGCGAGCAACGCAGGGGGTCTGGGAGTCGGCTTTCGAGGGCCTTGAGCTTTACCCAAAGCGCATGGAGCTGGCGCGGCCCAACCCAGGGACACCGAGGAAGGGCCGCCCCGCACCGAGGGTGTCGTCCCCCTCCCCCGCGAAGCGGGTAGAGAGGGGGAAGGCGCGCAGCGCCTCAGGGGGGGTGTCAGACGGCGTCAGACAAAGTCCTTGTACTTGTCCAGCATGCGCACGGGCTTGGACAAGGCGTCGCGGCGGAAGGGATCGCCGAGCTCGCGGGTGCACATGATCTCGATCACGCAGGTCTTGCCTTCCTTCATCTGCATGTCGATGGCTTTTTGCAGTGCCGGGCCCACGTCCTCGATGTGATCCACCACGATGCCTTCGGCGCCCATGGCCTTGGCGATGTCGGAAAAGCTTTCGCTCTCCAGCTCGCCGGCCACGAAGCGGCGGTTGTAGAAGTCCACCTGGTTCTTCTTTTCCGCACCCCACTGGCGGTTGTGGAACACCACGGCGGTCACGGGAATGTCGTGGCGCACGGCGGTCATGATTTCCATCATGCTCATGCCCCAGGCGCCGTCACCGGCGTAGGCAATGGCCGGGCGATCGGGTGCTGCGCACTTGGCGCCGATGATGGTGGGCAGGGCATAGCCGCAGTTGCCGAAGCTCATGGGAGCGAAGAAGCTGCGCGGTTCGTCGAAGCGCAGATAGCTGTTGGCCACCGAGTTGATATTGCCGATGTCGGTGGACACCATGACGCGCGCCGGCATGGCTTTTTCGAGTTCGCGCAGCACCTGGCGGGGATGCAGATAGCTGCCGCCGGTCGGCGTGCGTTCGCCCTTGGCCTCTTCGATCATGTCCAGGCTGTAGGGGTCGCGCTCATGGGTCCAGCCGTCGAGCTCCTTCTCCCAGGCGGCTTTTTCCGTGGCGATGGTGTCGGCGCGCGCTGCCTTGGTGGCATCGCAGCCCAGTGTCACATCGGCCAGGCGCCTGCTCAGTTCGGCCGCCACGGCCTTGGCATCGCCGTTGATACCCACGGCGATCTTCTTGACCAGGCCCAGATTGGTGTGGTCGGCCTCGATCTGGATGATCTTGGCGGTCTTGGGCCAGTAGTCCATGCCATGCTGGGGCAGGGTGCCGAAGGGACCCATGCGCGAGCCCAGCGCAATCACCACGTCGGCCTGGGCGATCAGCTTCATGGCGGCCTTGGAGCCCTGGTAGCCCAGAGGGCCGGCCCACAGCGGGTGCTTGGCAGGGAAGGCGTCGTTGCGCAGATAGCCTGTGGCCACGGGTGCGCCCAGGCGCTCGGCCAGTTGCTTCGCTTCCTCCACGGCATCGCCCATGACCACGCCACCGCCGGCAAGGATCACCGGGAACTTGGCAGTCTTGAGCAGCTCCACGGCGGCCTGCAGGCTGGCTTCGCCGCCATGGCCGCGGTCCACGCGCATGGGCTTGGGGATCTCGCACTCGATCTCGCCGTAGAAGTAGTCACGCGGAATATTGAGCTGGGTCGGGCCCATCTCGGACATGGCGCGGTCGAAGACGCGGCCCGTGAACTCGGCCATGCGCTTGGGGTTGCAGACATGGCCCTGGTACTTGGTGAACTCCTGGAACATGGGAAGCTGATTGGCTTCCTGGAAGCCGCCCAGGCCCATGCCCATGGTGCCGGTCTCGGGGGTCACGATCACCACCGGGCTGTGCGCCCAGTAGGCTGCGGCAATCCCGGTCACGCAGTTGCTGATGCCGGGGCCGTTCTGGCCGATCACCACGCCGTGGCGACCCGAGACGCGGGCATAGCCGTCGGCCATATGGGCCGCACCTTGCTCATGCACCACCGGGATCAGGCGAATGCCTGCGGGGGCGAAGATGTCCATGGCATCCATGAAGGCGGAACCCATGATGCCGAACATCTCGCTGACGCCATTGGCGACGCAGGTTTCCACGAATGCTTCCGAAGGGGTCATCTTGTGAACGCCTTCAACCACTTTACGATTGTCCGTTGCAGCCATCTCTGTCTCCTTGAAAATTTGAAACCTATGGTTCCGAAAAAAGAAATAACGATGTCAGTCTATGGCATTTTTTTGTTTTCGTGCAAATAAATTTCTTTTTATGGAATAAATTGACTCGAAAAATGGAAATTAATATGATCGACAACGATATGAAGCACAGCGAAGACACCCCCTCGGCTCGCCTGGACGGAGACACGCCCAATCTGCGTTTGTTCGCGCTGCTGGAGGCCGTGGCGCAGAAGAGCCAGCCCTTCACCTTGCAAACCATGGTGGAAGAGACAGGCTTGCCCAAGCCGACCATGCACCGCATGCTTGCGCAGCTGGAGGGCGCCGGAATCCTGCAAAGAGATGGCAACGGTCGCCACTACGGCACGGGCCAGCGGCTGATGCGGCTGGCGGAGAACGTGTTGCTCAACAACACCACGCATGGCGCGCGGCATGCGGTGCTGACCCAACTGGTGCGCGAGCTCGGCGAGAGCTGCAACATCACGGCTTTTTCAGGTAGCGAGGTGCTGTATCTGGACCGCGTGGAGACGCCGGCGCCGCTGCGCTTTTATCTGCATCCGGGCTCGCGCGTGCCCGCGCACTGTTCGGCCACGGGCAAGCTGTTCCTGAGCCAGATGTCGCCTGCTCAGCGCCGCCGGCTGCTGGCCAATGTGCCGCTGGAAGCGTTCACCGGCAATACGCTGACGACCTTCGAGGCGCTGGACCAGGAGCTCGATCAGGTGCGCGCCCAGGGCTATGCCTTCGACAACGAGGAATTTCTGCCCGGGCTGCTGTGCCTTGGCGTGCTGGTGCCGGCACCCCAGGGCCACTCCAATATGGGGCTTGCCGTGCAGGCTCCCATCATGCGTTTTTCCAAGGAGAAGGCCTTGTCCTTTCTTCCCAAGCTGCAGGCGGCCGTCGCGGCGATCGCCCGCATTAACGATGACGTTCCACCGGAAACCGATGATGACTGACCTGAGCCAGCTGCAGCCCACCCGCACCGTCAGCGTGCGCGATGTATTTGGCATCGACACGGACATGACCGTGCCGGCTTTTGCCGAGCCGGGCGAACATGTTCCCGCCATTGACAAGGCCTACCGGCTGAATCCGCAGGTGACGCAAGCCATTCTGGCTGGCTTCTCGCACAACCGGCGCGTCGTCATTCAGGGCCTGCACGGCACGGGCAAATCCACGCATATAGAGCAGGTGGCCGCCAGGTTGAACTGGCCCTGCGTGCGCGTGAATCTGGACGGTCATATCAGCCGCCTGGATCTGGTGGGAAAGGACAGCATCGTGCTGCAGGAAGGCAAGCAGGTGACCCAGTTTCAGGAGGGCATTCTGCCCTGGGCGCTGCAGCGGCCCGTGGCCATGGTGTTTGACGAGTACGACGCCGGACGCCCCGACGTGATGTTCGTCATCCAGCGGGTTCTGGAGCGTGAGGGCAGCTTTACCTTGCTCGATCAAAAGCGCGTGATCCAGCCGCATCCCTACTTTCGGTTGTTTGCCACCATGAACACCCTGGGACAGGGCAATCTCAACGGGCTCTATCACGGCACGCAGCAGCTCAACCATGCCCAGCTCGATCGCTGGAATCTGGTCACCAGCCTGAACTATCTGCCCCCGGCCGAGGAGGCTGCCATCGTGCTGGCGCGTGTGCCGGAGCTGGCCACAGCCGATGGGCGTCGCAAGGTGGATGCCATGGTGGCGCTGGCCGGGCTGACACGCAAGGGCTTTGCAGTGGGCGATCTGTCCTTGCTGATGTCTCCGCGCACGGTGATTACCTGGGCCGAGAACATCGCCATCTTCCATGACCTGAAGCAGGCCTTCGAGCTGTCATTCCTCAACAAATGCGAGCCTGCAGAGCACGCCATCGTGAGCGAATATTTCCAGCGCTGCTTTGCCCAGGAGCTGATGCAGCCCGCAGAACCAGCACTGGCGTTTCTGGCATGAGCGCCGGGACCTCCGGCCCTGCCTCGCTGTCTTGCATGGAGGCCTGGGGCGGCGCCATGCTGCGCGCCGTCACCGGCGACGTCAGCCTGCAATGGAGCGGTCAGACGCTGTACCGCGGCACCACACCCATACCCCAGGCGGCGGCCCATCATAGCCAGGTGCCGGCGCAGCAGACGGATCAGCGCGGCATGCTCGACAGCATGGGGCTGCGTCTGCATTGGAGCGACCAGGCACTGTTCCAGGCTCATCAGCCCCAGGACCCGGTGGAGCGCATGGTGTTCGAGCTGCTCGAGCAGTTGCGCGTGGAGAGCCTGGTACCCGAGGCCTGGCCCGGAGCGCGAGAGAACATGCGCCAGCGCTTTGTGAACTGGTGCCAGGCGTTCGTGGATTCAGGCCTCACGGAAAGCAGTTTGGGCATCTTGCTGTTTACGGTGGCCATCACGGCCTGGAGCCGACTGACAGGGCATGAGATACCGGAACGCATGGCCGATCTGGTGGAGTCCACGCGGATGTCCATGGCTTCCCCGCTGGGCCGGCACTGGGATCGGCTGCGGCGCTTCAGAGACCGGCAGCAGCAGTTTGTCGAGCCTGCCCTGGCCGTCAGCCGCTGGGTCGGCATGGCGGTGCGTGCGGCGCAGGAGGATGTGCCACGCGGTGCCGGCAGCGCCAGGCGGCGCAGCAGTTTTGCCCTGCCTCTGCACTTTGAATCCCAGAGTCAGGACGGCATGCCCGTGGCGCAAAGCGGCGACAGCCGGGCCTGGGCCGGCACCGCGCAAAGCTACCGGGTGTTCACGCGCGAGTTCGATAGGGAGGTGCAGGCCGCTGAGCTGATCCGTGCGCTGCAACTGGCCCAGTTCCGGGAGCAGATGGACGAGGAGCTGGCGCGCTCGGGATTGCTGCAGGCCGGGCGGCTGGCGCGCTATCTGCAGCAGCGCCTGGCCAGCACGCAGCGCAATGGTTGGAACTTCGGCCTGGAGGAAGGCCATCTGGACGGCAGCCGCCTTTCCCAGCTGGTGACGGACCCGCAGCAGCGTGCGATCTTCAAGGACGAAATGCAGCGCCCCGTCAACGAGACCGCAGTCACCATTCTCATGGACTGTTCGGGCTCCATGAAGACCTTTGCCAAGCCCCTGTCGCTGTTGCTCGACGTGCTGGGGCGGGCGCTGGAGATGGCTGGAGCGAGCGTGGAGATACTGGGTTTTTCCACGCAGGCCTGGAATGGCGGCAGAACGCGCCGCCGCTGGCAGCGCGCCGGCCAGCCGCAGTTTCCGGGGCGTCTGAACGAGCGCCTGCACATTGTCTTCAAGGACGGGGCCAAGCCCTGGCGCCACGCCCGGCATGGCATTGCGGCGCTGCGCAAGCCCGACATCTTTCGTGAAGGCATCGATGGCGAGGCCGTGGAATGGGCGTGCCAGAGGCTGCGTGCAAAGACCGCGCAGCGCCGCATCCTGCTCGTGGTCTCCGATGGCTGTCCCATGGACACGGCGACCCATCAGGCCAATGACGAGCATTATCTGGATCAGCATCTGCGGCAGGTTCTTGCCGCCCAGGAACGCACGGGAGGCGTGAAGGTCTGCGCCCTGGGCCTAGGACTGGACCTGGGGGTCTTCTACCGTCAAAGGCTTGCCGTCGATCTGCAGCACGATATCGACGAGACCTTGCTGTTTTCGGTGGCCGAGATGCTGTGCCGATGATGACCGGGGTGGCGCGTGCGACAGGTATCGCACAAGGCCGAGCAAGCTCAGGCGACAAGCCGAAAAACCGGAAAACAGAAAAGCGGGAAGGCGCAATGCCTGCCCGCTTTCTGCTTGCCGGAGCCATCCCCGCCGGGGGGGGGCGGCAGCACTTACATGCGTCCCTTCCAGGGAACCAGGCGCTTTTCGACCCAGCGCATGAACAGGTCGAACACATAGGCGATCACACCGATGACGATGATGCCCATGATCACGATGTCCGTGCGCAGGAAGTTCGAGGCGTTGAGCACCATCTGACCCAGACCCACGTTCGCCGCCACCATTTCGGCGGCAACCAGAGTCGTCCAGCCAAAGCCGATGGCAATGCGCATGCCCACCAGAATGTCGGGCAGGGCCGCCGGCAAGATCACATGGCGGATCACCTGGAAGTAGCTCGCTCCCATCGAATAGGCGGCGTTGATCTGCTCCTGTGCTGCGCTGCGCATGCCCGAGCGGGCCGCCAGAGCCAGGGGGGCAAAGCAGCTCAGGAAGATCAGCAGAATCTTCGGCGTTTCATCGATGCCGAACCAGATGATGATCAGCGGCAGATAGGCCAGCGGCGGCAGGGGACGGTAGAACTCGATGGGGGGGGTCGAAGATGCCGCGTGCAAAGCGTGACATTCCCATCGCAATGCCCAGCGGAACGGCAATCATGAAGGCCAGCCAGAACGCCACGGTCACGCGCAGCAGACTTGCCGAGAAATGCTGCCACAGCGGTTTGTCGTTGGCCTGCCCGGTCAGGTATTCATAGAACTGCTGGAACACAGCTTGCGGGCTGGGCAGGAACAAGGGCTTGATCCAGCCGAGATTGGTGGCGGCAAACCACAGTGTCAGCAGCAAGGCCACGGTGACGATGCTGATGCCGAGGCTGGAGCCTTCGCCGGGGGTCTTGAAGCGACTGGTCTTCACCGGTCCCGACGCCTGCGGGGCAGTGGTCTTGGGCTGCACGCGCGCTGTCGTGGCGGGCAGATGGTTGATTTGGACTGCTTCAGACATTGGCAGGCTCCCGGTGGTGAATCAGACTTAGAACTTCCTCGCGCATCCTGATGAAGTCGGGGCGCGACTTGACGGCACGCGCATCGCCGGTGCGCAGAAACTCATGGCAGAACGGCATATCGTCGTAGACATGGGAGATGCGGCCCGGGCTGGGGCTCATGACGATCAGCCGGCTGGCGAGAAACAGCGCCTCTTCCACCGAATGGGTGATGAAGAACACCATCTTGTGGGTGGCATGCCAGACACGCAGCAGGATTTCCTGAACCTGCTCGCGCGTGAAGGCGTCCAGGGCGCCCATGGGTTCATCCATCAGCAGCAGGGCTGGATCGTTGGCCAGCGCACGGGCAATGCCGACACGTTGCTGCATGCCGCCAGACAGTTCATAGACGGCACGCCTGGCGTAGTTCTGCAAGCCCACGAGGCCCAGTTTCTCTTCGGCGATTTGCGTGCGCTGCTTCAGATCCATGCCGCGCATGCGCAGTCCCAGTGCGACGTTGTCGATCACATTGAGCCATGGCATCAGCGCATGCTTTTGAAACACCACCCCTTGGTTGGCTCCGGGGCCCTGAATGGGTTTTCCGTCCAGCAGGATCTGGCCGCTGGAAGGCGCCAGAAAGCCTGCCATGCAATTGAGCAGCGTGGTCTTGCCGCAGCCCGATGCCCCCAGAGCGACCACGAAGTCGCCTTCATGCATGGTCAGGTTGACGGGTGCCAGGGCTTGCAAGTGTCCGCCCTTGACCTCGTAATTGACGGTCAGGTCGCGTATATCCAGAGTCGGCATGACATTGCCCTCCTATGTGAAACAAAGCTGGGAGCCACGATGGGGTTGGCCGTCGTGGGCGGGCAGTCAGCGGCCGAGAGCCTGCTTGACATAGCTGCTGGTCACGTACGCGGCGTAGTCGGGCCTGACCTCCTGGATTCGTCCCTGCGACTTCAGAAACGTTGCGGTATTGGTCATTGCCTTGGCCGCACCGCCTTCCAGCCACTGCACGCCGAGCTGCTCTTCAGCACTGGGGAAGCGGTAAAGCGCCATGGCTGCGGGCACGTCCTTGGGGTCGGCCTTGCTCCATTTGGCAATCGCCTTGATCTCGGGCGAATCGGGAGTCCACCTGGCCAGGTTGTCGCGCACCTGGGCGCTGGCCCGATTCAGGGCCTTGATGAAAGCCACCATGAACTGGGGATTTTCCTGGGCGAACTTGCTGCTCACGGCAATGCCCTCGAAGGTGGGATAGCCCATCTGCGCAATGGAGCCGGAGGTGGCAATCACCTTGCCCTTTTGCTTGACCTTGGCCAGTACCGGATCCCAGACAAAGGTGGCATCGATATCGCCGCGTTCCCATGCCGCGGCAATCTCTGGCGGGCGCATGTTCATGATGTTGACCTTGCGCGCGTCGACGCCTTCCTTGCCCAGGGCAGCGACCAGCTGGTAATGCGCGGTGGAGACGAACGGCACGCCTATGCGCTTGCCTTCCATGCTCTTGAAATTGCTGATGCCGCCGCCATCGCGTGCCACCAGGGCTTCGGCACCGGCGATATCCGCGGAGATCCAGAGCAGCTTGATGTCCTGCCCCTGGCTGGCGGCAGCGGTCAGCGGGCTGGATCCCACCTCTCCCATCTGCACGTCGCCCGAGGCCATCGCCCGTATCACGTCGCCGCCGCCCGAGAACATGCGCCAGTTGATCTTGTAGCCCGTCTCCTTTTCCACCTCGCCCGACTCCATGACCAGGCGCAGAGGCACCAGCATGTCCTGGTTGGCGAAGGTCACGGTTTTCTGCTGCGCCAGCGCGAAGCCGGTCATGGCCAGTGCTGCTGTTGCGGCACCCGCTTTCAGCATCCATCGTTTTTGCATTTTCATTGCCAATTTCTCCATGGTTAGAGCGATATCGGTTGAAGACTTAGACCAGAGAACCCTTGCTGGGCTCACTCTTGCTGACTTGCTTTCCCATTCCCGCTTCTGGCTGAACCGGTAGAAAGCCGCATCGCGAGGCTCAAAGAGCTTTCTGAGCGGATCGTAGTGAGCAACCTTGCGCAGCCAGTAGGGCCAGTTGCTGTGAATCGTTAGGTCCAGTCGCGCACGGCCTGGGATGGGGCGCGCAGCATGGGTCGGCATGCACCGCGACCGTGCATTGCAAAGCCTTGCATGGCGCGGCTTGCGCGGTATATCTCGGTCCTGGTGAAGGGCGTTTTTGCGGCATCTGCATGGGCTTAGGTGGTTTCACTGATCGCAGACAGATGAGGGAGGATTGGGCTGTCCGAGAGGCATGAATGCTTGCGCAATATGCGTGCCAGAGAGGCGGTTTTTCCTGTGGCCGGGGCTCCGGGGTGTGCACCGCACCGCATCCGTAGATAGCATGAAAAAAGCACCTTCCTGGCGGAAGGTGCTCTTCGTTGCGTGAAGCCCGAACGGCTGCTGGCAGGGTCAGTTCTTCTCGTCGTTCATGTGATACCAGTGGTAGAGAAAGCGCTGCCCCATGCGGCGAAATGGTGCAAATGCCTCCGAGCGCACCATATTGAACACATTCGGATATTCGAGCGATGAGTTGTAGATTGGCAACTCGAAGGCCTTGAGGTTCTGGCCTGCGATGCGCTGGGCCATGCGCCGGCCTGCATGCGCAGAGAACGACACGCCGTTGCCACCATAGCCGACCGCATAGAAGACGCTTTCCCTTGGATCGGGCTGGGTGATGCGCGGCATCATGTCGTGGCTCACATCGACCCAGCCCCACCAGGAGTAGTCCACCTGGATTCCCTTGAGGGCCGGGAACTTGTGGTGCAGGCCCTCGACCAGCTTGGCCATATGGACCGGATTGGGCGCATCGGCGCCGGTGACGGCGCTGCGGCTGCCGATCTGCACGCGGTTGTCGGGCAGCTTGCGGTAGTAAAAGCGCAGCGTGCGCGTGTCGGTGATGACTTGCGTGGTCTTGAAATTGGTGGCGGCCAGCTCTTCTTCCGTCAAGGGTCTGGTGACCAGCGAGTTCGAGAGAATCGGCATGATCTTGGAGCGCAGGCTGGGGTGCAGGCCGTTGCTGGTATAGCCGCCGGTGGCAAAGCCGACGGCGCGTGCCTTGACCGTGCCTCCCGGTGTCTGGAGGTAATGCACGCCGTTGCGTGTCTCCATGCCCAGCACGGGACTGGCGGGATGCACCTTCACTCCCAGCTCGCGGGCCTTGCGCAGATAGCCGAATGCCAGCTTGAGCGGATGCACGCCAATGCCGTCGGGCTCATGCATCGCGCCACGGCAGTCGGCGTCATCGACATAGTCGCGGCGCACAGCATCGACGCTGAGTATGCGGGCGTCGTAGCCGAAGACTTCGCGCATGACGCGGGTCTCGTTGCGCAGAAAATCCATTTTTCTGTCGCGGTGGGCAATATACAAATGCCCTCCCGGTTGCGGCTCGCATTCTGGAAACTCCGCAACCAGTTTCTTGAACGTGTCGAATCCTTCGCGGATCTCCGCATCCAGCTTCAGGGCTGTGTCCTTGCCCCAGCGCTCTATCCACTGCGAGCGATAGAGGCGGCCGCTGGCATTCTGGCCCTGGCCGCCGTTGCGGCTGGTGCAGCCCCAGGCGCTCTGGTTGGCCTCGAGAACCACGGCGCGAATGCCGTGTTCGCGGGCCAGAAACAGCGCAGTGGACAGGCCCGTGAAGCCCGAGCCCACGATGACCACATCGGCTTCCATGTCGCCGCAGACCGGACCATCGTCCTCGGGGGGGGCGGCCTGCCGTTCCTACCCAGTAGGTCGGAGCGTAGCCGGCGCCATGTCCGGGGTTTCTTGCCACCAGGGGGTCGTACTGCGGGTCGTATGGATTCAGATGGCTGGGGCGGATGTCCTCGGCTTTCATGGCGGTCGTCTCCTGGTGTGGCTGCGTTTGAAGCGGCGCTCTATTGCTATGGAATTGATGGACGCAAAGTCAATGCAGATGCACTGCTTGCGATGTCCAGAGCAGCATAGCCAGCCCCTTGTGCAGCTGGTTAGGGCCACGGCACAGGTTTTGATGGAGCCAGCGCGCAAGCCTGGCCATCCGAATCTCGGGATTGCCGCAGACGGGCGGCAGCGAGTCTCCTGCAAACCGGGCGCCCCACCGAGTCGCGCTCGCCGGGCGGGGCTGCGCGCCGGCCTGCTTCAGATCGGCATGACACAGGCTGTGTCAGCCGCAACCTCAGGGGGATGCATTGGAGTCCACCGCCCCCTGTGCAGACAGCGGGCGTGGCCGTGAACTGCCCCTGCGCCTGTGGCAGCGATGACCGCATTGAGCGTGTTGATGTTCTCCTATCGTTTTCACCTAAATGAAGCGGCAGAAGAGGCATTTGCCGGCGGGCTTCGGTCTGCATCCGCAAGAGCTGGGGCAGAGCGTCGCGCTCAGAGGAGAAGCGGACTTTCTCAAGGCATCTTTCGGTGCGCGCCGCCGTCATCTCGCGAGGGATCACTGTCTTGCGCGGCAAGGCCTTGGACTTAACGATAGCCGGCAACTGGCCCTACGAAATGGAGCCAGTGCTACCTACCATGAGTCATCGGAATTTCAGGCATTTTTCGATAGAAAGGGGGCGCTTTTGCAATGGTCGCCCCCCATGACATGACAGCAATCTGGAGAGCATATGAGCAAGCAAGAATCCCAACCCGATGTCCAGTTTCTGGCGCGTTTCTCCGACGCGTGGAATCGCCATGACATTGACGCATTGATGGACTTCATGGCCGACGAGTGCGAGTTTCATGCCGTTGCCGGCCCTGATCTGATGGGACGCAGCTTCGTGGGTCGTGAAGCCGTGCGTGAGGGCTTTCAGCTGGCCTGGCAGGCATTCCCCGATGCGGCCTGGGTGGATGGAGAGCATTTTGTGCAAGGCACGCGCGGTGTTTCGGAAAGCACCTTCAAGGGGACCAAGGCCGACGGCCTGCGTGTAGAGGCACGCATGGTCGATGTGTTCACCTTCCGCGACGGCAAGATCGCCGTCAAGAACGCCTACCGCAAGGATCGTCCTCCAGTGGCGCTTTCCTGACACACGGCGGGCCTGCGTGCGCACCTTCTTGCCTTACGGTGGGAGGCGTTGCACGCAGGGCTCCTCACGACAATTTTCAAGCAGATAACTGAACGACCACGGCAGCGGCCTGCACGAGCGGCAAGGCACGACCCGATACATAAAGCCGTGGCGACCGGTATTCCCATGCCGGCAAGACAGGAGACAAAAATGATTGGAAATCCGCATTCGTCGCCGGACGGGCTGTCGCACAGCCTCAAACAGCGGCACATGACCATGATTGCCCTGGGCGGCGTCATCGGAGCCGGGCTGTTCGTCGGCAGCGGCGTGGTCATCAAGTCGGCCGGGCCGGCAGCCGTCATCTCTTTTCTGATCACCGGCCTGCTGGTGGTGCTGGTGATGCGCATGCTGGGCGAGATGGCCTGCTCCATGACAGGCGGCTCGTTTTACGAGTACGCCCGCGAAGCCTGGCGCGACCGGCCCGCCGTGGGGCAGCTGGCGGGGTTTCTGACGGGCTGGATGTACTGGTATTTCTGGGTCATCGTCGTGGCCATCGAAGCGGTGGCGGGGGCCGAGCTGGTGCGCTACTGGCTGCCCGACGTGCCGGCCTGGAGCATCAGCCTGGTCCTGCTGATCATGATGACGCTGACCAATCTGGTCTCGGTCAAATCCTTTGGCGAGTGCGAGTTCTGGCTGGCATCCGTGAAGGTGGCCGCCATCGTGGTGTTTCTGTTCATTGCCGGTGTCTATGTGCTGGGCCTGACACCGGGAGGCAGCGGAATGCATGTCGCCAACCTGAGCCAGAACGGCGGCTTCATGCCCAACGGCATTGTTCCGGTGCTCACGGGCGCCGTGGCCGCAACCGGCTTCTATTTCGGCGCTGAGATCGTGACGATTGCGGCCGCCGAAACCGCCGAGCCCCAGAAGGCCGTGGCCAAGGCCACGAATTCGGTCATCCTGCGCGTGCTGGTGTTCTATGTGGGATCGGTGCTGCTGGTGGCCTGCCTGGTGCCATGGAACTCCATCGGTATGTCCACGCCCTATGTCAGTGCTCTCGATGCCATGGGCGTGCCGGCCGCTGCCCAGATCATGAATGCCGTGGTGCTGACCGCCGTGCTGTCGGCGCTCAACTCCGGGCTTTATGCCTCTTCGCGCATGCTGTTTGCGCTGACGCGACGCGGCGATGCGCCCAAGGTGCTGGCCCAGGTCAGCCGCAACGGCGTGCCCGTGTACGCGATTCTGGTGGCCACCTTGTTCGGCTACGGTGCCATCGTCATGTCCTATCTGTCTCCCGACAAGGTGTTCGCCTTTCTCGTGAACTCCTATGGCACCGTGGCAATCTTCGTCTACATCCTGATTGCGATTTCCCAGTTGCGCCTGCGCTATCGATTGGAGAACGAGGCTCCGCATCTGCTCAAGGTGCGCATGTGGTGCTTTCCTTATCTGACCTGGCTGGCGATTGCGGGCATGCTGTCCATCGTGGTGGCCATGGGCTTCATTCCCGAACAGCGCACTCCGCTGGCTCTGGGTGTGGCCAGCCTGTGCATCTTGCTGATTGCCTATCGCGTGCGCATGGCGTTGCGGCGCGGAATCAGTCCCGAGGGGCTGCTCGACGAGCTGGCTCCGCCCAAGCTGCGCAAGAATTGATGAGAACGACAAAAAAGCCCCGGACCCTGAGTCCGGGGCTTTTTGTTTTGCGCCTCTACATGCAGTGCATGGCTTCTGCCAGGGCCTTGATGCCCTGGGCGATTTGTCCCGCGGGAATGGACTGATAGCCCAGGCGTATGAAGTTGCCCGTGTTGCGAGGGGAGGTGAAGAACACATCGCCGGGCTCGATCAGCACTCCATGCTCGGCGGCCTGGCGTGCCAGTGCCTGTGCGGGCACATGGTCGGGCAATTGCACCCAGCACGAGCCGCCGCCGCGTACCGGCGTGATGCGGCATTGGGGCAGGTAGCGAGCCATGGCTGCCGTCAGCTCGGCATGACGCTCTTTCTGGGCCTGGCCGAGGCGGCGCAGCTGGGCCTCGTAGTGGCCCAGCGAGATGAACATGGCCAATGTGCGCTGGATGAAGGTGGAAGGATGGCGGATCATCAGACGGCGCAGCGCGCGCAGCTCCTTGATCAGTTCGGGCGGTGCCACGATATAGCCCACGCGAAGGCCGGGTGCCAGGCTCTTGGAGAGGCTGCCGATATAGATCACGCGGTTGTTGCGGTCCAGGCTTTTGAGTGCCGGGATGGGTTGTTCGTCGAAGCTGCTTTCGCTTTCGTAGTCGTCCTCGATGATGATGAGATCGTGCTTTTGTGCGGCCTCCAGCAAGGCTTCGCGCCGCTCCAGCGGCATGGTGACGCCCGTGGGGCACTGATGGCTGGGCGTGACGTAGAGGTACTCGAGCTTGCGCATGGCATTGACGATAGGCAGTCCATCGCCATCCACGCCAATGGGGATGACCTGCGAGGTGCGGCTGCTGAAGATATTGCGCGCATCGGGGTAGCAGGGGTTTTCGATGCCGATGGAGGTGCCCTCGCGCATCAGCAAATCGGCCACCATGTACAGCGCATGCTGGGCGCCGACCGTGATGATGATTTCGTCGGGTGACGCCCAGACGCCGCGGCGCGGCAGGATCTTGGTCTGCACCTGCTGGATGAGGCTGTCGTCGTCGCGGGTGATGTGATCGGGCGCCCACATGCGGATGTCCACCACGCCCAGGGACTTGAGGCAGCATTCGCGCCAGGCGGCCGTGGGAAACAGCTCCTTGTCGAACTGGCCGTAGAGAAACGGATAAGGGAACCGCTGCCAGTCGTCTTCCTTCACGATGCTGCGCTGCAGGCTGGGGCGCAGCCACAGGCGGCGCGACCAGTCCGTGTGCGCCTCGGCGTCCGTGCTCCTGCCGCTGCCCGGCGTGCGCTCGGCCGTGCGGCCCTGCAGCACATCGGGGTGTATGAAATGGCCTTTTCTCTCGCGGCTCAGCAAGAAGGCCTCTTCGGTCAGCTGCTGGTAGGCCATGACCACGGTGATGCGACCCACGCCCAGCAGCTTGGCCAGTTCCCGGCTTGAGGGGATAGCGTCGCCGGGCGCGAGAATGCCGCTGAGGATGGCATCGACCAGCATTTCGCGAATCTGACCCTGAAGGCTCAGAGAGGGCCTGGCGCTGCGGCGAAACAGCTGCTCCCACATGGCCACGGATGGAGGAATCGAAGGCGAGGCCTGTTGTCTGTCTGTCGTCATTGATGGTTCTGAATGCACTGCCGCAGCGTGCGGCGGCCTGGAGCGACCGGCTGCCCTGACGCGCGGGGGCTGGCTCTTTGGGGTCCATGAACGCGGCATTGCAGAGGCCGCCAGCAGCTTGCTGGCGGACCGGTTTCAACGCTCAAGATTAGCGCATATGCATGTGCTTGGAATCAGGCTTTTCATGTGGTCGCAAGCCTGAAGCAGCGCGCGGGATCCGAAATTCCTGGAGACCTTTTCTGCAGGCTCCAAAAACTGTATATAATTTGAGGCTTAGCGGCTGTAGCTCAGCTGGATAGAGTACTTGGCTACGAACCAAGGGGTCGTGGGTTCGATTCCTGCCAGCCGCACCAAACGACAAGCCTCAGAACTGCAAGGTTCTGAGGCTTTTTCGTTTCCGGGCTTTGACGAGCCATGCTCTGATCAGGCCCGGATCTGTGTGAAGATCGGCTTCATGAGCAAGGCTTTCACCAAAGAATCGGACGGCGACGACGATGATGACGTCGGCGCTTTGCCGCCATTGCCCGCCGGCGGCAAGAACTACATCACGCCCCAGGGCTACCAGCGCATCAAGGACGAGCTGCTGGATCTGATCGACAACGAGCGCCCCAAGATCGTGGAGATCGTGCACTGGGCGGCCAGCAACGGCGACCGCTCGGAGAATGGCGACTATCTCTACGGCAAAAAGCGTCTGCGCGAGATCGACCGCCGCATCCGCTTTCTCACCAAGAGACTGGAGATTGCCGAGGTGGTCGACCCTGCGGTGCATGCGGGCAGCGACCAGGTCTTCTTTGGCGCCACGGTCAGCTATGTCGATGACGAGGGCGTGGAGCGCACCATCACCATCATGGGCATTGACGAGGCGGACAGCACGCAGAACCAGGTCAGCTGGATTGCCCCGGTTTCGCGTGCGCTGCTCAAGGCGCGCGTGGGCGACGAGGTGGCCTTGCCCACACCGGCCGGTGTGCGCATGCTGGAGATTCTGGACGTCAGCTATCCGCAGCCCACAACTCGATCCTGATTTCAGGGGCAACAAAAAAGCGCGGCTTCCACATCGGAAGCCGCGCTTTTATTTTGTGAGCTTCACTCGCTTGATGTTCAATGATTTCAGATGGTTTTAGTATTGAAATCATTGATTAACAAGCGCTAAAAGCTATTGTTTTTGAGATGGGTTGCCAGCCTGCAGGCGTTGCAGCAGCTCCAGCGTGGGGTAGCCGTCTGCCACCAGGCCCTCGCTTTGCTGGTATTGGCGCAGCCCGGCCCGGGTGGCCGGACCCATCACTCCGTCGGCCGCTCCGGTGGCAAAGCCGCGCTGGCTGAGTGCGGTCTGCAGCGCCCGTGTCTGCTCACGTGTGAGTGCGCCGAGATCGCGCGGCCATTCGGCGCTGACACCGCCATTGCCTGTCAGTTGCGATGCGAGCAGGCTCACGGCCAGTGCATAGTTGGTGGAGTTGTTGTAGCGCAGGATGGCGCGGAAGTTGCTGCCCACCATGAAGGCCGGACCACGGGCACCGGCCGGTGCAATGATGCTGGCTCTGGCCATCGCAGGCAAGGCCTGAGCGTTCATGCTTTGCACGCCTTCTGCAGCCCAGGCACTGCTGTTCTGGCGCGTGGAAAGCTCGGTGCGCGCGTAATCGAAATTGGCTGGCAGGCGCACTTCCACACCCCAGGGCTCGCCGGGGTTCCAGCCCGAGCTTGCAAGATAGTTGGCCGTGGAAGCGGCCACATCGGCCATGGAGCCCCAGATGTCGCGGCGGCCGTCTCCATCGGCATCGACTGCATACTGCAGGAAGACCGAGGGCAGAAACTGGGTGTTGCCCATGGCACCGGCCCACGAGCTGATCATATGGGCGGCGTCGATATCGCCGTTGTCGATGATGCGCAGCGCGGCAATGAGCTCCTTCTGCGCCCATTCGGCACGGCGGCCGTCGAAGGCCAGAGTGGCCAGTGCATCCACGGCCGAGAAGCTGCCGAAGTTGCTGCCGTAATTGCTCTCCATGCCCCAGATGGCTGCAATCACGGGCGCCGGCACGCCATATCGCTGGCTGGCCGCTTGCAGACTGGCTGCGTATTCCTGCATCTTGAGCTTGCCGGTCCTGATGCGTTGTGCGGAGACGGCGCTATCCAGATACTGCCAGGGCGTGCGCGTGAACTCGGGCTGGGAGCGGTCGAGCTTGACGATGCTGGGCTGGAGTCTGGCACCGGCCAATGCGCTGCGCAGCGTGCGCTCCGAAATGCCTGCTGCGCGTGCGCGTGGGGCAAATTCCTGCTTCCAGTGTGCGAAGTTGCTGGCCTGTATGGGACTTTCCATCGCTGCTTCGTCAGTGCCTTGCTCTGCTTTGGCAGGCGGTGCCGGTTCGGACACCGCCGCTGCTGGGGGCTCGGACCGGGTGGCGCAGCCTGCGAGCAGGGCTGCTGCGATGGCGGTGATCAGCAGCGGCTGACGGACATTCAGAAGCGAAGGTGCGGTTTGGAGCATGAATGCCATTGTCGCTTGCTGCCGTGGCCTGGGGACTGTTGCATGGCGGGATAGCGCCCGCAGAATGCAACAAAATCTTTCGCCCATGAAAAAGGCCGCCCGAGGCGGCCTTGTGGAGCATGTGGGAGGTCAGGCCATGACGCGGCTGGCACGAATGACCGAGTGCAGGCGGCGCAGATTGCGCAGCGCATTCTCCAGCTGAACGCTGTTCTGCACGGAGATGACAAAGCGCAGGTCGGTGGTGCCGATCGCGGCTTCATCGGTCATCTCGACGCGCACGATATCGGCTTCGGCATTCGATAGCTCGGCCGCCACACGGGCCAGCACGCCCTTGTTGTTTTGCACCGTGACCACGATGCCTGCCTCGAACAGGCGTGTGATGTCGTCGGACCAGTCCACGGTGATGAAACGGTCGGCATCCTTTTCACGCAGCTTGATGGCATTGTTGCAATGGGCGTGGTGCACGACCAGGCCCTGACCGCCCAGGTAACCCAGAATCGGGTCGCCAGGCACGGGGCGGCAGCAGTGCGAGTAATAGACCGAACTGCTCTCGTCGCCGTTGAGCGTGACCGCACCCTGGAAGGGGCGGTTGTGCGTATTGAAGCGCTCCTGCGTGATGAGCAGGGCATCCGGGCGCACCCCCTGCTTGGTCATGAAGGCGGTCATGCGCGCCGCCACCAGCGAGGCGATGCGGCGGCCCATGCCGATATCGACCATGAGGTCTGCGGGCGTGCGGTTGCCCGTGATGCGCAAGATTTCGTCCCAGACGTTCTTGTTGGCATCGTCCTGCGCCGGTACGCTGTCAATGCCTTCGGCACGCAGAGCCTGGGCCAGCAGCGTTTCTCCAAGCTGACCGGCTTCGGTCTGGGCCGCATTCTTGAGGTAGGAGCGAATCTTGGAGCGCGCGCGTCCGGTTTTTACAAAACTCAGCCAGGCCGGGTTGGGCGTGGAGGTTTCGGAGGTGATGATCTGCACCACATCGCCGCTCTTGAGTTCGGTGCGCAGCGGCACTTCCTCGTCATTGATCTTGGCCGCCGTGGTGCGATGCCCGATCTTGCTGTGGATGGCGTAGGCAAAGTCCACCACCGTGGCACCGCGCGGCATGGCCATGATCTCGCTCTTGGGCGTGAACACGTACACGGCATCGGGGAAGAGATCGACCTTGACGTGATCCCAGAACTCCGCCGCGTCGCGGGTCTCGTTCTGGATGTCGAGCAGGGATTGCAGCCACTGGGTGGACAGATGCTCGGAGTCATGACCTTGCTGCGCCTTGTACAACCAGTGGGCCGCGACGCCGGCCTCGGCCACGATGTTCATCTCTTCCGTTCGAATCTGGAATTCGATGCTGACGCTGGAGGGACCGACCAGCGTGGTGTGCAGCGACTGGTAGCCATTGCTCTTGGCGATGGCGATGTAGTCCTTGAAGCGGCCCGGCATGGGCTTGTACTTCTGGTGCAGCACGCCCAGGGCGGTGTAGCAGTCCAGCGTCTTGGGGACGATGATGCGAAAGCCGTAGATGTCGGTGACCTTGGCAAAGCTCAGCTGGTTCTTCTGCATGCGCTGGTACAGCGAATACAGCGTGCTCTCGCGGCCCAGCAGGCGCACCGACAGGCTGTGCGTGGCAAAAGCGGTGCTGACTTCATCCTGCACGCGATGGACCAGGTCACGGCGGCGTGTACGCGAGCGACCGATGGCTTTTTCCAGCGTGGCATAGCGCCAGGGGTGCAGATGCTTGAACGACAGGTCCTGCAGCTCGCGATAGGTCTGGTTCAGACCCAGCCGGTGGGCGATGGGGGCGTAGATCTCCAGCGTTTCGGACGAGATGCGGCCCCACTTGCTGCGCGGCATGTCGCTCATGGTGCGCATATTGTGGGTGCGGTCGGCCAGCTTGATCAGGATGACGCGCACATCGCGCGCCATGGCCAGCAGCATCTTGCGAAAGGACTCGGCCTGGTTTTCCTCGCGGGTATTGAACTGCAGCTTGTCCAGCTTGGTCAGCCCGTCCACCAGTTCGGCCACATCCTCGCCAAAGCGTTCCTTCAGATCCAGCTTGGTGATGCCGCAATCCTCCATGGAGTCATGCAGCAGGGCCGCCATCAGGGCGGGGGCATCGAGCTTCCAGTTGGCGCAGATTCCCGTGACCGCGATGGGGTGGGTGATATAGGGGTCTCCACTGCTGCGCCACTGATCGGTATGTGCTTGATCTGCGTAGATATACGCTTGGCGCACGCGCTCGGCGCTGTCGGCATCCAGATAGCCGAGATGCTCCATCAAGCCCTCAAAAGCAGCAGCCGACACACGTGCAGCCTGATCAGCGGGCATGCGCTGAGGCTTGGCCGGTGCCGTAGAGGAAGGAGCAATCGTCGAGTTCTGGGCCGCTGTCATATTCCTTAAATGTAGCCTGCAAGTATGGAGTGCAAGCTGCTAGGCACAAAAAAGCACCGACGAGCGGTGCTTAATTGTCTATTTTGGTGCTGCGATGCAACAGCTCAACCCGGCACCTTCTTCAGCATTTCCAGGCCTACCTTGCCGTCTGCGATTTCACGCAGGGCTGTGACGCTGGCCTTATTCTTGGTTTCAATCTTGGGGGTATGGCCTTGATTGAGCATGCGGGCGCGATAAGTCGCGGCCAAAACGAGCTGGAAGCGGTTGGGGATCTGCTCCAGGCTATCTTCAACAGTAATGCGTGCCATCAGGAACTCCGGGAACGGTCAGTTGGATTCAGGGATATTGAGCGACTCGAAGGTGTCGGCGCGAAGGCGCCGCTGGGCCGCATATTTGAGGCGTTGCGCGTGAATGATCGCCTTGAGATCAAAGAGCGCACTCTCAAACAGTTCGTTGATTATAACGAAGTCGAATTTTGCGACCTGCGCCATTTCCTCTTCGGCGTTCTTCAGGCGCAACTCGATGACTTCGGGAGCGTCCTCGCCACGGTTTTCCAGGCGGGCCCGCAACTCGTCCCAGCTGGGCGGCAGGATGAAGATCAGCACGGCATTGGGAAATGCCCGTTTGACCTGCAATGCGCCCTGGTAGTCGATTTCGAGGAGCACATCGGTGCCGCTCTGGATGCGCTCTTCCAGAGACCTCTTGGCCGTGCCGTAGCGGCGGCTGTGCACATTGGCCCATTCCACAAAGCCGTTGTTGGCGACCATGGCGTCGAATTCGGCGTCCGAGACGAAGTAATACTCACGGCCATGTTTTTCCTGGCCGCGCGGCGCGCGCGTGGTGTGAGAGACGGAGGGGTAGACGCGTGCATCGAATTCACGCAGGGCGCGTACCAGAGAGGATTTGCCGGCACCGCTGGGTGCCGACACGACAAATAGATTTCCGGGATGGTCCATGACTTTGGGCATGACTTTGGGCATGAATCGAGCGTACGGGGTAGGTACGCCCAGGGCTTGCTTACTCGATGTTCTGCACTTGTTCGCGCATTTGCTCGATCAGCACCTTCATGTCGACGCTGATGCGGGTCAGCTCCAGCGTGGCTGATTTGGAGCCGAGGGTGTTGGCTTCACGGTGCAATTCCTGGATCAGGAAGTCCAGACGCTTGCCGATGTCGCCACCCTTTTTGAGCAGACGCTCGATTTCGTCGAGGTGAGAGCCCAGGCGCGTGACTTCTTCAGCCACGTCGATGCGGATGGCAAAGGCCGTGGCTTCGGCCAGGGCGCGGTCCTGGGCGGCTTCGGGTGCAACCGAGCCTTCGCCGAGGGCCATGGCCTCCTTCCAGCGCTCCAGGAACTTCTGGCGCTGCTGCTCCACCAACTGCGGCACCAGCGGCGTGGCGGTCTTGGCCAGTTCGCGCAGTTGCTTGATGCGGTCGAGCAGCATGTTGGCCAGGCGCTCGCCCTCACGGGCGCGAGCTGCGAGCAGCTCGGTGACGGCCTGTTCGGCCAGGGCCGGAGCGATTTCGCTCCAGTCCGTGGTGGCGGTGGCGGTGCCGCTGCACAGGCGCAGCACATCGGCCACGGAAAGGTCGCGTGCCTTGGGCAGCCAGGCCTGAACCGAGTCCTGCAGGGTCACCAGGCGTTGCAGCTGGGTGGCTGAGGGAATGGGCAGGGATTGGTTGCTGGAGACGTCGATGGCGGCTCGTACTTCCACCTTGCCGCGCTTGAGGCGCGCGGTGAGCAAGGTGCGCAGGGCCGGTTCAAGGGCGCGCAGTTCGTCGGGAAGGCGGAAGGACAAATCCAGAAAGCGGCTATTGACCGCGCGGATCTCAAGGCCCAGACGGCTGTTGGACTGGGACTCTTGACCACCCTCAACGGATGCGCTGTGCTGGGCACTGGCGTATCCGGTCATGCTGTAAACTGGCATTGGACTTTTGATGGATGCTTGCAATTTCCCGATTATCCGGGTTTCGTATCATCCTTGAGGTTTACCGGTAAAAAATGTCTACAAAAACCAAGCCAGCGCCCCTACCGTCGGGCAGCACAATAGGCGGATACCGGGTGGTGCGCAGGATTTCCTCGGGGGGGGTTCGGGATTGTCTACCTGGCTCTGGACGCCGATGGCCAGCAGGTAGCGATCAAGGAGTACCTGCCGGCTTCGCTTGCCACTCGGGCGCCTGCCGAACTGCAGCCCATGGTGGCGCCAGAAAAACTGTCCCTCTATCGCCTCGGGCTCAAGAGCTTTTTCGAGGAAGGGCGCTCGCTGGCGCAGATTTCCCACGCCTCCGTGGTGAGCGTGCTGAATTTCTTTCGCGAAAACGAAACCGTCTACATGGTGATGAACTACCTGGAAGGGGCGACCCTGCAGGAGTTCATCGTCACGGCGCGCGAGCTCAAGGCCGACAAGGTGTTCAGGGAGTCGACCATCCGCTCTCTGTTTGACGAGGTGCTGCGCGGCCTGCGCATCGTGCATCAGCACAAGATGTTGCATCTGGACATCAAGCCCGCCAATATCTTCATCACCAATGACGACAAGGCCGTGTTGATCGATTTCGGCGCCGCGCGCGAAGTGCTGTCCAAGGAGGGCAACTTCATTCGTCCCATGTACACGCCGGGCTTTGCTGCCCCTGAGATGTACCGGCGCGATTCCCAGCTGGGTCCTTGGACCGATATTTACGCCATTGGCGCCTGCATCTATGCCTGCATGCAGGGCATACCGCCCAATGAAGCTCCGCAGCGTCAGGACAAGGACCGACTGGCCCTTGCCTTGAACAAGCTGCGCGGCGTGTATTCGGACAATCTGATCGAGGTGGTGGAGTGGTGCATGGCCATGGATCCGCTCTCGCGCCCGCAGTCGGTGTTTGCCCTGCAAAAAGAGCTGAGCCGCGAAGGCGAGCGTCGCTATACCAAGCTCAGCATGCAGGAGCGCATGCGCATGCAGTTTGACAACATGGTGCATGACGCCAGGAAGAATCTTCAGAAACTCGGCGGCTCCGAACGTGGAGCGGTGACCGACAGCAATCGCAAACCATGAAATTTTCCGTCTTCCAGCTCAGCCGTCGTGGAGGCCGTGCCCTCAACGAAGACCGCATGGGCTACTGCTACACGCGAGAGGCGGCATTGTTCGTGCTGGCGGACGGCATGGGCGGGCATCCGGACGGCGAAGTGGCCGCACAGATAGCATTGCAGGTGGTTTCCACGCTTTTTCAGCAAAAGGCCAAGCCCATGCTGGAAGAGCCTGCCCTGTTTCTGGAAGAGGCGTTGCTGCAGGCCCATCGCCAGATACTGCGTTATGCCAGCACCAAGGGCATGATGGACACGCCGCGCACCACGCTGGTGGCGGCCGTGCTGCAGGACGGCAAGGTGACCTGGATACACTGCGGCGACTCGCGTCTGTACTGGGTGCGCGACGGGCAGCTCGTCGAGCGAACACGTGATCATTCGTACAGCGAGATGCGCAAGGTCTCCGGTGCGCTGGCGCCGGCCAACCGCAATGTGCTGTTCACCTGCCTGGGCTCGCCTTCCAAGCCCATCTTCGATGTGAGCGAGACAAGGCGGCTTGAGGAGGGCGATCAGCTGATGCTGTGCTCCGATGGCCTCTGGGGGGCGGTGCCGACGCCGGAAATTCTCCAGATCATGAACGGCAAGGCCGTGGCCCACTTTGTGCCCATGCTGGTCGATACGGCGCTCAAGCGAGCCGGGGACGGCAGCGACAATGTCACCGTGCTGGCACTGGTATGGGAAACACCGAATAATTTCGAGCCGTCTTCCATTTCCACACAGGAAATCGAGGATCAGGGCTTCGAGTCCACGATACAGGTGGGGCCGATCGAAGACTGCGAGGATGAGCTCGACGACGAGGCCATCGAGCGATCGATTGCCGAAATCAACGAGGCCATACGCCGTTCGGCACAGCGCCAGAAAGCCAAGACCTGAACACGGTTGCACGCTGCAATAGGCGCTGGCTTGAAACTACTGAATCAATAGCTGATTGCGTAAGCGCCATAAGCGCTTCCATGGATTTTTATTATGAAAATTGTGCTGGCATCCAACAACCGCGGAAAGCTCGCCGAGTTGCAAGCCATGTTTGCCCCGCTGGGCGTGGAGCTGATTCGTCAGGGCGATCTGTTCGAGGGAGAAGCTCCCGAGCCCTATGGCACCTTTGTAGAGAATGCGCTGTCCAAGGCGCGCTTTGCGGCCGAGAAGACCGGCTTGCCCGCCATTGCCGATGATGCCGGCATGTGTGTGGATCATTTTGGCGGTCTGCCCGGCGTGGACACGGCCTACTATTGCACCCAGTTCGGCTACGAGAAAAGCGACGACAACAATGTGCGCGCGCTGCTCGAGCAGATGCAGGGTGTGACCAACCGCCGTGCCGCCATGGTCAGCACCCTGGTGGGCGTGCGCTCGCCCAAGGACCCCGAGCCGCTGATTGCCGTAGGACGCGTGCAGGCTCTGCTCACGACCGAGCGCCGTGGCAGCAATGGCTTCGGCTTTGACCCGGTACTGCTTATTCCCGAGCTGGGCCTGACCTTTGCCGAGATGGAGCCCGAGCTCAAGCATGCGCACAGCCATCGTGGACTTTCTTCGCGCACCATGATCGAGATGGTGAAAGAGCGCTGGTTATAACCAGCGGTCTTTGACCGCACTCCCCCTGAGGCGCTTTGCCTAGGCGGCCCCGCGCCTTCCCCCTTTCTCTGCGCGCTATGAAAGGGGGACGACAGCCTCGCTGCGGGGCGGCGGGGCCGCCTAAGCCCTTGCTTGCTGTCCCATGGTGTTTTAGCGGCGTCGGTTTTGTTTGCGCTAGAAAAGCATATTTCCCATGATTCCCATTCAGCATCAAACAGAGACCGCCGAAGCGGCGGTGCAGCGCGATATTCAGCATTACATGCGGCCTGGCACGCTGCAACTGGGCAGCCTGCCGCCGCTGTCGCTGTATGTGCATCTGCCCTGGTGTCTCAAGAAATGCCCGTATTGCGACTTCAACTCGCATGCCTGGGCCAAGGGAGATGCACTGCCCGAGGATCGCTACATCGATGCTTTGATGGCCGATCTGGAGAGCGCACTGCCGCTGATCTGGGGGCGCACGGTGCACAGCGTCTTCATGGGCGGGGGCACGCCCAGCCTGTTCTCGCCCGAGTCCATAGACAAGCTGATTGCCGGTCTGCGCGCGCGTCTGCGCATGGAGCCCGATTGCGAGATCACCATGGAAGCCAACCCCGGCACCTTCGAGAAGGACCGTTTCAAGGCCTTCCGTGCGGCTGGCGTGAACCGCCTGTCAATCGGGGTGCAGAGCTTTGACGACCGCTATCTGCAGGCTGTCGGCCGTGTGCATGATGCGGCGCAGGCCCAGGCTGCGGTGCGCGAGGCGGCGGACAATTTCGAGACCTTCAATATCGATCTCATGTATGCGTTGCCTGGCCAGAGCATGGTCGATCTGCAGCGCGATGTGGACACGGCACTGTCGTTTGCACCGCCACATCTGTCGATTTATCACCTGACCATCGAGCCCAACACTTATTTCGCCAAATATCCGCCCGTGGTGCCGGAGGACGATACGGCCTATGAGATGCTGGACCTGATCACGGCCAGCACCAGGGCTGCGGGCATGCAGCGCTATGAGGTCTCGGCCTATGCCAAGGACGGCCATCAGTGCTTTCACAACAGCAACTACTGGCAGTTCGGCGACTATCTGGGCATTGGCGCCGGTGCGCACAGCAAGCTGAGCTTTGCCCACCGCATCGTGCGTCAGGTGCGTTTCCGCGATCCGGCCCGCTATATGGACATGGCACTGGCCGGCACGCCGCTGGCACAGGACAACGAGGTCAAGCGCGCCGATCTGCCGTTCGAATACATGCTCAACGCGCTGCGCCTGCGCGGCGGCTTTGCCTTGCAGGAGTTCATGGAGCGCACGGGCCTGCCCATGTCGGCCATTGCCAAGGGGCTCGATCAGGCCCAGGCCAAGGGCCTGATCAGCCGCGATCTGGGCCGCGTGGTGCCCACCGAACGCGGCTTTGACTTTCTGAGCGACCTGCAGGAAATGTTCCTGTAAGTCCTGGCGGGTGCTCAGCCGCAGCGCAGCGCCGTGATCTTGCCTGCGTCATTGGTGATGACGTTCAGGCGCTCCTGGTTGTAGTCCATGGTCGCGGGCTGACCCTCGCGCAGCACGCGCAGCAGGTACGAGCCGGACTTCTGGCGGATGGTTTCCAGCGTCGATGCCACGGTGTTGTGGCCGATATAGATCTGTACCGGCTCCGCGTGGCATACCTGCAGCTGACGCGCAGGCGGGGCGGTCTTGCCGCCTGCGACCATGCCGTTGCTGGCGCAGCCCGCCATCAGCACAGCCATGCTGGCAGCAGCCATGCCGAGCAAAGGGCGGGTGGAAATATGCAGAGTGGGTGTTCGATGCTTCATGCCCCACACCATAGCGCCCCCAGGTGCTCGCGCATGCCAGACCAAGCCTTGATGTGCAAGCGGGTGCAACAAAGCAATGCGAAAATTTGATAGCTTTATGCGCAATTCCCTCAAGGGAATGGTCGCATTTTGACTGTGAATTTTCAGCGCCAGAGTCTATGGCTTGTGGGCTCCTTCTGCACTTTGAAAGATGCCGGCATCGATATTCGCGGCCTGCAGCTTGCGTGCAGCCTTTTCAGCGCGCTTTCGGCTCTCGAAGGGGCCGCTGCGTACTCGGGTGACTTCCCCCTTGTTGCTGGCCATCTTCTGCGTCAGCGCGGGCAGTCTGGACTTTTGCAGCTGCGCCAGCACCTTGTCGGCATTGCCGGCCTCGGAATAGACGCCCAGATTCAGATAGAACTTGCCAGGAACCAGGTCCGAGCCGGCATGGGGTGTCGAGGGGGCAGCTTGTTCCTTTGTATCTGTCGCGGGCCTGGCTGTCGGCTTTTCGCTCAGCTCGGCCTTGACCGCCGCTTTGCTTGGCACTGAGGCAGCTGCGTCGGGCGCAGCCTGCGCTGTGCGTGTGTCTGTCTCGGTGGCGGTCACAGGCGCTGGCTCTGCCGGGCGGTTTTCTGGCTGGGCGGCAGCAGAGGTCGCCTCGGGGGCGGGCTTTGCCAGGTCCGGGCTGACAGCTGGACGATTGGCCACGGCGGTGGCTGCAGGCGCAGCGCTCTTGGTCGGTGCAGGGCCGTCGGCGGGCAGCAAGGCCAGGCCCGCGCCTGCGGCCGCTGCCGCAGGCAGGGCCAGCACCAGCATGGCTGCGGTTCTGTTGCGAGGAGAGCCGACCTGCGCCTGCAAGGCGGCATGGGCGGCGGCCATATTGGGCGCGTCCGTAATCGCCTGCAGCGTCTGGGCCCTGATCTTGCGCCAGTACCAGCCATTGCCCAGCAGGCCGGGCACGGCCACAGCCACCAGCCAAAGTGCAATGCCCAGGCCCAGCGCCATGGCCTCGGGCAGAGCCGGGCGCAGGCCAAACCACCAGATCAGCGCGGTTGCCGTGACGGCTGCGAGGTATTTGCCAGCCTCGCGCCATAGACCGTGCAGGCTGCACCAGGCCAGGGTCAGGAAGGCTGCCGCCATATTCCAGCTGGGCAGGCTGCGGTCCAGGGCATCGAAGCGCTTGAACTGGGCCAGGTAAAAGTCGCGTGAACGTGGGCTCAGGCGGCTGGCATAGAGCTGGGGCAGCAGGCCGCTGTCCTCCTCTTCGGGTGCAGTGCTCTGCCCGGCCTCGTGTTGCAGACTGTGCTGCATGGAATAGGCCGCGGCTGCAAAGGCTCCTGCAATGGAGGCAGGCAAGGGGCTGGCATCCGAGCGCGCAGGCTGGTTCAGTACGGGCTCCTGGCGCTGGTTTCGGCCAGCAGGGGCGAGCGCAGGGGTGGGGGTGTCCGAAGCGGAAGGCATGGCTGCAATTGTGTCATGGCGTTACGAGCAGGCCGAAGGCAGATTCCCAACAAAAAACCGGCGCCAGGCCGGTTTTTTGCGGGATGGCCGAGGCCCGCTCAGGCCTGGTGCGCGGGCAGAACGGTGGCACGGCATTCGCCAAAGCCGATGCGCGCGGCACCGGGCTTTTCGCACCAGCCGGCAAAGACCACGGCGTCTCCGTCGAGCAGGAAGGTGCGGGTTTCGCCGTTGCTCAGGCTCAGGGGCTTTTTGCCGCCTTCGGTGATTTCCAGCAGGGCGCCGGCTTCGGCCATGGTGGGGCCGGACAGCGTGCCCGTGCCCAGCAGGTCACCGGGTTGCAGATCGCAGCCGTTGACGGTGTGGTGGGCAATCAGCTGGGCCATGGTCCAGTAGGCGTGGCGGTAGCTGGTCCGGGTGATCTGCTCGGCGGCCTTGCCTTCGGCGCGCATCTTCTCGGTCTGGATGGCAACCGTGAGCTGCACGTCGAGCGCACCGCGCTGCGAGTTGGCTTCGGAGCTGAGGTAGGGCAGGGGCTGTGGGTCCTCGGACGGGCGGACAAAGGCCGTGCGATAGGGCTCCAGTGCTTCCAGCGTCACAATCCAGGGCGAGATGCTGGTGGCGAAGTTCTTGGACAGGAAGGGGCCCAGTGGCTGGTATTCCCAGGCCTGAACGTCGCGTGCCGACCAGTCGTTGAGCAGGCACAGACCGAAGATATGGTTTTCGGCGTCCTCGATGCCGATGGCATCGCCCCAGGCATTGGCCGAGCCGGCATAGATGCCCATCTCCAGCTCATAGTCGAGGCGGTTGCAGGGCTTGAGCACGGGGTCGGCATCGGGAGCCTTGAGCTGGCCGTTGGGGCGCTTGAAGTCCACGCCCGAGATGCGGATGCTGGAGGCACGACCGTGGTAGCCGATGGGCACCCACTTGTAGTTTTCCATCAGCGGGTTGGTGGGGCGGAACAGCTTGCCCACATTGGTGGCGTGGTGCACGGAGGTGTAGAAGTCCGTGTAGTCGCCCACCTGTGCGGGTACGCCGTATTCCACATCGGCCTGGGGCACGAGGCAGGCCTTGAGGGCGACTTCCTGGGCAGCACCGGCACGCAGGGCGCGCGACAGGGCCAGGCGCAGGGCCGACCAAGACGCCGGGCCCATGGCCATCAAGCTGTTGAGCTGAGCTTGCGCCGCTGCGTCGACCTGGGCCTGCACATCGCCGCCCAGTGCCTTGGCATCGCGAACAGCCGCCATGTCCAGCACCTGGTCGCCAATCGCCACGCCGCCGCGAAAGGCCTCGCTGCTGTTTTTGCGACGAAAGACTGCAAACGGCAGGTTCTGGATGGGGAAGTCGCTGCTGCCCGTGTTGGCGCTGGCGACCCAGCTTTGCAGGCCGGCGTCGTGGGTTTCGTTCAATGCCATGTTCGTCTCCTTAAACGATTTGAATAAAAACAGGCTGCAGCGCTGATCTGCTGTGCGCTGTCAGCCATCGATCTATGACTGATCTATGGGATCTGGCTTGTGGATCCTTCATGCTGCGGTAAAGCCTCCATCCATATTCCACTGTGCACCACGCACCTGGGCGGCGTTGTCGCTGGCCAGAAAGCCGACCAGTGCCGCGACCTGTTCCACCGTCACAAAAGCCTGCGAGGGCTGCTTGGCGCCCAGCAGCCTGGCGCGGGCTGCCGCCTCGTCCAGCTGCTCGCGCTGCGCCAGGGCTTCGATCTGGGCCTGCACCAGCGGCGTGAGCACCCAGCCGGGGCAAATGGCGTTGCAAGTCACGGGCGTGGTGGCCAGCTCCAGTGCCACGGATTTGGTCAGGCCCAGCAGGCCGTGCTTGCTGGCCACATAGGCGGGCTTGTGGGCCACGCCGACCAGGCCGCTGACGGATGCCATATTGATGATGCGCCCCCAGCCGTGCTCCAGCATGGCCGGCGTGCAGGCCTGTATGGTGTGAAACGGTGCGCTCAGGTTGACGGCCAGCATGGTGTTCCATAGGTCTGGCGGAAAGCTGAGCACGGATTCCACATGCTGCATTCCCGCGTTGTTGACCAGAATGTCCACCGCGCCCAGCTCGGCGGCGATGCGCCGGGCCAGCGGGGCAATGGCCAGGCCGTCGCTCAGATCCAGTGGGTAATAGCGGGCGGCCACACCCAGTGCGTGCAGCTCGGCCAGCTGTGCATCGGTGCTGGCAGACGCCTGTGCGCTGCCATGCAGGGCAATGGCGGCGCCTTCGCAGGCCAACTGTCTGGCAACGGCCCAGCCTATGCCGCTGGTGGAGCCGGTGATCCAGGCCACACGGCCGCTATGGGGCCTGGAGAGCTGCCGGACTTGGGGCAGGACGGTGGTCATTTGAGCAGGTCCATTTCGATATGCACGTATTCGCTGATGAAGCGTACCTTGGCCCAGTAGACGATCAAGCCCTGTGGATTGCAGGCCCAGCGCAGCGCCTGCATCAACGGCGTGCCCAGCGGAACGCCCAGATGCTCGGCAATCAGCTCGTCGGCCGGGGCTACGCTCAGGTACTGGCGGGCCTTGGCGATCTGCGCTGGATCATTTCCCAGCGCCTGAGCAAGCGTGGTGCGCTCCAGCTGCTCCTGCAGCCTGGGGTAGAGGTTTTGTTCCAGGTACAGCTCGGACAGGCAAAAGCGTGCATCGCCGTGCTTGTGTACGCGCAAAAAATAGGTATAGGCAGAGGCCAGTTCGCCAGGGGAAGGGAAGCCGGCCGGAATGGGCGGCACGCAGTCATTCGCTTGCTGCAGCGTAGTCTGCTGAATCTGCTCACCAAAGGCCACCAGCTCCTGCCAGGTCGTTGGCAGCAAAAAGGATGGGGGCTTGTAGGGCTGGCCAACGACCTTGGTGCCGCCGCGCTTGCGGGTCTGCAGCAGGCCTTCATCGACCAGCGCATGTACGGCCATGCGCACCGTGGTGCGCGAGACGCTGTGCAGGGCCTCGAGCTCCTCGACGGTGGGGATGCTTTGCCCGATCGTCCACTCGCCCGTCGCTATCTTGTTGCGAAACAGTCGGGCCAGCTGCAGGTGCAACTTGTCGCGGGTTTGGGGGGCGGTGGACGTCGCAGTCATAGGCACGGTTTTGCGGTGCAGTGTAGCAAATAAAGTATCTAAAAAAGTACTTTATTGAAAAAGACCAGCAGGCACTCAAGATGGCGCAATAAGGCAGCGGACGGGAGTGCAAACCAGCCCAAAGAAGCGCAAGAGTTCACAAATGTCACCATTCAGACAGTGCAAATGACTTTTAAACTCCTCGCTTTTGATAGCGGATAGTGCAGGCAGCCATTGGTTGCAATGTGCTTTGACAAGGGCAATCCTTGCCTGGGAGTTGGTAGTTTCATGCAGAAGCAGTACGAGTGGCAGTTTTTCCGCGCCGGCGAGGTGGACCAGGTGGTGATTCGCACGGGCCAGGACATTGCCCATATTGGTGAGCTGGATCAGAAGCTGTGGGTGGCTCTGGCCTGTCCCACGCGAGGTATCGAGTTCGACAGCGCAACGCTGGATTTGATTGACGAGAGCAAGGACGGCCGTATTCGCCCTCCGGAGCTGGTGGCCGCCTGTGAATGGGCCGTGGCAAGAGTGCGTGATCCGCAGGTTCTGGCCGATGGCGGCGATGTGCTGCAACTGAACAGCATCAACGATGCGACGGAGGAAGGCGCGCTGTTGCTGGCAGAGGCCAGACGCGTGCTGGAGCTCGCGGGCCTGCCCGATGCCCAGGCCATCACGCTGGCCCAGGTGCAGGAGCGCATGGCTTCGCTGCAGGCCCTGCGTTTCAATGGCGACGGCGTCGTCAGTGCAGCCACGGCCGAAGGCGACGAGGCCCTGGCTGGTCTGATTGCCCGCATTCAGGAGCTTTACGGCGCGGTGGACGGCAGCGATGGCGTTCCAGGCATCGATCGCAGCAAGGCCGAGGCCTTCTGGGAGGACGTGCAAGCCCTGCAGACCTGGTTTGCCCAGGCGGCAGAGCTGGGTTGCAATCTGCAGCCGCGTGCACTGGCGCTGGCGGCTGCGGAGGCCGTGAACGCAGTGCAGGCCAAAGTCGATGACTTTTTTGCCCGCACGCGCCTGGTGGAGTTCGATGCCAATGCACGTGCACCGCTCAACCCGACGGAAGAAGGCTATGCCGCTTTGGGGGCGCAGGTGCTCAGCAATGCATCGGAGTCTCTGGCCGCGCTGCCGCTGGCCGCAGTGACCGGTGAGCGCAGCCTGCCGCTGGTGAATGGCGTCAACCCCGCCTGGGCTGCTGCCTTGCAGACCTTGCGCGAGCAGGCCGTGCAACCCGTGTTCGGCGAAGCGTTGACGGCGCTGACCGAGGTGCAGTGGGATCAGCTCAAGACCATGCTGGCCCATTGCCAGCAATGGTTGTCGGAGTGCCCGGCAACGCCGCTGGGCGCAGTGGGCGAGGCCGAAATTCAGCAACTGCTGTCCAGCGGGTTGAAAGACGCAGTGATGCAGTTGCTGGACCATGACGATGCCGAAAAAGAGCATGCCGTGCAGGCCATGGCTCTGGAGAAGCTGATCCGCCTGCAGCGCGATCTGCTGGAGCTGCTCAACAACTTTGTCTCCTTCTCCCGCTTCTATCGCCGCGAAGGCGCGGCCTTCCAGGCCGGTACCTTGTTCCTGGACGGCCGCAGCTGCGATCTGACCGTGGAGGTTGCCGATGCGGCAGCCCACTCCACGCTGGCCGCCATGGCCAAAACCTATCTGGCCTACTGCGAATGCAAGCGCGAGGAGCAGAAAAAGACGATCGTCGCGGCCTTCACGGCAGGCGATGTGGACTTTCTGTTCGTGGGGCGCAACGGCGTCTTCTACGACCGTGCGGGCAATGACTGGGATGCCACCATCGTCAAGCTCATCGACAACCCGACCAGCATCGGCCAGGCCTTTTTCTCGCCCTACAAGAAGTTCCTGCGCATGATCGAGGAGCAGGTCGCCAAGCATGCCGCAGCCAAGAACGATGTGGTCAATACCAGCCTCAGCGACAACGCGACCAAGCTGGTGACGGCGCCCAAGGACTTGGCCCAGGCACCTGCTCCAGCGCGCAAGACCGATGTGGGGACGGTGGCCGCCATCGGTGTGGCGCTGGGCTCGCTGAGCGCCGTGATCGTTGGCATCTTCGGCAAGTTCATCGAACTGGGGCCGTGGATTCCGGTAGCCATACTGGGTCTTATCCTGGCCATCTCCGGTCCCAGCATGCTGATTGCCTGGCTCAAGCTGCGTCAGCGCAGCCTGGGACCGATTCTGGATGCCAGCGGCTGGGCCATCAATGGCCGCATGAACATCAATCTGGGCCTGGGCCGCAGCCTGTCGCAGACGGCCAAGGTACCGGTCAACGCCAGGCGCAATATTGCCGACCCTTACGCGGACAGCCATGGCCTGCGCAACAGCCTGTGTGTGCTGGCACTGATGGCAGCCGCCGCGCTGCTGGCCTGGCGCATGCACTGGCTGGACGCCGTGCTGCCTGTCAGCTGGCAGCATGTCCCGGCGGCGGCCAGCGCGCCAGCGGTCACCGCACCGGCAGCGGCCGCAGCAGAGTCCGCTGTCAGGTAAGCCAGAGGCGCGCGCCGTCTGCAGAGGCTGGCGGAAGGCCCATCGCTTCGCCGCACCACCCAATACCGCTTGCATGGGTGCGGTATTGGGGGCTGGAGCCGGAATCTGTCCTAGAGTGCTGTTCTGTACTCACCGAAGCATCTTGGATGTGCATGCATTCAAGGTGCTTTTTCATTGCATTTGATGACAGGAGCAAGCCATGGGACGTGCCATCCATTCCGCGCATGAACTTCTCGCCACCAATGAGCGTGAGCTCTACGATCTTTCCCAGTCCGATACGGCGCTGGTCAGGCTGAGCCCGGCCCAGCGCCGCCTGCAGCTGCAGCGCGCCCGCGCCATGCGCGATCGGGCACGTGCGCTGTACCGCCGGCAGGTCGGCCACACGCTGCACCACACGGCCACCAAGCGTGGCTTCACGGGCATGGCCAATGAGCGCACCCGCCAGAAGGCCCAGGTGCTGTCCGAGGTGGTGCGTCGGCTGGCGGGCGAGCCGGCCTGAGTCCCGCAGTCTTTGCGGAACTGTGCAGCTATCTAAAAGTGAGCTTTCTGCGCATGTCATTCAATGATTTCAATATTGAATGTCATTGAAATCATTGAATGAATTACGTATTCAGCTCATTTTTATGCTTGCGGTAGATGCACGGCCGACAGCAGCGGCATGCCGGTGCGGCGCGTGAACTCCTCGTAGCTGATGGGCGGGCCCATGCGGGTGTCGGCACTATTGGCCTGCCAGTACTCCCAGCTCTTGCCGGTGCTGGCGTCATAGACCAGCTTGAAGATGTGGCAGGGCACATGGACCTTGCCCGGCCCGATGGTGAGCGGCTGCCCGTCGAACACCGGGCCGGTGAAGACGTAGACATCATTCTTGGCGCGCTGGGCGTAGCGGCGCGTGTCCTGCTCGACCTTGCTCCAGACGCCGCCGTTGTGGGTCTGGTTCTGCGGAAGTCAGGATTCGATTCGACCAAGCCACAAGAAGACGGAGATCATCGAGTGGTCGGCCTGGATGCTCAGTCAACTCTCATGATTTTTCTGAGCGATGAGATCTTCCCAGTCATCTGGGCGCTGATCCTCTCCGCGCGAGTGCCAGTACTCATCATTGTTGGGATTGCATTTATTTGCATGGTTGTCGTTGTCGGCTTTGCTGGGCATGGTCGCTCTCCTTGATGGATGTGTCAGGAATTCCATTTCTGCTTTTTTGCGATGGCTTGTTGCATTCGATCAACATACGAGCCCTTGGGCACGCTACCTCCGGTCTTGATTGCAACAGCGCTTTGAATACGGGAAATCGCCGTCTGGGTAACGGGGGTCGGGTTGGCTGCCGGGCGCAGGGGCACTACGGCGAACGGATGACTTGGTCATAGAGTCTCCAATGAAGTTGAGAACGTGGCATTTTTCAGTGCCACGTAGGCACTGTCATCGATCAGTTCAATGGAGTTCATCCAGAAATGTTCACTTTGGCATGGGCGTGTACGGCACAGGGCAAGTTTTTGGAGGTACCCACGTCCGGCACAGGGTGCGGTCTATGCCAAAGCGGGTCGGCAGGCACCTTATCCATGGAATGTTTGCGTTTTAGATAAGTGATTGCTAAAGTGTCGCCATGCCCGAAAACGACATCTTCAAGGCCCTGGCCGACCCCACGCGCCGCTCCATCTTCGAGAAGCTGGCCGCTGGCAGCATGCATGCCAGCGCACTGCGCGAGGGCAAGGAGATCAGCCAGTCGGCCATGTCCCAGCATCTGGCCGTGCTGCGCAATGCGGGGCTGGTGAGCGAGCAGCGCCAGGGGCGCTTCGTGCATTACGAGGTCGATCCCGAAGGGCTGGCGCTGATTGCGGGCTGGCTGGCGAAGTACCGCGCCTACTGGCCGCAGCGTGTGGATGCCCTCAAGGGCCTGCTCAAGGACATGGACCAATGAATGATATGGACAACGACGATGCGGCCTGCGAACTGGTGCAGGAGTACGCGCTGGACGCCTCGCCCGAGAAGGTCTGGCGCGCGCTGAGCATTCCCGAGTTGCGCGCGCAGTGGCTGCCGGGCACCGAGCATGCCGAGCCGTTGAGCGAGGTGCCGCCGCAGGCGTTGAGCCTGCGGCTGCGCGAGGCCGAGCCGCCCTTTCTGGAAAGCACGGTGGACCTGAAGATTAGCCCCGCTGCCGACGGCGGTACGCTGCTGCGCATCGTCCATGTGCTGACCGATGCGCGGGCGCAGCCCGCCAGGGAGGTGGCCAATGATGGCGGCTTCCTGATGTACGCGACCTGAGGCGCTGCCCTGGCAACGGGGCGTGCGGCGCAGGGCTGCGGTTCTTTTTTTTCACCATCACACACAGGAGTTCGCCCATGCGCGAATCGATGATGCTCGTCCCCATGGTTGTCGAACAGTCGGCGCGCGGAGAGCGGTCCTTCGACATCTACTCGCGCCTGCTGCGCGACCGCGTGATCTTTTTGAACGGCGAGGTGAACGATGCGGTCTCTGCCTTGGTCTGCGCGCAGTTGCTGTTCCTGGAGGCGGAGAACCCCGACAAGCCCATACACCTCTACATCAACTCGCCGGGCGGCGTGATCACCAGCGGCCTGGCCATGTACGACACCATGCAGTTCATCAAGTCGCCCGTGCACACGCTGTGCATGGGCACGGCGCGGTCGATGGGCTCCTTCCTGCTGATGGCCGGCGAGCCCGGCCACCGCATGGCCATGCCCAACGCCAGCCTGCACGTGCACCAGCCGCTGGGCGGCGTGCAGGGGCAGGCCTCGGACATCCGTATTCATGCCGAGGAAATGCTGCGCACCAAGGACCGCGTGACGCGCCTGTACGCCCAGCACTGCGGGCGCAGCTACCAGGAGGTGGAACGTGACCTGGACCGCGACCGCTTCATGACCGCCAAAGAGGCCCGCGAGTGGGGCCTGATAGACAAGGTTCTGGACCGGCGCACGGCAACTCTCTGAGCCGCAGCGCCAGCAGCGCGCTTCTCTTCTCCCCATCCTCGTAACCGCCACGAGGCAAGTTGCCCGCAGCGAAGCGGAGGGTCGCGGACATTCGGGTCGCCTTTTCTTGGCCTACGTTCTTTTAGCGAAGCAAAAGAAGGTAGGTCGGCCGCCGGGCCGAGACCCGGCTTCAAAAAACAACCACCCGGCAGGGGCAAAGACGGCCTCCTGGTCCACGCCAGAAGGCTAACCGTGACCCCGCATCACCCCCGCCAACAACGGCATCCCCGTCCTCCGAGTGAACTCCTCATAACTGATGGGCGCACTCATCCGCGTATCCGCACTGTTGGCCTGCCAGTACACCCAGCTCTTGCCGGTGCTGGCGTCATAGACCAGCTTGAAGAGGTAGTCGGGCACCGCCACCTTGCTCTCACCGATGGTGGCGGCGTTCTTGTTGAAGACAGGGCCGGTGAAGACAAAGACATCGCCCCGGGCGCGCAGCGCATATTTGCGCGTGGCCTGTTCCACCTGGCTCCAGGCGCCCGCGTTGTGTACCTGGTTCTGCGGCACCATATTCGCGAGGCTGAAGCTCTGGGCCATGGCCTCGGGCGTGCTCATGTCGGCCGCCGGGGCCATATGGCCGCGTGAGAACCCGGAGCGCTTGTAGTCGTCGAGCTCGGAGCGCTCGGCGCGCGGCAGGCGGGCGTCGGCATAGAACTTGTCGCTGCGCTGCAAGCCCTGGGCCTGCTGCAGCATCTGGCGATTCAGGCGCTCGGCCACAAACACAGGGGTCTTGGTGCTGCCGTTGTGCAGCACGGCAAAACCCGAAAAGCACAGCTCGCGCTCACGGGGTTGAAGCTGCAGGGCCGGAGCCTTGCCGCCGGGAAAGAACTGGGGGCAGCGGGCAAAGTGCGTGGGCAGGGCTGTGGCCGTGACATCGGCCTTGTCCACCTTGCCGCCCACGCTGGGCGTGTGGGCGCCGGAACCGGAACCGGAACGCAGATCATCCAGATCCGGCCAGCCGTTCTTGCGAAAGGCCTGCAGGGTCTGGCCGAGCGCATCGAGTGCGGGAATATGCAGGGCTGCCAGCGCCTGGCCCAGCAGTCTCTCGGCGGAGACGCTGGGATTGAAGCTGCAACTGGCGATCTGGAAGCTGGCCAGTGCCGCAGCACCCGCAGACAGGGCAAAGCGCCTGATGCGGGAGAGGCTGTTGCCAGCAGTCCTGGAAGCTTTGCCGCGCTTGCGCGCAGGCGTTTTCTTTTTCTTGGCGGTCGTCATTCAGGCGGCAATGGTACGCCGCCTGAATGCTGCTTGAAGCGAGGTGCGGGCCGCAGGCCGCACTTTGTGTGTCCGGCAATGAAACCGTATGTGAACCATAGGCCCAGAGGCCTGCGATTCAGGGGCAGCCTGCGTGCTTCAGACCGTGATGTTCCCGGTACTGGCCTGGCGTCAGGCCCAGGTGTTTGCGAAACACATGGCCCATATGCGACTGGTGGTTGAAGCCGCAGTCCAGTGCAATTTGCGGAAGGGGCTGATCAGAGCCTTGAATCATGGTGCGGGCCGCCTGCAGCCGGGTCTCCATGATCCAGGCATGCGGCGTCATGCCCGTGAGCCGTGTGAACTCACGCAGAAAGCGCAAGGGGCTGGTGCCCACCATGGCGGACAGATCGGCAATGCTCAGCGACCGCTCGAACTCGGCGGCAATGCGGTCCAGCACGCGCGCATAGCCGGCGCCGGGGCGTGCGTCGGCCCCGCAGGCGCTGCCCTCCTGGCAGGCCATGAAGCGCAGCGCAGCCTGCTCGATGGCCAGAGCGTCCGGACAGGGGCTGAGCAGCAGCAGGCGCAGATGCAGTGCCATCTGCAAGGCCGAGCGCTGGCCATGTTGCGAGATGCGCTGCGATGGCCCGGGAGCGTCAGCCTCATGGGCGGCATAGCGCAGCACCAGATATTCGCCGCCGGTGGCCGACTCGGAAAATACTTCGACGCCTGGCGGCGTATAGCTCAGGGTGCCGGGCCAGGTATCGAAGTCCTCGCGCCTGTCGGAGGCAATGGCGTGCACGCCTTGCTGTCTTTGCAGCGCAATGCCCAGCGCATGCATGCGCACCGGGTCGCGGCTGCTGTAGGGCGCGCGGCCTAGCAAATGGATCTGCACCGCTGGCGCATCGGTTGTAGAAGGCTGAATCAGGTGGGTCTTCATGGCTTGCTGAAATTTCATGATAGACGATGGCGGTCGGCCGGCCTCACACTGCTGCTCATGAATCAAGACCTGCAAACAAGCACCGGGCCGCATCGCGTCATAGGCCTGATCGGCGGCATGAGCTGGGAATCCAGCGCCGAGTATTACCGCCTGATCAACCAGGGTGTCAGGGAGCGTCTGGGCGCGTTGCGCTCGGCCAGGCTGCTGATGTACAGCGTGGACTTCGGCCCTGTCGAGCAGGCCCAGCATGAAGGCCGCTGGGACGATGCGGCAGCGTTGCTGGCCGATGCCGCCCGGCGTCTGCAAGCCGGTGGCGCCGACTGTGTGCTGCTTTGCACCAACACCATGCACAAGGTGGCGGATCGGGTGGCAGCAGCCGTGTCGATCCCGTTTTTGCACATAGCCGACCCGGTCGGTGCGGCCGCGCGCGCAGCCGGTGTGCAGGTGCTGGGGCTGCTGGGTACGCGCTTCACCATGGAGCAGCCGTTCATGCGCGAGAGGCTGGAGCAGCAGTTCGGCCTGAAGGTGCTGGTGCCAGGCGAAGCCGAGCGCGCGCAGGTGCATCGCATCATCTATGAGGAGCTTTGCGCGGGGCAGATCAGCGATGTGTCGCGCAAGCTCTATCAGCGTGCCATCGAGTCATTGGCGGCCCGTGGCGCGCAGGCCGTGGTGCTGGGATGCACGGAAATCGGCTTGCTCATCAAGAGCGAAGACAGCGTGTTGCCGGTGCTGGACACCACGGCCTTGCATGCTGCAGCGGCCGTGGATTTTGCGCTACGGGCCTGAGTCGCCGGATATCAGCGCGCCGAGCCCGGCTGGAGGATTTCCGGAATGGCGCAATGCGTGCTGGCCTCGTTCATGGCGATGTCATGCTCGTGTTTGGCCACCTCCACCGACATGGCCTGCGGCAGCGGCACGGCGTTTTTCACGGCCAGAATCTCGGCCATTACGCTCACCGCGATCTCTGCCGGAGTCTTGCTGCCGATATAGAGACCGATGGGACCGCGCAGTCTGGCCAGCGAGGCTTCGGTCTCGCCAAAGTGTTCCATCATGCGCTCGCGCCTTGCGTGGTTGTTGCGGCGCGAGCCGATGGCGCCCACATAGAAGGCCGGGCTGTGCAGGGCTTCGAGCAGGGCCAGGTCGTCGAGCTTGGGGTCATGGGTGAGGGCGACGATGCAGCTGCGCGCATCGGGCTTGAAGGCTGTGACCGCATCGTCCGGCATGTCGGTGACGGTGTTGACCTGGGCCACCGACCAACTGCCCATATATTCCTCGCGCGGGTCGCAGACGGTGACCGTGAAGCCGTTGAACAAGGCCATGGTGGCCAGGTATTCGGCCAGGGCCCCTGCACCGATCAGCAGCATGCGGTAGCCGGGGCCGAGGTGGTTGACGAGTTGCTGGCCGTCAAACTCCAGCGCGTCGGGGTGCTCGGCCGTCTGCAGGCGGACTTCGCCGCTGCTGCAGTCGACACTGCGTTTCACCAGTGATCCTGCTTCAAGCTCGGCCACCAGTTGCTGCAGGCTGGCCGCATCGGGGTTGAATTCCAGCAGCAGCTCCAGCGTGCCGCCGCAGGGCAGGCCGAAGCGGTGGGCCTCGTCGGCGCTCACGCCGTAACGCACCAGTTGCGGCGAGCCGTCGGGAATGCCCAGGTTTTGGTTCAGGGCCTTGGTGTGGCGAGCTATCAAATCGTCTTCGATGCAGCCGCCCGATACCGAGCCAATGGCGCGACCGTCCTCGCGCAAGGCCATCATGGAGCCCACGGGGCGCGGGGACGAGCCCCAGGTGCGCACCACGGTGGCCAGCAAGGCGTGCTGACCGGCCGAGCGCCAGTCACGCAATGCCTTGAGTACCAAGACGTCAATATTGTCCATTGCTTGCTTTCTCTGTTTCTCTCGCTCGCTGCAATTTTGAAGCATCAGGCGGGCACCGGGTAGCGACGCTACCCGTAAATGATCACGCGCAAAAAGGCCTTCCGAGGCCTGAAGGACAGGGAAGGCCGGCTTGTGCAGAGCTGTGCAGCGCTTTGGCAGCGCCTGCTGTCAATGCGCCTGGGTCTGCTTGCGCAACTGGCCTACCTTGGCGGCCAGGTCCTTCCACTCGTCCACGCCGTACTGGGCACGCATGGTGTTGAGCAGGGTGGCGATCTGTGCATCGCTGAGCGCATGGCGGAAGGCCGGCATGGTGCCCAGGTCGGCATGGGCCGGATGCTGCACGCCTTCGAGCACGGCCATGATGGCGTTGTCGGGCGATGCGGAGTGCAGGCTGGTGCTCAGGGCCAGCTGGGGACGCACGCCGAAGCTGCTGCCCGAAGGGTCTGCCTTGTGACAGGCCATGCAGGCGCCCTGGTACAGACGGTAGCCTTCGGCATCGAGTGCCAGCTTGGGCTTGGCGGTCTTCTCTTCGATGAGTGCCTTGGCATCGCCGGGGGCGGCGTCGGCCTTGCGGTAGCTCATCAGATAGGTGGCAATGGCGTCGAGGTCGGCATCGCTTTGCTGCGACAGGCCGTGGGCCACGGGAGCCATGGGGCCGGCTGCCACACTGTGACGGGCCGAGAAGCCGGTCTTCATATAGTCGACCAGATCCTGCTTGGTCCAGGGC
Organism: Comamonas sp. wu1-DMT; assembly: GCF_040187805.1. Lineage (NCBI taxonomy): Bacteria > Pseudomonadati > Pseudomonadota > Betaproteobacteria > Burkholderiales > Comamonadaceae > Comamonas > Comamonas sp. wu1-DMT. Next base: position 183,285 of record NZ_JBANEM010000012.1, read on the forward strand.
AGGGGCGAGGCCGTCTTGTCCGTCAGGGCGGGCGCATCCCAGCCTTCGGCGCTGCCGCCGCTCAGGTGGAATTCACCCGTTTTTTCAGCGGCCAGGCTGTTGCGCGGTGTGTGGCAGGCACTGCAGTGACCCAGGCCTTCGACCAGATAGGCGCCGCGATTCCACTCGGGAGCCTGCTTTTCATCGTCCTTCACTACGCCGGGCTTGAGGTAGAGCCAGTTCCAGGCCGCAATGCCGCGGCGCACGTTGTAGGGGAAGTTCAGCGCGGTCTTGGGCGCTTCGTTCTCCACGGCAGGCTCGCTCATCAGAAAGGCGTACAAGGCCTTCATGTCCTCGTCCGTCACGCGGCTGAAGGCCGTGTAGGGGAAGGCGGGGTAGAGGTACTGGCCTTCGCGGTCCACGCCGTGGCGCATGGCGCGCTCGAAGGCTTCATAGCTCCAGCTGCCGATGCCGGTCTGCAGATCGGGCGTGATGTTGCTGGTGTAGATGGTGCCGAAGGGGCTGGGCATGGCCAGACCGCCTGCGTTGGTCTTGCCGTTGGGCGCAGTGTGGCAGACGGCGCAGTCGCCCATGGCGGCCAGCAGCTTGCCCTTGGCAATCTGCTGGGGCGTGAAGTCGGCAGCGGGAATGGCTGACTGGGGCGCAATCTCGCCCTGATGGGTGAGTGCCAGGCCGGCGGCAGCCAGCACGACCACTACAGCCGCACTGCCCGCCAGAATCTTTTGGAACGTTCGCATATCTATGTTCTTTATCGGTGGAGTCACTTGGACGAGGCGGCGCCGCTCTTGGCAGCCTTGAGCGCGGCCAGCACGCGGCTGGGCGTGAACGGCACTTCCAGCAGGCGCACGCCGGTGGCGTCAAAGATGGCGTTGGCCACGGCGGCCGCGCTGGGCACGGACGCCGATTCGCCGGCGCCCATGGGGGCCTCGTTGGGGCGCTCGACCAGCAGCGAGTCGATCTCGGGCAGCTCGTCAAAGCGCAGGATGGGGTAGCCGCCCCATTCCACGGAGGTGACGCCGCTCTTGTCGAAGGTGACGAATTCCTTGAGCACGCGGCTGGTGGACTGCACCACGTTGCCGTGCACCTGATGACGCACGCCTGCGGGGTTGACCATGGCGCCGGTGTCCTGGGCGACAAAGACCTTGTCGACCTTGACTTCGCCGGTTTCGCGGTCCACGGTCACGTCGACCACCCAGGTCGCCCAGGCCGCACCGTAGCCGGGGAACTTGCTGTGGAAGTAGCGGGCATAGGCAAAGCCGCGACCCTTGACCAGGCGTTGATCTTCAGGTGCCGCATTGCGGCGGGCCGGGCCTTCCTGCCAGTTGCACTGCTTCTTGGCCTCGGCAATCAGCGCCACGGCGCGCGGGTCCTTGAGGTAGCGCAGGCGGTACTCGATGGGGTCGGCCTTGGCCAGGTAGGCGCATTCGTCGATCCAGGACTCATGGGCGAACACATTGGGCAGGGCGGAGACGCCGCGCATCCACGAGGCGCGCACGATGGGCACGGCGTCCTGGGAGATCACGCGCATCTTGGGGTACTCGTACTGCGGGATGGCCGTGCGGTCGCCCATTTGCTGAGCCTCGATCTTGGCGGACACCTTGCCCGTGAGGATCAGGGCCAGCGCCGAGGCGTTGTTCGAGGGGTAGCAGGTGCGCAGCTCGTAGGCGGCCACATTGTTTTGCTCGTCCAGGCCGCCGCGCACGCGAATCAGCTGGCCCGTGCCCTTGGGCTCCCAGCCGGCTTCCTGCTCACGCATCAGCTGCACGCGCACGGGCTTGCCCACGGCGGCCGACATCAGCACCGCATCCGAGCAGACGTCGTCCGCGCAGTTGCGGCCGTAGCAGCCAGAGGCTTCGAGGCGGGTGACGTTGATGTTGTCGGCATTCACGTCCATGAGCTTGGCAATGTCCTTGCACACGTCGTGAGGGTTTTGCGAGCCGGTCCAGACCTGGATCTGGCCGTTGCCCACTTCGGCAATCGCACAGGACGGGCCGATGGAGCCGTGAGCGTGATAGGGCCAGACATAGTCGCGGGTCAGCGCAGTCTTGACCTGCTCGACGGCCTGCAGCGCACCTTCGTCTTCCTGCAGCACGCGGTCGGTCTTGGCGTGGTCCACCAGAGTCTGGTGCAGGCCGCTCAGCGACATATCGGGCAGGCCGCTCCATTCCTTCCAGGTGACCTTGAGCTGGCGCATGGCAGCGATGGCCTGCTCTTCACGCTCGGCCACCACGCCCACGAAGTCGCCCTTGACCACGACCTTGACGATGCCGGGCAGATGGGCGATGGACTTCTCGTCCACTGACACCAGGCTGGAGCCCAGCGGAGCCGTGGCATCGGCGCCGGTGTAGGGAGGACGGATCACGCGGCCGTGCAGCATGCCGGGCACGCGCAGGTCGTGGATATAGGTCAGCGCGCCCAGCACCTTGTTGGGGATGTCCACGCGTTGAACCGATTTGCCGATGTACTCGAAGCCGGACTTGCGCAGCTCGATCTTGTCGTCGACCTCGATCTGCAGATCCTGGCCCTGGACCAGTTCGCCATAGCCGTAGCGCTTACCGCCGGCGATGACAAAGCCTTTCTGGGTGGTGATGCGGTCAGCGGGAACACCGGACTTTTCGCTGGCCAGCTTGATCAGCAGCTGGCGCACCTGCGCTGCGGCATGGCGCATGGGCAGGGACGATACCTGGATGGTGTTGCTGGCAATGGTGGGGCCCAGATCCGGGGTGCGGGCGGTGTGGCCCAGCACCATGGTCACGGCGGCAAAGTCCACATACAGCTCGTCGGCCACCAACTGGCCCAGAGCCGTGCGCACGCCCGTGCCCAGGTCCACGTGGCCGTTGTAGGCCGTGACGGAGCCGTCGGCGCCAATCGCGATGAAGCTATCCACCAGCTTGGCCGAAGGAATGGGGAAAGCGCCCTTGGCAGCCGCCTCGGGGGCGGTCTGGGCCATCAGCAGATGGCCGCCTGCCACGGAGCCGACCATCAGCATGCCGCCGGCCTTAAGCAGCTGGCGACGGGTCAGTTGAGCGTGATTGTCTTTGGTGAAGAATTTCATGATCAGGCAGCCTTTGCGGTGGTGGATGCGCCGGCGGCGGGGAGGGCAGGGCTGTGGCCCTTGGCAATCAGCTCGCGGGCGCGCGCGGCGGCCTGCATGATTTCCACATGGGTGCCGCAGCGGCACAGATGGCCGGACAGGGCGTGCCTGATTTCTTCGTCGCTGGCCTTGGGCTGCTGGTTGAACAGGGCAACCAGCGCCATGATCATTCCGTTGGTGCAATAGCCGCACTGCGCAGCCTGTGCATCGACAAAGGCTTGCTGCACCACATGCAGGGTGTAGGTGCGTGCGGTGGCAGGCGCCTTTGTCTCGGCGGCGCTGACATCCAGCACGGCGCGGTCCTGCAGGGCTTGCGCGCTGGCGGCCTTGCTGGCGTCAGGCGACAGGCCTTCCAGCGTGGTGACTTTCTTGCCGTCGACGGCCTTCAGGGGCACGGAGCAGGAGCGCGCCACCTTACCGTCGATCAGCACGGCGCAGGCACCGCATTCGCCCAGGCCGCAGCCGAACTTGGGGCCGTTGAGCTGCATGTCATTGCGCAGCACATACAAAAGAGGTGTGTCGGCAGTGGCGCTTTGCGCGTCCACTTCCTGGCCGTTCAGAGTGAATTTCATGACGTAGGTTTCAAGAGTCAGTCTTATATATGTGTAGTCAATTATATGACTAGACAAAAATAAAGGTGCCTGGCTTGATATAAAGCAGATTCGATTGCTCTGGTGTGCGCTAGCGAGGGGGTAAGCAGACCGGTGCCGAGCGGCGGCTTCAGCGTTCGGAGCTGCGGCCCCGGGGCCAGGCAGGGCGTGCGTGGTTCCGCATGCGGCCCCGAGCGCACGAGAAGCCGTCCGGGCCGCAGCCGTGGCGAGAGCCAGACTGCCAGGCTGTTTGGCAAGGCATTACCCTGCGCTCCTGATATGGGGATTGAAGCGCTGGGGAAATGCGGCTTCAATGCACAGACGCCGAAAGCCGCCGGTGCATCGACGCATTGGCGCATCGGCGCACCGGCGCACCGGTGCCTCGATAGAGAGGGGTCCGCGGTCTGCGGGTCTGCAGACATTCATCAGTCCCTGTTCAGGAGAGCCAAGATGGTCAGCAAAAACACGATTTGTCTCTGGTACGAAAGCGAGGCCCTGGAAGCCGCCAGGTTCTACGCCCAGACTTTTCCCGACAGCGCAGTGGGCGCGGTTCACCACGCACCGGGCGACTACCCGTCCGGCAAGCAGGGCGATGTGCTGACGGTCGAATTCACGGTTATGGGCATTCCCTGCCTGGGTCTGAACGGCGGCCCTGTCTTCAAGCACAACGAGGCGTTTTCGTTTCAGGTCGCAACAGATAGTCAGGAGGAAACGGATCGCCTGTGGAACGCCATCGTCGGCAACGGCGGCCAGGAAAGCCAGTGCGGCTGGTGCAAGGACCGCTGGGGGCTGTCTTGGCAGATCACGCCGCGTGTGCTGACCACGGCCATTGCCGACCCGGATCGTGCGGCGGCCAGACGGGCTTTTGAAGCCATGATGGAGATGAGGAAGATCGATATCGCCGCCATCGAGGCAGCCTGGCGCGGCTAGGCGGGCGGCTGCGATAGGAGCAGCGACAGGCTGGCAGGCTGCATTCATCGTCGCGGCACAGCTGCGACGGTCCGGTTCGGAGCAAGGATGCATCGGAGCGCCCGCGTGCTCTGGCGCACTTTGCCAAGCTTTGAGCGCCCTAGGGCAAACGCTTTGCAGACAGCTCTCCTACAGTGAAATTGCTTTCAATTTCGACGATTCGGTGCCTGCCGGCCGGTGTTGCCCATGCCTTTTGAATGCCTGGCGGCATTGCACAGGGCGGGCAAGCCGCGGCCATGGCTGTCCGTCGAAGCCCGCATTCACTTGGAGACATGTCATGAACTTCCTCGACGGCCATCTGTTCCCCGAAAACCAGCAACCCCTGATCATTACTGCGGCGCCCTATGCTCCGGGCTGGCTGCCTTCGGACTTCCCCGAAGACATTCCCGTCACCATGGAGGCGCAGATCCAGAAAGCCGTGGACTGCTACAACGCGGGAGCCACGGTGCTGCACCTGCATGTACGCGAGCTTGACGGCAAGGGCAGCAAGCGCCTGTCCAAGTTCAACGAGCTGATCTCCGGCGTGCGCAAGGCCGTGCCCGAGATGATCATCCAGGTCGGTGGCTCCATCAGCTTTGCTCCCGAAGACGAAGGCCAGGCGGCCAAATGGCTTTCCGACGACACCCGCCACATGCTGGCCGATCTGGACCCGGTGCCCGATCAGGTGACCGTGACGGTGAACACCTCGCAGATGAACGTGACCGATCAGGCCGAAGACGCGGACTTTGCCGGTACCTCGCGCGCCAATCCCACGCTGTTCAATGCCTACAAGGAAATGACCGTGCCCGCCCAGCCGGGCTGGGTGGAGGAGCATGTGCGTCGCCTGACCAAGGCCGGCATCCAGAGCGCTTTCCAGTGCTACAACCTGAACAGCTTCGAGTCGGTGGAGCGCCTGATGCGCCGCGGCTTCTACATGGGCCCGCTGGTCATGAACTGGGTGGCGATCGCTGGCGGCATGGACACCCCCAGCCTGTACAGCCTGGCCAACTTTGTGCGCGCCGTGCCCGATGGCGCCGTGCTGACCGTGGAGAGCAATGTGCGCAACGTGCTGCCCGTGAACATGTGGGGCATTGCTGCCGGTCTGCATGTGCGCTGCGGCACCGAAGACTGTCTGTGGAACCAGGCGCGTACGGAGAAGGCCAGCACCGTCTCGCAGATCGAGCAGCTGGTGCGGATCTCGCGTGAATTCGGTCGCCCTGTTGCCACCGCCAAGGAGGCGCGCGAGATCAGCAAGATCGGCGTGTTCTACGACAGCGTGGAGGAAAGCCTGGCCGCCAACGGCTTTGCGCCTAACCGGCCCGGCGCCAACCAGGGCTTCCTCAGGAAGACCTCCTGATCTCCCAGTGCAGGCTTGCAGGCAAGGCGATCACGGCCTCGCCTGCAAGCGGTCTCTGCTGAACCGACATGCGCAAAAACGGCCTCCGCAATGTAGGCCTTTTTCATGCCTGGATGATTTCGGGCAGGCCCGGAAAAATGGCCCTGGCAAGGCTGGGGCCGGGCCTGAGACAGGCCTGGTGAAGGCGTCTGGGCCGGCGGCTGCGGATGGATGGATGGTCTTGAGCATGCCTCTGGCCAGCTCACAGCTGTCAAGGCGCGGGAGGAGCGGGAGGTCCGTGATGCGCACGCTGCAGTGCTCGTCACCGACTCGCCGCGCAGAGATGCTGCAGGCGCGGTTGACGAGGATCACCATTGTGGTATTCAGGCTCGTCAGGCTCGCGCGTGCCATGGCTCACAGCAATGGCTGGTTGTACCTGGCAGTGCTGTCGCCCTCCCGGGCCTGCGCTCTGTCATCGGCCTCAGGGCGCGATTGGCGCAAGGCGGGGCCTGGTCAGGCGCACATTCATGCAGGAGGTGATGACAGAAAAAATAATAGCTGCCTGCGCTTGATTTAAAAGCGTTTCAGGCAGCTATGACTTTATCTTCAATGGCAGTCAAGCGATACAAGCTATTGTTTTTGCGCAGCGCCGGTGTGATGCGCCGTGTTCCGGCGCCGGCATGCGGCGCAGGTGGCGCTCGCTCAAAAAGGCTTGTCGCCGATGATGGCAGCGCGCTCCATCTTGCGCGCGGCGGGCCAGTAGTCCTGCACGGCGTAATGCTGGGTGCAGCGGTTGTCCCACATGGCGACGCTGCCGGGCTTCCAGCGAAAGCGCACCTGGTACTCGGGGATGGCCGCCTGACTGATCAGATAGTTCAGCAGCATGCTGGCACCGGGCGTCTTGTCCTGGCCATAGCGCACGTTCTCGGGCGTGTGGTAGTTGGCAAAGTGGGTGGTGAAGCTGCAGACGTAGAGAATCTTCTCGCCGGTTTCGGGGTGGGTGCGCACCACGGGATGCTCCACTGGAGGATGCTGGCGGCCCAGTTCCAGACGCTTTTCTTCGGGCATGACGGCGCCGAAGCCGTGCTCGATGCTGGACTTGGCCTTGAGGCCGGCTATCTTCTGCTTGATGTCTTCGGGCAGGTTGCGGTAGGCCTCGGCCATGTTGACCCAGATGGTGTCGCCACCGACGGCAGGGCCTTCGATGCAGCGCAGCACGCAGCCCATGGTCGGGTTCTCGCGCCACTGACCGTCGGTGTGATAGGTGTTCTCGTAGTTCTCGCGCTTTTCGCTGCGGTAGATCTGCACCAGACCGGGGTGCTCGGGGTCGCTGCCGGCCACGGGGTGGTCTTCCAGATCGCCGAAGTGGCGCGCAAAGCCCACATGCTCGGCACGCGTGATGTCCTGATCGCGGAAGAACAGCACCTTGTGCTGCAGCAGCAGGGCGCGAATTTCCTCGGCCAGGCCCTTGTCGCGGGACGCATCGCCGAGGTGGATGTCGGAAACCTCAGCGCCGATGCTGCAGGTCAGTTGTTCGACTTTCATGGTCTTCTCCTAAGTACCCGGCAAGGCCTTGATGCAGGGCGCCGCCGTCTGATGGAAAAATTCTCGGCGCAGCAACAGCCCCGGGGCTTGACCGATCGCGTCAGCTTGTTGCCCTCTTGGGTGGGTGCAAGGAAAACCCTAGGGTGGGGCCCGGGTGTCATGAAGTGGACGCATCTGCGCGCCGAACCGTCATATCTGTCGCGATCTACTGGTATCCATTGATTGACTGCTTGTTGCGATATTGATAAACATCAACACCCGAAATGCAGGTTGCCCTTAGAGCCTGCTTCCATCCATGAAATCCGGGCCTGTTGCGCAGTACCCGGGTCAACCGTTTTCCTGGTCACGATGAAGCCCCGTATCCGAAGTGTGAGCCTGTGCAAATACGCCAAGGTGGCGAATGAGCTCGGCATCGATCCGCTGCGCATGTTCCGCCAGGTGGGGCTGGATCACAGCTGTCTGAGCTCTCCCGACCTCATGGTTCCAGAAGCTGCGTTTGCGCAGTTGCTCGAGGCTTCGTCCGCCCAGGCAGGCCATGCTTCGCTGGGCCTGCTCATGGGCTCGCATTGGCGTCTGTCCGACTTCGGGCCGATCAGCCTGCTGCTGCAGCACCAGGCCAGCCTCTCCAGCATGCTCAAGACCTTCAAGGACTATGACCACATGATCAGCACCACCGTGGGCACGGAGGTGGTGACCCAGGGGCGCTATTCCATCATTCAGCTGAACCTGGATACCGAGCGCGAGAACCCGGGGCGCCACCCGGTGGAGCTGGGCATCACGGCGCTGATGAGCCTGTGCCGCTATCAGCTGGGCAAGCACTGGAGCCCGGCCAGCATCCACTTCTCGCACAGCTCGCCAGGCAGCACCATGAGCCATCGCCGCGTGCTGGGCAGCGAGATCGTGTTCGGCTCGGACTTCGATGGCATCGTGGTGAGCAACGAGGATCTGGAGGCCATCGATGCCGATCACGACAGCCTCATGGAGAGCCATGCCCGCAGCCTGATGGAGAGCCATGCACCGCGGCCCATGGCCCGGTCGCTGGAGCAGCAGGTGCGCAGCACCTTGCAGTCGCTGCTGCCACATGGGCGCCACAGCATTGCCCATGTGGCCGGCGCGCTTGGCTATACGGCCCGCTCGCTGCAGCGGCACCTCGAAACCCAGAACACCAGCTTTCAGGAAACGCTGGACGCCGTGCGCAGCCAGGCCGCGCTGCGTGCGCTGCAGAATCCGCAGCTGTCGGTAAGCGAAGCGGCCGCTCAGGCCGGCTTTGCCGAGAACAGCTCGTTCACGCGCTGGTTCAGCAAGCATTTTCAGCAAAGCCCCAGCAGCTGGCGCCAGCAGAATCTGAATCGCAGCCTGTCCTGAGCCCTCTGCCCGCATGAGAACGCCAGCCTGGTCGCTGGCGTTTTGCGTTGCAGCTCAGGGCTGGGGCATTGCGGCCAGCCGGGTTGCTTCGGGTTGGGCCTTGGCCAGCAGAAAATCGATGCAGGTGCGCACGGCCTTGGTCTGATGCCGGTTGGGCAGGTAGAGCAGATACATATGGGTGCCGAAAATGCTGAGCCGGTACTCGTCCAGTGTGCTCAGCACCTCGCCCGTAGCCAGCTTGTCCTGCACCACATAGTCGGGCACCAGGCCTACCCCCAGGCCGGCCAGGATGCCATCGCGCAGAAAGGGAAAATGCTCGGAGATCATGGTGGGCTCCAGCATCACCTCGTGGCGCTCGGAGCCCAGATAGGCGGCCAGGCGCAATTGCCGCCCCGTGACTCCGGCGGTGATCAGCGGGCTGGCGCGCAGGGCATGCAGGGTTCTGGGCAGGCCGTGGGTCTGCGCATATTCGCGTGAGGCACAGGCCAGGTAGCGCACCGTACTCATGCTGCGCGCCACCAGGGAGAGGGGGGGGCTCCTGGATCACGCGCACGATGATGTCCACATCGTCGCGCAGATTGTCGGCCCGGTTCTCGAACAGCACATCGAGCACGATGCCCGGGTACAGGCGCTTGAACTCAATCAGCCATTCGCTCATCACGATCTGGCCGTAGCCGCTGGGCACGCTGATGCCCACGCGACCCTGCAGGCTCTGGCCCAGCGCCGTGATGGCCTCGCGTGCGGCCAGCATTTCGTTGTGGATGTTGCGCCCGTGCTCGTACAGGCGCATGCCGATCTCCGTGGGCTCCACGCGGCGCGTGGTGCGCTTGACCAGTTGCACGCCCGCAGCCTTTTCCAACTGGGTCAGGTGATAGCTCACATTGGCACGCGTCATCTTGAGCTTGCGCGCTGCCTGGCTGAGATTGCCGCTATCAATGATTTCGACCAGCAGGGTCAGCGATTGGGAGTCCATGGCGTATTTGTCTAATTTTCTTTGACAGTCTGTCAATGATTCATGGGATTGTTAGAAAACATTGTCGTCGTAAAAATAAAGCCCATTCCATAAAGAGATTCAGGAGACTCGCATGACCGCCCAAGCCAGCACCTCTGTCGTCGAACTCAGGCAAGACGGTGACGTCCTGCTCGTCAGCGTCAACAATCCGCCCGTCAATGCGCTGGGCGCTGCCGTGCGCCAGGGTCTGATGGCGGCCATGGAACAGGCCGATGCCAGCGCCGCGGTCAAGGCCGTGGTCATCGTGGGTCAGGGCAAGGCTTTCATCGCCGGTGCCGATATTCGCGAATTCGGCAAGCCCCCGGTCCAGCCTTTCCTGCCCGATGTCTGCAACCGTATCGAGGCCTGCAGCAAGCCCGTGGTGGCCGTGATTCATGGCGCGGCACTGGGTGGCGGCCTGGAGATTGCCATGTCGGCGCATTACCGCCTGGCGCTGCCTGGCGCCAAGCTGGGTCTGCCTGAAGTCTCCCTGGGTCTGGTGCCCGGCGCCGGCGGCACGCAGCGTGCGCCGCGCCTGATGGGCGTCAAGGCCGCAACCGAGCTGATGCTCAGCGGCCAGCAGATCGGCGCCAAAGCCGGACTGGCAGCCGGTCTGGTGGACAAGCTGGAAGAGGGCTCGGACCCCGTGGCCGCGGGCCTGGCCTATGCACGTGAACTGCTGGCGCAGGGCGCGCCGCTGCGTCCTGTCAGCGCCACGCCGGGACGCCTGGCCGACAAGGCTGCCGCCCAGGCGGAACTCGATGCGCTGCGTGCGGACACGGCCAAGAAGTCGCGCGGCCTGTTCTCGCCGCTGAAGATCATCGATTGCGTTCAGGCTGCGCTGGACCTGCCTTTTGCCGAAGGCCTGAAGTTCGAGCGTGCCCAGTTTCTGGCCTGCATCGACAGCCCGCAGCGCGCCGGCCTGATCCACGCCTTCTTTGCCGAGCGCGAGACAGCCAAGATTCCCGAAGCCCGTGCCGCCCAGCCGCGCGCCTTCAGCAAGATCGCCATCATTGGCGGCGGCACCATGGGCGCGGGCATCACCGTCTCGGCGCTGGATGCCGGCCTCGTCGTGACCATGATCGAGCGCGATGCCGAATCCATCGCACGCGGCCAGGCCAATGTGGAGAAGGTCTACAACGGCCTGATCGCCAAGGGCCGCATGAACGAGGAGGCCAAGGCCGCTATTCTTGCGCGCTATACGCCTTCGACCCGCTATGACGACATTGCCGATGTGGACCTGGTGATCGAGGCGGTCTTTGAAGACCTGGAGGTCAAGAAGGCCGTGTTCAAGGAACTGGACCGCGTCTGCAAGAGCGGCGCCGTGCTGGCCACCAACACCTCGTATCTGGACATCGATGCGATTGCCGCCGTCACCAGCCGCCCGCAGGATGTGATCGGTCTGCACTTCTTCAGCCCGGCCAACATCATGAAGCTGCTGGAGATCGTCGTGCCCGCCAAGGTGGCGCCCGATGTGGTGACCACGGCCTTCGAGCTGGCCAAGAAGATGAAGAAGGTGCCGGTGCGTGCCGGCGTCTGCGACGGCTTTATCGGCAACCGCATTCTGGCCACTTACAAGCAGGCCGCCGACTACCTGATGGAAGACGGTGCCAGCCCCTACGAGATCGACGAGGCCGTGCGCGGCTTCGGCTTTGCCATGGGGCCCTTCCAGGTCACCGACCTGGCCGGCGGCGATATCGGCTGGGCCACGCGCAAGCGCCGCGCCGCCACGCGCGACCCCAAGGCCCGTTATGTGGAGATTGCCGACCGCATCTGTGAAAACGGCTGGTTCGGCCAGAAGACGGGACGCGGCTTTTATCTTTACCCGCAAGGTGCGCGCATCGGTCAGCCCGACCCCGAAGTGCTGGCGATTGTGGATGCCGAGCGCGCCAAGAAGGGCGTGACAGCGCGCCCGTTCACGGCCGAGGAAATCATGCGCCGCTACATGGCCGCCATGGTCAACGAAGGCGCCAAAGTGGTGGGCGAGGGCATTGCGCTGCGCCCGCTGGATGTGGACGTGACCTTTATCTCCGGCTACGGCTTTCCGCGCCACCGCGGCGGCCCCATGAAATGGGCCGATATGCAGGGCCTGGCCAAGGTGCTGGCCGATATCGAAGCCTTTGCCAAGGAAGACGCGCTGTTCTGGAAGCCTGCGCCGCTGCTGCAGAAGCTGGTGGCCGAGGGCAAGAACTTCGAAAGCCTGAATAAGTAACACCCCCTGAGGCGCTCCGCGCCTTCCCCCTCTCTCGCTTCGCGGGAGGGGGACACTGCCCTCGCTGCGGGGCGGCGGGGCCGCCTAGGCCCTTGCTCGGCAGTCCGGCTATGGGGTGTGCCAGTTTTTGAGCGATTAATCAAAAAAGTAGCTGCTAGCGCATGATTTGCATTGATTTCAGTATGAAAAGCATCTGAAAGCAATGAATGACAAGCGCAGATAGCTATCAGAAATAGTTTTCAACATTCACAGAGACAAGCACCATGCGTGAAGCCGTTATCGTTTCCACCGCCCGCACACCGCTGACCAAGTCGCATCGTGGCGAGTTCAACATCACTCCTGCCGCCCAGCTGGCTGCTTTCTCCGTCAAGGCGGCGGTGGAGCGCTCGGGTGTCGATCCCGAAATGATCGAGGACCTGATTCTGGGCTGCGGCAACCCCGACGGCTTCCAGGGCCGCAATCTGGGTCGCCAGACCGTGTTGCGCGCCGGGCTGCCGCTGTCGATCGCCGGCACCACGATCACTCGCTTTTGCGCTTCGGGTCTGCAGTCCATCGCCATCGCGGCGGGTCGCGTCGTGGCCGAGGGCGTGGACGTGATGCTGGCCGGCGGTATCGAAACCATCTCCGGCATCCGGGCCGGCAACAATCTGCCCACCGACATGGACCCCTGGCTGGTGGAGCACAAGCCCGAGCTCTATATGGCCATGATCGACACCGCCGATGTGGTGGCCAAGCGCTATGGCATCACGCGTGAAGACCAGGATGCGTTCTCGCTGCAAAGCCAGCAGCGCACGGCTGCGGCCCAGGCCGCCGATCTGTTCAAGGACGAGATCATTGCCTGCTCCACACGCATGATGGAGAAGAACAAGGAAACCGGCGAAGTCACCTACCGCGACGTGGTGGCCACGCAGGACAACTGCAACCGCGCCAGCACCACGCTGGAGGGACTGGCCAAGCTGGAGCCTGTGAAGGGCCCTGGCAACTTCATCACGGCCGGCAATGCCTCGCAGCTGTCCGACGGCTCCAGCGCCTGCGTGGTGATGGAAGCCAGGCTGGCAGAGCGCCTGGGCCTCAAGCCCCTGGGCGCTTTCCGCGGCTTCGCCGTGGCCGGCTGCGAGCCTGACGAGATGGGCATCGGCCCGGTGTTTGCCGTGCCCAAGCTGCTCAAGCGCCACGGCCTTACGGTGGATGACATCGACCTCTGGGAGCTGAACGAAGCCTTTGCCTCGCAGGCCCTGTATTGCCAGCGTCAGCTGGGCATTCCCAACGAGCGCCTCAACGTCAACGGCGGCGCGATTGCCATCGGCCACCCCTTCGGCATGACGGGTGCACGCCTGACCGGCCACATCCTGCTTGAAGGCCAGCGCCGCAAGGCCCGCAACCCCAAGGTCAAGTACGGCGTGGTGACCATGTGCATCGCCGGCGGCATGGGCGCTGCGGGCCTCTTCGAGATCTTTTGATCCCCCTGAGCCGCTGCGCGTCTTCCCCCAAGGGGGGACGGCTGCATTGCTGCGGGGCGGCGGGGCCGCCTAGGCCCTTGCTTGCAGCCTCTGGCGCAAGAGCATGCCAGTTTGAAGATTAAAGGCGCCAGAAGCAGCGCCATGGATTACCAGGAAATAGCAATGGATTTGCAATTCACCCCCCAGGAAGAGGCGTTTCGCGCCGAGGTGCAGAGTTTTCTCAAGGAAAAGCTGCCCAAGCATATTTCGGCCAAGGTCAAGGCCGGACAGCGCCTGAGCAAGGCTGATCAGGATGAATGGCATGCCATTCTCAACGAGCGCGGCTGGTATGCGAATCACTGGCCCCAGGAGCATGGTGGTCCGGGCTGGGGGGCGGTCGAGAAGTTCATCTTCGACACCGAGTGCGCCCTGGCGGGCGGCCCGCGCATCGTGCCCTTCGGCGTGAACATGCTGGGGCCGGTGCTGATCAAGTACGGCAACGAGCAGCAAAAGAAGTACTGGCTGCCGCGCATTCTGAGCGGGCAGGACTGGTGGTGCCAGGGCTATTCCGAGCCCGGCGCGGGCTCCGATCTGGCCTCGGTGAAGACCACCGCCGTGCGCGATGGAGACTTCTACATCGTCAACGGCCAGAAGACCTGGACCACCCAGGGCCAGCACGCCAATATGATCTTCTGCCTGGTGCGCACCAACCGTGAAGCCAAGGCCCAGGCCGGCATCAGCTTTTTGCTGGTGGACATGAACAGCCCCGGCGTGGAGTTACGCCCCATCCGTACGCTGGACGGCGACAAGGAAGTCAACGAAGTCTTCTTCACCGATGTGAAGGTGCCGGCCGAGAACCTGGTGGGCGAGGAAAACCGGGGCTGGACCTATGCCAAGTATCTGCTGACCTACGAGCGCACCGGCATTGCGGGCGTGGGCTTTTGCATCTCGGCCCTGGCCAAGCTCAAGGTCATCGCCGCCAAGGTGCACAAGAACGGCCAGCCTTTGAGCCAGGACCCACTGTTCGCGGCCCGCATGGCCCGTGTCGAGATCGACCTTGAGAACATGAAGACCACCAATCTGCGCGTGATCGCGGCCGTTGCCGGTGGCGGCGTGCCCGGTGCGGAGAGCTCCATGCTGAAGATCCGCGGCACCGAGATCCGCCAGGAGATCCTGTCGCTGATCCGCCGCGCCATGGGCGTGTATGCCGTGCCCTATATCGACGAGGCCCAGTACGAAGGCTATGACCAGGCGCCCCTGGGCGGCATCGACGAAGCCGCCACGGCCTCGACCAACTACTTCAACTACCGCAAGCTGTCGATCTTCGGCGGCTCCAACGAAATCCAGAAGAACATCATCTCCAAGATGATTCTGGGCTTGTGAACCTGTAACCCCCTGAGTCGCTTCGCTTGGGCGGCCCCGCACCTTCCCCTAGCCGGGCGCCCCCAAGGGGGACGACGCCCTCGCTGCGGGGCGGCGCGGCCGGCCTAGGCCCTTGCTGGGCGTCCCTGGCGAACCGGGCGGTGGCATGCGACACCGATTCGTTCGATTGGGTAGAGAGAATTTGTCATGAACTTCACACACACCGAAGACCGCCGCATGCTGGCGGACAGCCTGAACCGCTTTGTTTCTGAGCAGTACGGTATCGAACAGCGCAACCATTTGGCCTATGGTGCAGAAGGTCACAGCCCCGCGCTGTATGCGCAATTTGCCGAGCTGGGTGCGATCGGCGCGCTGTTCCCGGAAGAAGAGGGCGGCTTTGGCGGCTCGGGCTTTGACATCAGCGTGGTGTTCGAGTCGCTGGGCCGTGGCCTGGTGGCCGAGCCGCTGCTGGGCGCGCTGGTCGTGGGCCAGGCCCTGATTGCGGCCGGCAGCGATGCGCAAAAACGCCAGCTGGAGGACATCATCGCCGGCAGCGCGATCGCCGCTCTGGCGCACGATGAACCAGGCAGCCACTACGAGCTCAACAAGGTCACGGCCACGGCGGCCAGGACCGCCACGGGCTGGGTGCTCAACGGCGCCAAGAGCGTGGTCGCCTTTGGCGAGAAAGCCGATCTGCTGCTGGTGTCCGCGCGCACCGCAGGCGGCATGTTCGATACTGCCGGCATCAGCCTGTTTCTGGTCGACGGCAATGCCGCCGGCATTGCCAAGCGTGGCTATAGCCGCATGGAAGGCGGCCGCGCCGCCGAGCTGACTTTCGAGAATGTGCAACTGGCCGAGGATGCGCTGCTGGGTGCCGAGGGCCAGGGCCATGGCGTGCTCGAGCATGTTCAGGGCTTTGCCTTGCTGGCGCTGGCTGCCGAGGCGCTGGGCGCCATGGATGTGGCCAAGCAGAACACGCTGGAGTATCTGCAGACGCGCAAGCAGTTCGGCGTGGCCATCGGCAGCTTCCAGGCGCTGCAGCACCGCATGGCCGATCTGCTGCTGGAGGTGGAGCAGGTGCGCTCCACGGTCATCAATGCGGCCGATGCCATCGACAACGCCCAGGGCACCGAGCGCGAGAAGATGCTGTCTGCCGCCAAGTACACCGTGGGCTCGGTGGGGACCCTGGTGGCCGAGGAAAGCATACAGATGCATGGCGGCATCGGCATGACCTGGGAGCTGCCGCTGGCGCATTACGCCAAGCGACTGATCATGATCGACCACCAGTTTGGCGACGAGGACCATCACCTGGCGCGTTTCATGGCCTTGACGCTGGCATGAACTCCAGCGCCTGAGGCGCTGCGGTTTCACTAGACATGGAGAACATCAATGAGTGACGCTTTGCTGATTCGCCGCGAAGGCGCCGTACTGGTGCTGAGCAACAACAATCCGGCTGCGCGCAATGCACTGTCGCCCGCGTTCTACGCGGCCGTCACGACCGCGCTGGCGGAGGCTGCGGCTGACGCCAGTGTGGGCGCGGTCGTGCTCACGGGCGAGGGCGGGCATTTCTGCGCCGGTGGCGATCTGCGCCAACTGGCCAGGCGCCGCGAACTGCCCGTGGAGCAGCGCCGTGAAAAGCTTGAAGGCCTGCACGATCTGATTCGCGCCGTGCGCGACTGCCCCAAACCCGTCATCGCCGCCGTCGAAGGCGCGGCAGCGGGCGCGGGCCTGTCGCTGGCACTGGCCTGCGATATGCTGGTGGCCGCCCGCGACAGCTTGTTCTCCGTGGCCTATGTGAAAGTGGGTCTGACGCCCGACGGGGGCGCCACGGCCTTTCTGGCCGAGTTCGTCTCGCGGCAGGTCTTGACCGAGCTGTGCCTGACCGGCGAGCGCATCAGCGGCGAACGCATGCACGCTTTGGGCTCCGTCAATCGCCTGGCCGAGCCCGGCCAGGCTCTGGCCGGTGCCGTTGCGCTGGCCGCCCAGATCGCGACCGGCCCGGACCAGGCCACGGCCTTGATCAAGGACCTGTGCCGCCAGGCACCGCGCAACACGCTGGAGCAGCAGCTGGAGCTGGAGGCTCAGCACATGGTGCACTCGCAGGGGAGCGAAGAGTCCCGTGAAGGCATTGCCGCCTTTCTCGAAAAGCGCAGCGCCGACTTCAACAAATTGCGTGCTTGAGCGCTCGACTAAACCAAGATTTTCCAAGGAGACAAGGCAGATGGCCGACAGCAATACCGAACAGAACCAGGACATCGACTTCCCGCTGGAGGGAGTGAAGGTACTCGATCTGTCCCGCGTCTTCGCCGGGCCGCTGTGCGGCATGGTACTGGCCGACTTCGGCGCCGAGGTGGTCAAGGTCGAGCACCCGGGCCGCGGCGACGACACGCGCGACTGGGGCATTCGCATCGGCAAGACCGAGACCACCTACTACAACAGCATGAACCGCAACAAGCGGTCCATCACGCTGGATCTGCAAACGCCCGAGGGCGTGAAGATCCTCCATGAACTGCTGCCTCAGTTCGACGTGCTCATCCACAACTTCAAGACCGGCGGCGCCGAGAAGCTGGGTCTGGGCTACGAGCAGCTCAAGGCCATCAAGCCCGACCTGATCTATTGCGCAGTGGCTGGCTATGACAGCAGCGGCCCCGAGGCCAAGCGCCCCGGCTACGATCTGGTGATCCAGGGCGAGGCGGGCCTGATGGCGCTCAACGGCGAGGCAGGCATGCCACCGCTCAAATTCGGCGTGGCCGTGGTGGACCTGGTAACCGGCATGTATGCTGCCCAGGCCGTGCTGGCCGCCTTGTTCCGCCGCGAGCGCACGGGCAAGGGCCGGCTCATCGAGATGGCGCTGTACGACAGCGGCATCACGGTCACCGGCTACTACGGCCTGGATGCCCTGCAACTGGGGCACGACCCCGAGCGCTACGGCAATGCCCACCCCTCCATCGTGCCTTACGGCATGTACGAGGCCGCCGACGGCCCGCTGATCATTGCCGTGGGCAATAACAGCCAGTTCGACAAGTTCTGCCGTCAAGTCATCATGCGCCCCGACATCGTCGAGGACCAGCGCTTCTCCACCAACGTCAACCGGGCCAGGAACCGGCTGGAGTTGCTGCCCATGCTCAAGGCGCTGATAGGTAGCTTCCCGCGCGATCTGCTGCTGGAGCGCCTGACGGCTGCAGGCATTCCCTGCGGCCGTGTGGCCGGCCTGCACGAGGCCCTGACCAGCGAGCGCACGCGCCGCAGCGGCCTGCTGCGCGACATGCCCCATCCCGTGGTCGGCACCACGCCCGTGTTCGCGCCGCCCTACCGCCTGGACGGGCAGCGTCTGCCCATCCGCCATGCACCGCCCACGCTGGGTGAGGGCACGCGAGAAGTGCTGCAGCGCCTGCTGACGCTCGATGATGCGCAACTGCAGGACCTGCAAGCCAAGGGCGTTCTCACGCTGCCCCAGGAGCCTTCATGAAGCACCCCCTGAGCCGCTGTGCGGCTTCCCCCGTGTGCACGGCGCCCTCTCTCGCTTCGCGGGAGGGAGCGTACGGGCAGCCGGCGACACCTTCGCAGCGGGGCGGTGCGGCCGGCATAGGCCCTTGCTCGGTGTCGCTGCGTTGGGCTGTGTCAGGCTCACAGGCAGCGGACATCTCATAGAGCCAAAAATAACTGAAAAGCAAGTTTAAAGGCCGCATAAGACGGCAAACAAAGACAGCGACTTCATAGGAGACAAACCATGAGCATCCCAGTCACACGCCGCGATCTTCTGCAAGGGCTGGCCGCCATCGGCGGCGGAAGCCTGCTGGCCACGGCCGCCGGCAGCGCCCTCGCGCAGGCAGGCAAGCCGGCCTGGCCCGCAAAGCCCATCCGCGTGGTCGTGCCCTTCAACGCGGGCGGCGCCACCGACATCATCGCGCGCACCATCGGCGAGGTCCTGGCCAAGCGCCTGGGCCAGCCCGTGGTCATCGACAACCGCGGCGGCGCGGCCGGCATCCTCGGCACCGAGGCCGTGGCCAAGGCCGTGCCCGATGGCCACACGCTGATGGTCTCGCTCAGCACCTCCATGCTGATCAACCAGTTCCTCTACACCAAGCTGCCCTACAACCCGCAAAAAGACATCGCGCTGATCAGCCAGATCGCCGCAGCGCCCGTCACGCTGGTGGTCCATCCTTCGGTGCCGGCCAACAACATGAAGGAGCTGCTGGCCTATGTGAAGGCGCACAAGGGCAAGCTCTCGTACGGGTCCTGGGGCGTGGGCTCGTATGCCCATCTGGCCGGTGCCTATATGAGCAAGACCATGGATGCCGACATGAACCACGCCGCCTACAAGGGCGAGGCCCCCATGATCCAGGAGCTGATCGGCGGCCAGCTGCAGCTGTGCTTTTCCAGCGCGCTCAACACCAAGCCCTTCATTGAGTCGGGTCGTCTCAAAGCCATTGGCGTGACCGGCAAGGAACGCATGGAAATTCTGCCCAAGTTGCCGACCATCTTCGAGCAGGGCGTGACCGACGACGCCTATTCGATCTACGGCTGGGTGGCAATGGGCGCGCCAGCCGGCACGCCCAAGGAGGTCGTGGACCAGCTCTACGGCCACCTGCGCGAAATCATCAAGGACCCCAAGGTGCTGGAGCGCATCGCGGGCGCCGGCTTCATACCCATGATGAACAGCCCCCAGGCTTTCCGCGACAACTACCAGCGCGATATGCCGATCTGGAAAGCGCTGGTCGAGCAGGCTGGCGCCAAGCTTGATTGACCTCCCAGAGTCGCTTCGCCTGGGCGGCCCCGCGCCTTCCCCCTTGAAGGGGGCATACGGGCGGCCGGCGACACCCTCGGTGCGGGGCGGCGCGGCCGGCGTAGGCCCTTCCTCGGTGTCCCTTGCATTGGGACATGCCGGATTCATGGGCAGTGGGTGGCGCGCAGCGCCATGGATCACTGAATGACTGATTTTTACGGCCCGCGGTAGTGGGCCGCCACCGACGACTGCTGAGACAGCTTTGAGAGGAGACTTCATGTACACGCGCAATACCGCACCTCAGGTCGGAGCCACCCGGCGCAGCGTTCTGGCCCTGGCCGCCGCGCCGTTGCTGGCCGGCCTGGCCGGCGGCGCACTGGCCGAGACCGAATGGCCCGCCAAGATGCTGCGCCTGGTCGTTCCCTTCCCTGCGGGCGGCCCGACTGACACGGCATCGCGCATCGTGGGCCAGAAGCTGGGCGAGCGCCTCAAGCAGACCGTGGTCGTGGAAAACCGCCCTGGCGCATCGGGCTCCATCGCGGCCGTGCAGGTCGCCAAGAGTCCGGCCGACGGCTACACGCTGATGATGCTGGCCACGCCCACGCTGCTGGCACCCCATCTGTACAAGAAGGCCGGCTACGACACCGTCAAGGATTTCGCGCCCGTGGCCACGGTCTATGACCTGCCCATCGTCATCGTGGTCAATCCTGCGCTGCTGCCCGACGTTACCGACCTCAAGAGTCTGATCGCCCACGCCAAGGCCCAGAAATCACCGCTCAACTACACCAGCTCGGGTGCCGGCAGCTTCGGCCATCTGAGCATGGAGATGCTCAAGCAGATGGCCGGCTTCGACATGCAGCACGTGCCCTACAAGGGCGGCGTGCCCGCCATCACCGACACCATCGGCGGCCAGGTGCCCATCATGTATGCCGACCTCGTGGCTGCGCTGCCCCATATCCAGGTCGGCAAGCTGCGCGCCATCGCCGTGGGATCGCCCCAGCGCGTGAGCATGCTGCCCGACACGAAGACGATCGCCGAACAAGGCATCAAGGGCTATGACGCCGTCTCCTGGGGCGGCCTGCTCGCGCCCAAGGGAACGCCCAAGGCCGTGGTCGAGCGCATTGCCTCAGAAGTCCAGCAGATACTGGCCGACAAGGACATCCAGAGCAAGCTGCTTCACGCGGGCGCCATCGCCACTTTCCAGAATCCTGCCCAACTGGGTCAGCGCATCCAGCAGGACTACACGCGCTGGGGTCAGCTGATCCGCGACAAGGGCATCGCAGCGGAGTGACAACGACATGAAGACACGCATCACCGAACTCTTTGGCATCGAGCACCCCATCATCCAGGGCGGCATGCACCATGTAGGCCTAGCCGAGCTGGCCGCTGCCGTCTCCAACGCAGGGGGACTGGGCATCATCACGGGCCTGACCCAGCGCACGCCCGAGTTGCTGGCGCGCGAGATTGCGCGCTGCCGCGAAATGACGGACAAGCCCTTTGGCGTCAACCTGACCTTTCTGCCCTCGGTCAACCCGCCCGACTACCCGGGCTATGTCAAGGCCATCATCGAAGGCGGCGTCAAGGTGGTCGAGACGGCCGGCAACAACCCGCAGAAATGGCTGCCCGCGCTCAAGGAAGCCGGCATCAAGGTGATCCACAAGTGCACCTCGGTGCGCCATGCGCTCAAGGCCGAGGCCATCGGCTGCGATGCCATCAGCGTGGACGGCTTCGAATGCGGCGGCCATCCGGGCGAGGACGACATCCCCAACTTCATCCTGCTGCCGCGCGCCGCAGAAGAACTGAAGATTCCGTTTGTCGCCTCGGGCGGCATGGCCGACGGCCGCTCCCTGGTGGCCGCGCTGGCGCTGGGCGCCGAAGGCATCAACATGGGGACGCGCTTCATCGCCACGAAAGAGGCCCCCGTACACGCCAACGTCAAGCAGGCCATCGTGGCGGCCAGCGAGCTCGACACCCGTCTGGTCATGCGCCCGCTGCGCAACACCGAGCGCGTGCTGAGCAATGCGGCCACCGAACGCCTGCTGCAAAAAGAGCGCGAGCTGGGTGCGGCCATCACCTTTGCCGACATCGCGCCCGAAGTGGCCGGCGTCTATCCGCGCATCATGCACGACGGCGACATGGACGCAGGCGTCTGGTCCTGCGGCATGGTCGCGGGCCTGATCCACGATGTGCCTACGGTGGCGCAGCTGATCGCCGGCATCATGGACCAGGCCCATGCACTGATCAACGAGCGGCTCGCGGGCCTTGCCCGCTAAGCCTTTCACTCTTCAAAACCAGGAAAGATCTTTCTCATGAAAATCCTTGTACCCGTCAAACGTGTCGTGGACTACAACGTCAAGGTCCGCGTGAAGTCGGACGGCACGGGTGTGGACATCGCCAACGTCAAGATGAGCATGAACCCCTTTGACGAAATCGCCGTCGAAGAAGCCGTGCGCCTGAAGGAAAAAGGCGTGGTGACCGAAGTCATCGCCGTCTCCTGCGGCGTGGCTCAGTGCCAGGAAACCCTGCGCACGGCCATGGCCATCGGTGCCGATCGCGGCATTCTGGTCGAGACCGATGTCGAGCTGCAGCCCCTGGCCGTGGCCAAGCTGCTCAAGGCCCTGGTGGACAAGGAGCAACCCGGTCTGGTCATCTGCGGCAAGCAGGCCATCGACGACGATGCCAACCAGACCGGCCAGATGCTGGCGGCCCTGGCCGACCTGCCCCAGGCCACTTTCGCCTCCAAGGTCGAAGTCGCTGGCGACAAAGTGAATGTGACCCGCGAAGTGGACGGCGGCCTGGAAACCGTGGCCCTGTCCACGCCCGCCGTCATCACCACCGATCTGCGCCTGAACGAGCCCCGCTACGTCACCTTGCCCAACATCATGAAGGCCAAGAAAAAGCAGCTGGACACCTTCAAGCCCGAAGACCTGGGCGTGGAC